>CP039459.1:1565000-1923586 GCA_004843165.1 Acetobacteraceae bacterium
GGAATAGGAAAGATTGATCCTTAGTGAAGCGAGCGCGGTGGAGTTGAACACAAAGCTGGAGAGGCTAAGAGCAATCGGTGGATGCCTTGGCATCAGGAGGCGATGAAGGACGTGGCACGCTGCGAAAAGTTACGGGGAGTTGTGAGCAAACATTGATCCGTAAATATCCGAATGGGGCAACCCCCTCGATAAGAGGATCACATATTGAATTCATAGATATGTGAGGCGAACCCGGGGAACTGAAACATCTAAGTACCCGGAGGAAAAGACATCAAAAGAGATTCTGCGAGTAGTGGCGAGCGAAAGTGGAGCAGGCCAATGCCTTGTTATAGTGAAATAGAAAGATCTGGGAAGGTCTGCCGTAGAAGGTGAAAGCCCTGTATATGTTAAGTTATGACGAGGATTTGAGTAGGCCGGAACACGTGTAATTCTGGTTGAATATGGGAGGACCGCCTTCCAAGCCTAAATACTACCTGATGACCGATAGTGAACAAGTACCGTGAGGGAAAGGTGAAAAGCACCCCGATGAGGGGAGTGAAAGAGACCTGAAACTGGTTGCTTACAAGCAGTCGGAGCGGCTTTATGCTGTGACGGCGTACCTTTTGTATAATGGGTCAGCGAGTTTCTGATCGTAGCGAGCTTAAGCCGATAGGTGTAGGCGCAGCGAAAGCGAGTCTGAATAGGGCGACATAGTTACGGATAGAAGACCCGAAACCGGGTGATCTAGCCATGGCCAGGTTGAAGGGATAGTAAAATATTCTGGAGGACCGAACCCACGTCTGTTGAAAAAGACGGGGATGAGCTGTGGCTAGGGGTGAAAGGCCAATCAAACCCGGAGATAGCTGGTTCTCCGCGAAATCTATTGAGGTAGAGCGTTATGTATTACCATTGGAGGTAGAGCACTGAATGAGCTAGGGGGACTCACCGTCTTACCAACCTCAATCAAACTTCGAATGCCGATGAGTAGAGCATAGCAGACACACAGTGGGTGCTAAGGTCCATTGTGGAGAGGGAAACAGCCCTGACCGCCGTCTAAGGTCCCCAAATGACAACTAAGTGTGAAAGGAAGTGGAAACTCCAGGACAGCCAGGAGGTTGGCTTAGAAGCAGCCATCCTTTAAAGAAAGCGTAATAGCTCACTGGTCTAAACTTAAGAGTTTCTGCGCCGAAAATGTAACGGGGCTAAAGTTGTCTACCGAAGACGCGGATGTGCATTCTTTATCATGGGAATGTACGTGGTAGCGGAGCGTTCCATAGGCTGATGAAGGTTAACCGTGAGGTTAGCTGGAGGTATTGGAAGTGCGAATGCTGACATGAGTAGCGATAAAAAGTGTGAGAGACACTTTCGCCGAAAGTCCAAGGTTTCCTGCGCCAGGTTAATCCGCGCAGGGTGAGCCGGCCCCTAAGGTGAGGGCGAAAGCCGTAATCGATGGGAATCAGGTTAATATTCCTGAGCCTGCTAGTGGTGACGGACACGATATGTTGTTTATTCTTAATGGATTGAATAGGCTTTTGGAGTGTTCCAGGAAATAGCCCTAGCGTATAGACCGTACTCTAAACCGACACAGGTGGACAGGTAGAGCATACCAAGGCGCTTGAGAGAACGATGCTGAAGGAACTAGGCAAAATGCTTGCGTAACTTCGGAAGAAGCAAGGCCATAATGAGGGCAACCTTATTATGGTGGCACAGACCAGGGGGTAGCGACTGTTTAGTAAAAACACAGGGCTCTGCGAAATTGAGAAATGACGTATAGGGCCTGACGCCTGCCCGGTGCCGGAAGGTTAAGAGGAGATGTTAGCGCATTGAATTGAAGCCCCGGTAAACGGCGGCCGTAACTATAACGGTCCTAAGGTAGCGAAATTCCTTGTCGGGTAAGTTCCGACCTGCACGAATGGCGTAACGACTTCCCCGCTGTCTCCAGCATCGACTCAGCGAAATTGAATTCCCCGTGAAGATGCGGGGTACCCGCGGTCAGACGGAAAGACCCTATGAACCTTTACTGTAGCTTTGCAGTGGCACCAGAAATATTTTGTGTAGGATAGGTGGGAGACTATGAACTTAAGGCGCCAGCTTTAAGGGAGTCATTGTTGAAATACCACCCTGAATGTTTCTGTTGTCTAACTGAGCCTATTTAGCATGGGCCAGGACCCTGCATGGTGGACAGTTTGACTGGGGCGGTCGCCTCCTAAAATGTAACGGAGGCGCGCGATGGTAGGCTCAGTCCGGTTGGAAATCGGATTTTGAGTGCAATGGCATAAGCCTGCCTGACTGTGAGAGTGACAGCTCGAGCAGAGACGAAAGTCGGCCATAGTGATCCGGTGGTTCCTTGTGGAAGGGCCATCGCTCAACGGATAAAAGGTACTCTAGGGATAACAGGCTGATCTCCCCCAAGAGTTCACATCGACGGGGAGGTTTGGCACCTCGATGTCGGCTCATCACATCCCGGGGCTGAAGCAGGTCCCAAGGGTTCGGCTGTTCGCCGATTAAAGTGGTACGTGAGCTGGGTTTAGAACGTCGTGAGACAGTTCGGTCCCTATCTGCCGTGGGCGTTAAGACTTGAAAGGATTTGTTCCTAGTACGAGAGGACCGGAATGAACGAACCTCTAGTGAACCAGTTGTCACGCCAGTGGCATGGCTGGGTAGCCAAGTTCGGAATGGATAACCGCTGAAAGCATCTAAGCGGGAAACCAGCCTTAAGATAAGGTCTTTTTGGGGCGTTGAAGACCACAACGTTAATAGGTCCGGTGTGAAAGTTCAGCAATGAATGAAGCTTACGGATACTAATCCCCCAGACCTCTCCAGCTTTGTATTCAACATACAAACATCATTCAAAACTTTCTCAATCTCTCTTATCTCTTCTATCCCATTCACCTGATGTGACGCAGCAGCGGGGGGTTATGGCGAGGGTCCCAAACCCGATCCCATCCCGAACTCGATGGTTAAACCCCTCAGCGCCAATGATACTTCGTCTCAAGACGCGGAAAAGTAGGTCGCCCCCCGCTACTCAGTCACATCATTTAAAAAAGCCCTTAAGGTACTCACCTTAAGGGCTTTTTGCTTTCCAAGCACAATAAAAACAATCAAACTCAAAAAAACAATAACCAACTCAATTTATTCTTCAAGAGGAGAGCATGGAAATAGGAAAAGGGGAATTAACCTTATCTTTCATCTCCTTTCTATATTGTCTCTTGCGCCTCAGAAGATTAAAAGATTTCTAACAGGAACGTGAAGAATGCGTCATCCCGTAGGGGAGTTACTCCTTCTCTGTCGTTCCACCTAATATGATAGAATATAGGATAATATATGACTGAGATGAATCGCCGTAAGGCATTTATGATGATGGGTGGCGTTGGAGCCGCAGGTCTGATTGCTTCGAAAGCGCAGGCGGCGACAAAATCTGCACTTCATCCTCTTTGGCCGGATCTTTCTCCAAATTTGGCATCACGCCCATATCCAGAATTATTACGTCCGCTTCCTGAGGGAAAAATCACAGGAAACCGTAAATTCGGTTATGCGATTATTGGCCTTGGTAAATATGCGATTAATCAGATTTTACCGGCTTTTGCAGAATCACGTTACTGCCGTGTTACAGCACTTGTCAGTGGTGACCCAAAGAAAGCTTCTCGTGTTGCAGATACTTACGGGATTGATCAAAAAAATATCTATAATTACGATAATTTTGACGAAATCAAAAACAATCCAGATGTTGATGCTGTTTATATTATCCTGCCAAACTCTTTACATTGTGAAATGACATTGCGGGCTTTCCGTGCCGGTAAGCATGTTATGTGTGAAAAGCCAATGGCTGTCAGTGTTGCAGAATGTGATAAAATGATTGCCGCTTCTAAAAAAGCAGGGAAGTATCTCACAATTGGTTATCGTTGCCACTATGATGCTTTAACACGTCATATGGTTGGGATGTTGGATCAGGGCATTCTTGGTAAGCCTCGTATGATTGCAACCCAAAATAATGACATTGCCCGTCCAGATGATGTTGCGCAGCAGTGGCGTTTTACAAAGAAACTTGCCGGCGGCGGTTCTTTGATGGATCTTGGTATTTATGGGGTGAATGGCGCCCGTTATCTTTCTAATGAAGATCCAATTGCGGTTTCCGCTTATATCACACCAAATCCAAGTAAAGTCTTTTCACAGGTTGAAGACACGATATCTTGGACAATGCACTACGCTTCTGGCTTGGTTGCACAGGGGGGGTCTTCTTTCTCAACCTTTACAACCTCACGTTTCTCCCTTGCAGGGGAAAAGGCAACTGTTTTGGTTGATCCCGCAACCAGCTATTGGAATAACCATGTCAACCTATGTCTTTCAGGGGACACGCATACATGGGAACAGCCAATGTTTACAAAATCTGCATTGGATCAATTTTCCAGCCAGCTCGATGCCTTGCCTTTGGCTATTTACAACAAACAGCCAACAGCAGGTACAGGTGAAGAAGGCCGTAGAGACGTCCAAATCATTATGGCCATTTATGAATCTGCCAAGAATGGTGGAAAAATGGTGGATGTTTCCAAAGGCGCAAACTGGGCAAAAGAGGTCTATGGCAAAAATGGCCTTTGGACAGCCTTGACCCAGCCATTGGTTACAGAGCTGTCAAAATAAGTTGTAACTTTTTGTAAAAAAAAGCCCGTATCTGAAAAGAGCGGGCTTTTTTTGATGATGATATGCTTACACTATGACGAATTACTTTTATGCATTGAAAATTTTGTTAAAAGAATAATCTTCATAAAATTTCTTAGATGTTCACCAGCTTCATGGCGTGGATGATTGCCTCGCAGTTGAAGTACTCAACAAATTGAATGGAGCAATGATGAAACGGATACAATCAGACAGAATGCATCTCTGGTTGATGCTGGTTTTGACTTTTACAACGGGCATTAATGATGCCGTTGGCTATCTTGGCCTAGATTAAAGTGTTTACCGGAAATATGACAGGCAATGTCGTTGTCCTTGGTATGGCACTTGGCGGTGGCAGAACAGGGTTGCCGATCTTAGGGCCGATTATTGCACTTTTTACCTTTATGGGTGGGGGGATTTTTGGCGGACATGCGCTTAAACATGCAGAGGCCCCTTGGACGAGGATGAGTACTTCTTTAATTTCTCTTGTGTCTTTTATCTTACTTACGCTTGGCACAGTCTTATTTTTTGTCGGAAATCATCCGCCACATTGGCTGAATGTTATTGCGACCTCTTCAGCAGCTTTTGCAATGGGAATTCAGGCCGCGGTTGCATTACAAATCGGGGTGCAGGGGATTACAACGGTTGTCGTTACAATGACGATTGTCGGTTTGGCCTCGGATTGCATGTTAGGCACGGGCAAAGCCAAATGGCGAGGCAACGGCACGGCAAGACGGTTAGTGACGATTGGTACACTTTTATTGGGAGCTTTTACAGGTGCAGTCATCTTAAAATGGCATCTAGGACTTGGATTGTTACTCGCCGCTTTTTTAACAGGTGCTGTGGCCATTATCGGTGGACGGCACGCATCCCAACAACACAATAATCCTCATCATTTGTGATTCTGAGTGGTGCGGTATTTGGATTAAGTTATTTCAGGGCTTGTCTCTTCATCACTTTTAATGCCATTTTTCTCTATAGGGAGAGAGGAAAAATCTTAGCCTTTAAAGAAACCGTTATTTTTCCTTTTAACTTCTTTATTTTTCTATGGGGCTAGGAATGGAAAAAAAATATGCTGATGAATGCTTTAAAAGCCGAATGTAAGACCCTTATTGGACTGAATATGATCCCAATGGTTTTCGGCGAGCCAGGTCTTGGAAAAACAACAATCATCCGCCAAATTGCCGATGAATTAAATCTTGAACTACGAGATATTCGCTTGACCCAATATAGCGGCATTGATTTAGGCGGTTTTCCTTATGTAAAAAATGGTATTGGTGAATATGCATATTTCCCAAAGATTTTTCCCTTTGAAGAGACCCCATGCCAAGAGGGAAAAGACGGATTTCTTATTCTTTTGGACGAGCTGACACTGGCGGATAATGATGTTTTAAAAATTGCATTAAGAATTTTGTGCGAACGTGAATTAGGGGAGCATAAAATTCATCCAAATTGTCGTTTTGTTGCTGCCGGCAATAAAAAAAGGCCCGGATTTATCGGACGCCATCTTCCGCACGCGATTATCAATCGGATGATTGTTCTCGATGTGGATTATGACATTGAGGATTATATTACTTTTTGCAAAAGAGACCCTACCTATAATCCCATTTTATTGCAGGCCTTAGAAACTGAAAATGATTTACTTTTTGGTTTTAAGGAAAATGACGAAGCTTTTGTTTCCAATCGTTCTTTAAGTGCCTTGAGTAAATATCTTAACAATGTTGATCCTCCCAATCTTGAGGTGATGGAGGGGATTATCGGGGATAAGAGATTTTGTAAAAAAATTCTTGAAAAAACGGTTTCAGAACAGCTTAATTTTGATGAATTAAGTGAAAAATTCAAAAAAATATATGGCAAAGATGTTTCTTACGTCAATCTTTCTGAATTTTGCAAGAAATGTAAAATTGAGCTTACGGATTTTCTTCTAAAGAAAATTGTTGAAAAGGTAGAAGCAAGACCTCATGCGTGAAGTACAAAAACAGGTCATTACAAATTTCATCATTGATCTACTTCGGCGTTATGAAAAATTTCACTATGAAAAAATTTTTATTACTTTTAAGGATTTCCCCCAGACAATTAAAGAAAAAATCGTTTTTCATACGTTAATGGATGCGCAGACACAACGAGAGATTCTAACGATTTTAATTGATTATCAGGTGAGTATTCTCGAAATTAAAAAGCATTTACCTGAGACAAAAGAACTTAAATCTTCCTCTTTCTCACTTCAGACGGCAGATCCTTTCCAGAAAAAGACGGCTGTAGATGTTATGACAGAGATAAACCGGAAGAATTCGCCCACTTCTAAAGAAGCGTTTAACCGCTCCTCTTACAGCGAAGAGCTCAAAATTCTTATCTCTTCCCGAAAGGAGGGACAGAATGGGATTGAGGTGACAAAAGACATTCTTCGTTCCAATATTGCCTTTATTGATTTTTATAAAATTCAAGAAATTGTTGGAGCAGATAAATCTGCCTCGCATCTTAATAGTCTGAAACAACGTTATAGACGTTTGAGCGATTGCTATCTTGAAGTGGAAAAAAGTATTTTTGACTCTTCCACCGAAACGCCTGATTTTCGTGCAGAAATTACGAGAGTTCGTATTTATGAGGATGTTTCAGGGTCCGTGACAGAGCCGAAAAGACTGCTTACAAAGAATATCATTAAGAAATTTAAAATGATTTATCCCGCAGCAACGTTTCAGGAATATATTTTCAATACGTCTGTGAAAGAAAAAGGAGAAGAGGAAGAATCTGGCGGTGGAACAGATCTTGATGTCTTGATAGCGCATATTGAAACGCAAGATGATATTCTTAATATTGTTATTTCAGATTTTGAGGATCGACATTGTCAAAGTCGTTTCAGCGAAAAAACCGTGTTAATTTATAATACATATGCTGGGAAAGACGGTGCGGCAGAAATGCTCAATAAAAGTACTAATCCCGCCCTTTGTTTTTTTCAGGAGGCTGCTTGAGAAAGAAGGATATTCTTTTGAAAGAGGGCAAAGAGGGAAAGTGAAAAACCTTCCCTCTCGATTTTATTTAAGCGCTAAAAACTTTGTTTTCCTGTTCCGCAACACGGATAAAAGTGGTGCGTTTGGTAAGTTCTTTGAGTTTTTCTGCCCCGACATAGGTACAGGAGGAGCGCAGGCCGCCTAAGAAATCTTGGACAGTATGTTCCACTTTTCCTTTAAAGGGGATTTTGACCGTTTTGCCTTCAGGGGCTCTATATTTCGCAACGCCGCCGGAATGTTTATCCATCGCACTTTCAGAGCTCATACCATAAAAAAGGCGGAATTTTTGACCATTCTCTTCAAGAAGCTCTCCGCCGGATTCCTCATGGCCGGCTAACATACCGCCAAGCATGACAAAATCAGCACCGCCGCCAAAAGCTTTGGCAATATCGCCTGGGATTGTGCAACCGCCATCACCAATAATCTGTGCGCCTAGACCATGTGCGGCATCAGCGCATTCAATAATTGCGGAAAGCTGTGGATAGCCAACGCCGGTTTTCACACGTGTGGTGCAGACTGATCCAGGGCCGATACCAACTTTAACGATATCCGCACCGGAAAGGACAAGCTCCTCGACCATTTCTCCTGTGACAACATTTCCTGCAATAATGATATGATGCGGAAATTTCTGGCGTGTCTTTTCAATGAATTTTACGAAATGTTCAGAATAACCATTTGCGATATCGATGCAGATCATTTTAAGGTCTGAAGAAAGGCCAAGGATCTTTACAAGACGGTTAAAATCCTCATCAGAGGTGCCGCAGGAGACAAGAATATTTTTTAAATTTTGTGGCGTTGACCCTTTGACAAATTTTTCCCACGCCTCAAGGCTGTAATGTTTATGGATCGCTGTAAGGATCTTAAATTTGCTCAGAGCTTCTGCCATTTCAAACGTACCAACCGTATCCATATTGGCAGCGATAATTGGAATACCTTCCCAATGATTATCGGAATGTTTGAATGAAAATTTGCGATTTAAGTCCACTTCAGAGCGGCTTTTAAGGGTAGAGCGTTTCGGGCGGATAAGAACGTCTTTAAAACCGAGTTTCAGGTCTTGTTCGATACGCATGGTTTAGCTTTTTTCCTCATAATATGTTTAAAAAAAGTGGAAAAAGCAAATAAAGTCTTTTTCCTATCTAATCTAAAGGAAAAGAGGATAAGGGGAAAGAGAAGTTACGTGATCTCCTTTAAGGAAAGAAAAATTTGATGCGTATTGATTATGAAAAGCTCGTTCCAGAGTCTGTTGCGTTACTTTATAAAGTGCACGAGCATATCCAAAAATCAGGGGTTGATCCTGTTTTGGCAGAGCTCGCATCGTTAAGGACATCTCAGATAAATGGGTGTGCCTTTTGCATTGAGCTTCATTCAAAAATTTTACGTCATCAGGGCGTTTCTTTTGAAAAGCTTCTCCTTGTTTCGGCATGGCGTGAAGCGGGTTCTGTTTTTAACGAAAAAGAGCAAGCCGTTCTTTTGTGGAGCGAAAGCCTAACATCTCTGGCGAAAACACATGCTCCTGATTCGGATTTTAACAAGATGAAAATGCACTTCAGCGAAAAGGAAATTGCAAATTTCACTGTCGCTATTGCTTTGACAAATGCTTACAACCGTATTGCCGTTGGCATGCGCCGTTTGCCAGAAGCGGCCTCAAAAGCGTCGTAAAGAAATCAGCACAAAATGAAACATCAATAGGAAAAAGAGAATGGTAGAGATGAGGCAAGAAAATAAAAAAAATCAAGAAAGATGTTTTGTTGATACCATTATTGTTGGGGCTGGTTTTGCGGGCTTAAAGGCGGCAGAGACTTTAAAGGAAAAAGGTCAAAAAATTCTGCTTTTAGAAGCGCAAGATCGTGTTGGCGGTCGGTGTAAAGCCGGAAAAATTGCCGGAAATGTCGTTGATTTCGGTGGTCAATGGATTGGTGCCCATCATCCGCTTTTTAGGGAAGAGGCCGCCAAAGCCGGGATTGAACTCTACCCGCAATATGAAGAAGGAAAATCGCTTTTAAGTTTTAAAGGCAAGGTCAAAAAATTTGGTTTGATCCCGCCTTTTAATCCTTTTGCTTTATGTGAAATTGCGCTTTTTATCTATCTTTGGGGACGTGACCTCAAACAAATTCCTAAAAATCAGCCTTGGAAAGCCAAAAAAGCTGAAAAATGGGATTCTATCTCTTTCGAAAGCTGGGTGATGTCCCATCTAAGAACCAAGGGGGCGAGAGAATTTGCCAGAGCGGTTGTGAATGGCTTGTTCTGTGTTGAGGCTTCAGAAATGTCTTATCTTTATTTCTTGGAATGTATGCGCCAAGGCAGAGGTATGAAGGTGATGATGGCGGCAAGCGGCGGCGCACAGCAGGATAAAGCTCGAGGTGGCGCATGGTCTGTTGCGAAAGCAATGGCAGATCGTTTGGGGAATAAAATTCGTTTTCAGCAGCCTGTGGTTAAAATAATGCAGGATGAGAGTGGGATTCAGGTAACGACAAAAGCAGGAGAAATTTACGGGGCAAAAAAACTTATTTTGGCCATTCCACCCGTTTTAGCAGCCAAATTGATTTTTGAACCGAAATTACCCTCTCAAAAGCAGGGGCTTTTGAGGCGGATGCCTATGGGGAATGTGATTAAAGTTCATGTAGCATATGAGCGGCCTTTTTGGCGTGAAAAGGGCCTTAGCGGTGAGGCAATCGGTCTCGGTTTACATTTTGCGACAGTTTACGATCAAACGCCAAAAGATGAAGAAATCGGTATTTTGGTTGGTGTCATTGAGGGAAAATATGCGGTCAAAATGAGCCAAATGTCTCAGGAAGAGCGCCGTCAAATCGTGGTTAAAGATTTGGTGCATTATTTTGGTGAGCAGGCCAAAAATCCGATTGAATATGTTGATTGCGATTGGGCAAAAGAGGAATGGGCAGAGGGAGGATATGCCGGCTGTATGGCAACAGGGGTTTTGAGCCTTTATGGCGAAGCCCTCGGACGGAAAGAGGGGCATATTCATTTTGCCGGTACGGAAACGGCAACAGAATGGACGGGTTATTTTGAGGGAGCTTTGCAATCAGGTTTGCGAGCCGCCAATGAAATTTTAGGAAACTAAGAAAAACCCCCTCTTTCTTTCATGATTGACGGGGTTTTAGAAAAAGAAAGATAGAAAAATCAGCCGTGATTGTCGTTCTGAAGATAGAGTGCATGATATTCAATATGTGATTGAATAAAGCTCTGAACGAACCAGTAAGAATGATCGAATTTCTTATGCGCACGGAAAATGACCTGCTGACCAACACGATCCGCAACATTTAAGAAGTTTTTAGGCAGTAATTTTCCATCATGGAGAAACTCATCCTCTCTGCCCTGATCGATCAAGATAGGAGTCGGGTGATTTTTACCGGATTGAAGCAAAAGGGTGGGATCATAGGCTTTCGCCTCTTCTGGATTGTTAAAATAGACTTCGGCGGCTTCCTGTCCCCAATGGGATTTTGAAGGGTTCGCAACGGGTGCAAAGGCGGAAATGGATTTCCATTTGTCAGACTCTTTGATCCCGAAGACTAAGGCTCCCATGCCGCCCATGGAATGTCCCATGATACTTTTTTTATCATCATCAAGCCAGAAATTCTCGGCAACAAGCGCCGTTAGCTCTTCGGCAACATAATCACGCATGTTATAATGTTTTGCCCAAGGTTCTTTGGTCGCTTTGAGATAATAGCCGGCACCTTCACCAAGCCACCAGCATTTTTCTTTTTCTGTTGATTTTGGATCGCAGCCACGTGGAGATGTATCGGGGCAGACCAAAGCAATATTGTGCTGGCTGGCAAAACGAACTGCATTGGATTTGGTGATAAAGGTTTGATGGTCACAGGTAAGACCTGCCAAGGCCATAATATAAGGCGTTTTCCCTTTGCATTCCTTACCGTTTTTTCTGGCATACATATCTTTTAAGGCACGGCGAGGAAGAAAAATGGCAAAATTTGCTTCAGCCTTTAAAGTTTCTGCATGATGTTTGTAAAATCGCACTTCACCATCAAAGGCCGGATGTGCGCTGAGAAGCTCTAAAGAATGTGTCATCGTTGTTTTCTCCTGAACATAAAGGCAAATGCCTCTTTCTTAAATGATTCCTGTAGACGTAGGCTTCAAGAGGTCTGTTGAGGTAAATTTTAAACAGGCGGTTGCGCCATAAAAAGTTTAGCGGCGCAAAGTAAGAGTAAAAGCCCGGAAATCCCATAGAAAAAACGTAGGGCAATGCCTTTATCTAACAATTTTTTTAGGGGAACAGCCGCTAAAACAACAATCGTGAGGTAAAGCGTCATAATGATGACTTCAATGCCCCCTTGTAGCAGTAAAATCCCCTTGATCTGCGCAGCAGAAAAGCCTGAAGGAATAAAGGTAGGGAACATCAAGACAAAGAAAACAGCCACATTTGGATTTAAAAGCGCACTTAAAATTCCCTGCTGAAAGGCCTCTTTTGCAGATTGGACAGCATGTAATGGCGCGGCACCATTTTCAAATGTATGCGGTTTTTTACAGGATTCAAGGAGAAGGCGGACGCTGAGATAAAGGAGATAGCCAACACCGAGCCATTTTAAAATTTGGAAGGCTTTGGGATTTGTTGTGAAAATCGCACTTAATCCAAGAGGGGTCGCTAAAGCCCAAAGTGTCATCCCGGAAGCAACGCCAGCAACAATCCATTTTCCCATTTTTCGGACAGGCGAGGTGGCAACGGTCAGGGTTAAAATAATTTCAGGACCGGGAGCAATGCTGAGAAGTGTCGCCGTTACGATAAAAGTAGATAAAGAAGAGATAAGTGGCGAAATCATAAGTGTAAATCTAAGTCCTTAAGGTCAAATAATATCTTCTAAAATGCTAGGGGAAGCTTTTATCTTTGGGCAAGTCTTTTTGAGGATAAAAGAGGTTTTCTGGTCAAGAAAAGACAAATAATGTATTGTTACGGCATCTAATTCTTTGAGATGCTCTGACATTTATTAAAAAAATAGATGATGATTTTGTTATGGCATCCTAGCCCTAAAAGGGGTGTTTATTTTCGATTTTTTTTTATACATAGGGGAAAATCAATATGGTTGAAACAATGGATGTCCGGGCGGCAATTGCTCTGGAACCCGGCAAGCCCTTGGTGATTGATACTGTTCAACTGGAAATGCCCCACGATGATGAGGTTTTAATTGAAATTAAGGCCAGCGGTATTTGTCATACAGATAAATACACACTTTCTGGCAAAGACCCTGAAGGCGTTTTTCCGGCCATTCTAGGACATGAAGGGGCTGGTATTGTCAAAAAAGTCGGTAAAAACGTCACCAGCGTAAAACCCGGAGATCATGTTATTCCCGTCTATATTCCAGAATGCCGTGAATGTCCTGCCTGTCTTTCCCAGAAAACAAATCTTTGTACCGCTATTCGAGAGACGCAAGGTAAAGGTTTGATGCCGGATGGCACTTCCCGTTTTTCCTATAAAGGCAAGCCGATCCATAATTATATGGGGACGTCTACTTTTGCCCAATATACAGTCGTACCGGAAATTGCCGTTGCCAAAATCCGTGAGGATGCACCTTTTGAAAAGGCCTGCTATGTCGCTTGCGGTGTGACAACAGGAGTTGGATCTGTCATTTGGGGCGTTGATGTCGAGGCCGGGGCACGTGTTGTTGTTTTTGGACTTGGCGGTATTGGTCTGAATGTGATTCAGGGGGCAAGATTAGCAGGGGCTTCGCAAATTATCGGGATTGATATTGCTGAGGGACGAGTGCCCTTGGCCAAGGAATTCGGGATGAGCGATTTTATCAATTCCAAAACGCTGCCAAAAGACAAAGATTTGGTGCAGGAAATCATTAAATTAACCAATGGCGGGGCAGATTATAGTTTTGAATGTGTTGGATCTGTTGATCTGATGCGTCAGGCTTTGGAATGCACGCACCGTGGTTGGGGAACTTCTTGCATCATTGGGGTTGCCGGTGCCGGTGAGGAAATTAGCACAAGACCATTCCAGCTCGTCACAGGGCGTAAGTGGGTCGGTACGGCTTTCGGTGGGGCAAGAGGTCGTACGGATACGCCGAAAATTGTGGATATGTATATGGAGGGTCAGATTGAAATTGACCGTTTGATTACAAAAGTTATTCCGCTTTCTAAAATTAACGAAGCTTTTGAAAATATGGGAAAAGGTGACAGTATCCGCACCGTGATTGATTATTCTTTAGAAGATTAATCCACCTTTTCTCAAAGAAGAAAAAAGGGGCTTCGGCCTCTTTTTTTATATAAAATTTTATATAAAGATTCTCATTGCAAATAAGATAAGAAAAGAGCGTATTATCATGAGGTAAAGGTGATAATAAACAAAGGAATAATGTGATGTCTTTGCCAAAAATTTTAGTGCTTTACCATTCTACTTATGGCCATGTGGAGACCCTCGCATATGCAATCGAAAAAGGGGCAAAAGAGGGCGGCGCATCTGTCAGCGTTAAGCGTGTTCCTTTTCTCATTTCCGATGATGTCGCAAAGAGTCACGGCATGAAAGTGGATCAGAAAGCTTTGATTGCAACGCCTGAAGAGCTTGCCGAATATGACGGGATTATTTTTGGATGTCCAACACGTTTCGGCCGTTTAAGTTCTGAATTGGCTTCTTTTCTCGATCGGACTGGCGGATTATGGGCGAAAGGGGTGTTAATTGGCAAAAGTGCGGCGATTTTCACCTCTACAGGCACACAGCATGGCGGACAAGAAACAACGCCTTTGAGCCTCATTCCAAATCTTCTGGCACATGGCATGGTTGTTCTTGGCTTGCCATATGCTTTTAAAGGCCTCTCTGAAATGACCGAAATTAGCGGCGGATCACCTTTTGCGGCATCCACGATTGCAGGATCAAACGGTTCTCGCAAGCCAACAGAAAATGAACTTGCAGGTGCTCAGGCGCTGGGCAAGCATGTTGCGGAAGTGACCGCCAAACTTATAAAATAATAAAAGGTTTTTTATGCTTGAGAACAGTCTCCTTAAAAAAATTTCTCAAACTGTCGGTAATGCTTATCTCCTTTCCTCAGATCAGGAGACTTACCGTTACAGAAAGGGGTTTTCTTTTGGCGAGGGGGCTGTTGAAGCCGTTGTCTTACCCGGTTCTTTGGTTGAGCTGTGGAAAATTGTTTCTTTAGCATATGAGGCTGACCGCATCATTATTATGCAGGCAGCTAATACGGGGCTTACAGGGGGCTCTACGCCGGATGGTGATTATGACCGTCCTGTTATCCTCATCAGCACACGCCGTCTTAAAGGTTTACAGCTTTTAGGGAATGGCAGGCAGGTGCTGTGCCATCCCGGTGCAAGCCTCTATGAGCTGGAAGATTTGCTTCGTCCAATCGGCAGGGAGCCGCATTCTCTTATTGGATCTTCCTGTATTGGTGCTTCCATCATGGGTGGGGTCAGTAATAATTCCGGCGGTGCCTTGGTACAGCGTGGCCCAGCCTATACTGAGATGGCTTTATTTGCCCGTATCGGTGAGGATGGCAAACTTCATCTGGTGAATCATTTGGGAATTGATCTGCCTGATGATCCAGAAAAAGCATTGGCAAAATTGGATAAAGGCGAGATTAAATCCAGTGAAGTCCATTGGGACATTGGCGCAGGGCATAATAAAGATTATTTAAAAAAAGTTCGGGATGTCGATGCCCCGACACCGGCACGCTATAACGCAGAACCGAGCCAGCTTTATGAAGCCTCCGGCAATGCGGGTAAGCTGGTTGTGTTTGCCGTGCGGATGGATACATTTCTATCAGAGAAGGCAACAGAAATTCTTTATGTCGGGAGTAATGACCCTTATGCATTAGAGGATTTGCGGCGTGGTCTTTTAACAAAATTTGAGGAACTGCCAATTTCCGGAGAGTATATCCATACACAAACTTTGGCTTTAGGCGACAAATACGGGCGCGATACGGTGATTGTTATCCGCCTTTTAGGGACGAAATTTTTGCCCTTTTTGTTTGACATTAAGGCACGGATCAATGCTTTAGGTGAGCAATATCGGTTTTTCCCCTCTTATTTGAGTGATAGGCTGATGCAGGTGGCTTCTTACTTTATTCCCTCTCAAATGCCGAAAAGAATGAAGGTTTTTCAGCGGAAATATCAGCATCATTTAATCCTTAAACTTTCTGGTTCTTTGTCAAAAGAAGTTAAACCTTGGCTCGAAACGTTTTTTGAAGAAAGAGACGGTAATTTCTTTAAATGCACAAAGAAAGAGGGCGAGCTGGCTTTCTTACAGCGCTTTGCCGCTGTGGGAGCCGCAGAGCGTTTTTTTGCAATCCATTTAAAAGAATCTGCCGGTTTGATTTCATTGGATGTGGCACTGCCTCGAAATGAGCGGGACTGGCTGGAAACGCTTCCACCGGAATTAGAAAAGCAAATTTTGGCAAATATCTATTGCGGCCATTTCCTCTGCCATGTTTTTCATCAATATTATATTGTTAAAAAAGGCTATGATGTTACGGCACTGAAAAAACAGCTTTTAGAAAGATTAAAGGAAAGTGGGGCGCAATACCCGGCAGAACATAATTTCGGCCATCTCTACCAAGCCCCCGAAGAACTCAAAAAACATTATAAAAAGCTTGATCCCTGCAACTGCCTCAACCCCGGTATCGGCAAAACCAGCAAGCAGAAGAATTGGGAATGATTTTATAAGGTGAAAGGGAAGCAACACAGCTTTCTTTTTTCTGGAGCTTCCAAATCAAAGAACATTGCTCCTTTTATGAACCAAAAGTGAGTCGGGGAAAGGGATTCACTCCGTTATTTAAGTCTTAATTTAACTTTATTTTTTTATTTTAAAGTAAAAATTCCTGTTTTCTGTATGTTATTTCATTTTTTTTAAATAAAGACAAATATAGTACATTTTGTTTTTACTTTTCAGATTCTCTTTGCGTGTTATTTTCAAGAGGCACTTTAGCAGATCTACTGCGCTTCTCATTCTAAGCAAGCGCAGCGGATTAAATTTAAAATATAAGGAGTTAATTTAAAGTGAAAAAGAATAAACAATTTACGCCAGAAGAATTAAGAATTTTTGGCGAAAATATCGAAGCAGATGCAAAAATCCCTTCTCGCTTTCGGCCTATTTCCGGTGGGCAGCCTGTTATTTTGCCAACCCCAAATGAAAAACTTTCCTTTTCAACGGATAATTTAAAAAGTGATACACCGCATGAAATCGGCCCTTGGCCTGTTTTCACAGATGCTGCCGGAATCACCAAAGATGAAAATGGCGTTTTGTGGTCTCTTGCCGCTTATTCAAAAGATGCGGCTGCGAAAGTTCCAAAAAACGGCGGTCCCGGTGGATGGGTCGTTGATGGGATGATGCAGATTTACAGCTTTGACGGCATTAAATGGTATAGTTTCCGTGAATTGCCGGCAGAGATCAATATCATTAGAAATTACTTTATTGATCCCAAAGGCCGCTTTATGGCGCAGGGCAAAACTGGTGATTGGTACGCTGTTTACGATAACGATAAACCAAGAGATCCTTGCGTTGTCCGTTTCAAAAATGGGCCACAGACAAAGCTTGAAGATTTGGAATTTGGTCTTTCCGTTGAATATAAGCAGGCTGAAAATGCACTGACTTATGGGCAGGGCGGTTCAGATTGCACGATTGGTTATGATGAAAAACATGATGTCTATATCCTAACAGGGCAGACGAATGACGATTATCAAGGAAAAATCAATTTTTGGACAGGCTATAAAGGCACGGAAATGCGTTTCCAGTCTTCTTATCAGCCATACGGGTACAAATATCGGATTGAATGCCAGTCTGTTCCAACGCAAGTTGTGGATCGGGTCACAGGCAAAACAGTCTGGGTGCTTTCCTATTGCGTTCAAAACCAAAATCTTGGGAAAACCAATTCATGGGATAACTGGTTTGAAATTTCCGTTGGGGAATGGGACGGCAAAAACTGGACTCCCAATAGCACCAGCAATAAACGTATGAGCTATGGGTATGACCAATATGCAGGTAATCTCAGCAAGACGGATAATCCGCATATTTTGACCTTAACCACAGGGATTTTTAACTGGAACAGATATAATGACGACCAGACAACCAACGAAGTTGGGCAGTTTGGCGGTTTCGGCGTTCCAATGAAAATTGTTGTTGATAATGGTGTGCCAAATGTGATCGAAGATCCTGATTTCAAAGCCCTTTTCAGTGAAAATGCCTATCAGGTCATTGATAATAATCAGCTTGAGGAGGCCATTCCTGGCAAAGCCATCTGCATCTCCGGTATTGTTGGCGCTATCCCTTCAAAGGGTAAAGCGCCTGCCGGATTTGCTATCGTCGTGGAAAACGAAGAGGAGCCAAGCGCACCTTTTGTGATTTCTTGTGACGGTACAGGAACGGATAATCCGATTGGCTGCTCTGACCTGCCAATGCCATGGGAGATCGGGGATCGTATTACAATGATCCTAGATAATGGCGTTTGCTATGTCACCAATGTGACAAAAGGCACAAGAGCCGTTTCTCTTTTTCAACATCCTGTCGATGATAAAGGCGCTATTACACTTAACTTAAGTAAAAGCGTCGCCTTTATTTCAAAGTAATCATTTAAAAATAAAGATTAGCAAAATGAAAATCCCCTTGGAAATTTCTAAGGGGATTTTTGTTTGACGTTAAATATTTAGGAAGAGAGGGGTGTGGTTCGGTATCTTTTTGGCAATGGGGAAATGAAGAGGATTTTATCCGTTGTGGGCGCTTTGTTATTGCGGATCGCTTTAAAGCCAAAAAGGATGGCAATAATTGTCCAAATAAACCAGTAAAGTAAAAATAGTCCTGCTAAAACATAGCTAACAATCACAGAAATGGCACTGACGGCAGAATCTTCATATCCCATAAAGACCACAGCAATCGTCGCTATTAGCCCCAAAATTGCAATGACAATAAATAACCAAACCCCAACTTTAAAAATGCCTTTTTGGAATTCAAAATGAAGCTTGTTTTTGCCACTTTCTGTCTGTCCGTAAACGCAGGCCATGATAAAACCGATTAAAGCGGTTATATGGAAAAAGAACCCAATGGCATAAAGAACATAGATCGCCGTAATAATGCCATTACGATCATTTAAAGATTGTGTCCCATTTTGCGAAAAAGCACTTGGACCGGTTGAAAAGGGATGGGGAGATAAGCCCATTGTAATACATAGCCTTGGTGTAAGGTGAGAAATAATCTGTTGCTTTACTCTAGCTTCTAAAATTAAAAATTTGAAAGACATTTGTCGTTTTTTTTGTTAAAAAAAGGGATTTTTAAATTGTTATTTTAGGTAAATATATGGCTGATTCTGATGTTAAAATTGATCTGCAAAAATTTGATAAAGAAGACCAACTTCTAAAAGAAAAATTAATTCATTTTCTTAGAGAATATCCTTTTGAGGAGGAGTTAAAAAAGGAGGTGGAAAGTAATTACGAAAAATGGGCATCTAGATATTTAAGTTATATTGATGCGCTTATTGCAACGGATTACTTTCGGAATGTGGACAGTATTTCTCTTGATGAGCTTGTTTCAGATAAAAGTCTCATAGATCTTACTGAGATGCATCAGAAAATGCGAGAAGAGATGATTTTTATTCAAGGAGAGGATCTAGGGGAAAATTACTCTTCTTTAAAAGAAAAAACGATAAATTTTCTTGAAAAATACCCCTGTGACAAAGTGCTAAGAGAATGTATTGAGGGGCAGTATGAATATTGGGCCGATAAGTATCTCTCAAATATAAAAAATTTTATAGAAACGGGTGCTTATGATGAGTTTATAAAAAATTACCCAGATAATCCGCTGACGATCAATGGGATTTTTAATTATATAGAAACTGATCCAGAGATGTCACAGGTTCTTGAGCTTCAAAGATTTCGTGAAAGCGCATCTTTGTTGAAAGAAGAGATGATAATTCTGCTTAGGACAGCGTCGTATAGTGAAGAACTTAGAAAGTACATCAATAATCAATATGAATATTGGGCAGATAGGTATCTCTCTGCAATTGAGACTTTTCTTGAATATGGTGGTTCCAAATATTCACCAGAAGTTGATATTTCTGTCGAGGGCATCGTAACTTATATTGAGCAAGATGCTTTTTTTCATCAGGTAATAGATGCTGCACCTAATGGTGCAATCTACTCTCTGGACATGGAGCTTGCTTCTTATGAGCGTATGAGCAGTGATATTGACGCAGAATTGGTAGGTTTTGACCCTGATTTTGCGCCTGGTGGAAAGCATCACTATAAGACTAAGTAATCTTTTACATAGGGAGTTGTACTACTTTTTATAGCTCTTCCGAGGGGGGGCGGTAAGAATGGTATATAATGGTTTTTTTGCTGTAAAATAGAGTTTTTTATTTAAAATTAAAGTTTAGGGATTAAAATATTATGTCATATGGGATAGCAACTCTTTATCATTGGATTGAAGGGCATCCAGCTTCAGCGCTGTTGATAGCCTTATTTTATCTAGTCTTGTTTATACGCTCTGCCAAATGGACACTTATGCTAACAGTGCTAGCTATTTTTGGTGCTGAAGGATTGTATTATTTTAAAGAAACAACGGCAGTTAATGAACAAGCTAGCCAAATATATTTAAGGAAAGACACAGATAATCAACGTGATTTATTTGAGCAATATAATGCTTCGATGTCTGAACAAGAAGAGGCATATAAGCAGTCTATCGCTCAACAACAAACGCTAAGTGAGAATCTTTCATCTGGATCATAAAATGCATTGTATAAGAAATAAAATTAAATTGTTGTTTTGTTTTTCTATAGTTCTTTTAAATGGGTGTGCAGAAACAACGACAACGCCATCAAATATTGCTCTAGATCCTGCCCCGAGTAACCAAATTCAGCAAGGACGAATTGTAAAGATTATAAATGTCGAAGATACATCAAGTGGTAGAGGAGCAAATATTACATACGAGGACAATGGCGTTATAATTGAAATTAAAGCCGTAAAACAGCCCTGCGAATATCAAAGAGGTTTAGCGCATATTATACGAACGCTTGATGCTAATGAAATTGGATGCGACCCAAGCAGTTGGGAAGGGCGACAAGGCTGTCATTCTGCTCGTTATAAGTATTCTTCTGTAGAGATCACCCCTAATCATATTTGTGGTCAACCGTATATAGCGTCTAAAATAATTGAGCATGCTCCTAATTTAGAGAGTATTCATAAACAAGCTTCAGAAGAGGTGCATTCGAAATCTTAAAGAGAAAATATAACGGGGAATACTTTAAAAAGTTTCCCCCGTTGTGGCGTGCTTACAAGATAGAAATAAGAGCATTTTTGTTGCTTAGATAGCCTTGTTTACTTTTTAGGTTCTTTTCATATTTTGTTTTTTAAGGGTGCTTTAGCAGATATTTTTAGCCTATCTTTTGATAGTTTAAGCGTCAATTTTATATCAAAACAAAGATCAGCGAAATGAAAATCCCCTTAGAAATTTCTAAGGGGATTTTTGTTTCGCTTTAAATATTTAGGAAGAGAGAGGTGAGGTTCGGTATTTTTTTGTCTCGCAACATGTAAAATTTGTCATTCAAGCGACAATTTCTATAAGGAAAATTAAAATGTAGGACTGGATGTAGGACTGAAAAATACAAAACTAAGAAAAGTATTGAAAAATCAACAAATTTTAGGGGAATATATGGCGGAGAGGGTGGGATTCGAACCCACGGTAGGCTTGCACCTACGCCGGTTTTCAAGACCGGTGCCTTAAACCGCTCGACCACCTCTCCGTAAAATATGTCCCCCTTATAAAGACTATTTGCTTGAAAGGTAAAGAGAAATTTAGAATATTATAAAGATAAATATTATTTGATGTCCTATTTCTTCTCTATTTCCCCTTGAAAAGCGTGTTTTATGAAACTTGTTACCGCCATTATTCAATCCCATCAGCTCGATCAGGTTCGGGCTGCGTTGATCGGTGCAGGCTTTAACGCCATGACCATTACCTCTGTTCGGGGTTCCGGAGTGCATAAGGGCACAACAGCCATGTATCGGGGCGTTGTTTATGAGGATGAATTCAGTGATTGCACAAAAATCGAGTTTGCGATTGCGTCAGAGAAGGTAAAAATAGCTATCAATACCGTCAAAGATTCCATTGGGGCAGAAAATGGGGTGCTTTGGGTGCAGGCATTAGAATATTTTATTCAGTTTAATAAATGATAAAGTAACGTAAATTCCTTAAAAGTTTGAGAAAGAAGATAGGATCAGATCATGGACACTGCAATTTTACATCCTATCAATACGGGGGATACGGCTTGGGTAATGCTCTCCGCCATTTTGGTATTGCTGATGAGTTTGCCGGGAATTGGGCTTTTTTATTCGGGAATGGTGCGGCGTAAAAATGTTTTAACAACGTTGGTACAGCCATTTGCCGTTTGCGGTATGATTTCTATTCTGTGGATTTTTATTGGCTATTCCTTAACCTTTTCCAAAAGCCCGGATTTCCTTTCCCCTTGGATTGGAGGGCTTGGTGATATTGGACTTTCTAATCTGCTAAATCATTTTAATGAGGCCTTTACACTGGGTGCAGGGCAGGCTGGTGCCATTCAAACGCAGATTCCAGAATCCGTTTTTGTTTTGTTTCAGATGGATTTTGCGATTATTGCGCCGGCGTTGCTGGTTGGGGCATTGGCTGGGCGTGCCCGCTTTTCCGCCTTATGTGTTTTTTTGATTTTATGGTCTTTGTTTGTTTATATCCCCGTTGCCCATTGGGTTTGGGCGCCGGAAGGCTGGATCGCTAAACTCGGAGCAATTGATTATGCCGGCGGAACGGTCGTTCATGTCACTTCCGGCATTTCCGGTTTGGTTGCAGCATGCCTAATGGGGCCACGGAAAGGGCTGGGAAAAGAGGATTTTTCCCCTTGGAATCTTTCTTATACCTTGATGGGGGCGGCCTTTTTAACTGTTGGCTGGTTTGGTTTTAATGCCGGTTCGGCGCTGGGCGCAAATGGACGTGCCGGGATGGCGATGCTGGCAACGCAATCTGCCTGCGCGAGTGGTGCGCTGATATGGGGAATTTTAGAATGGCGAACCGTCGGTAAACCAACGGCGTTAGGAATTGTTTCGGGGGCTTTGGCAGGGCTGGTTGGGATTACGCCGGCGGCAGGTTTTGTTTTGCCTTATGCCGCAATTCTGATCGGGGCCTTAACCTCGCTTGTTTGCTGGTGGTCTGTTACCAGATTAAAACCCGTTTTAGGCTATGATGATAGTTTAGATGCTTTTGGTATTCATGGCGTTGGCGGTATTTTAGGCGGATTATTAACGGGAGCCTTAGCCTGCGGAAAGCTTACAGCGATGCCGGAAGATCCCGTAGGTATTTGGGGAAGTTTTTCATTGGTTGGAAAACAGGCGATTGCCTCAGGGGCGGCGATTATTTGGTCGGTGATTGTTACCTATATTCTTTATAAAATTGTTGATTTCTTCTTTAAATTGCGGATTGATTTGCAAGATGAGCATTTAGGGATGGATATTACGCAACATGGAGAGCGTTTAAATTAAAGACTTTTTTGACACTAAATGTCAGGACTTGACGGGAACGGTAGGAAGGCTTAGAAAAGTCTTAACTAATTATCTGGTCCCGTCACTCTGCGAAGGCTCGCACAGTGACGTTTTTGGTTTGTAATATATAAAACCTGCATTTAAGGAATAAAAGTTTGTTCGATCGGCTATCGCAACGGATGAGCGGTGTTTTTGAAGGGGTTTCCCGTGGTGGAAAACTTTCAGAGGCAGATGTTAAGCAGGCAATGCGTGAGGCACGTCTTGCCATGTTGGAGGCAGATGTTGCGCTTCCCGTTGTGCGTGATTTTGTTGCCAAAGTTCGGGAACGTGCTGTTGGCGAAGAGGTTGCTGAGGGTGTTTCCGCTGGGCAAACCGTTGCAAAAATCATCAATGATACGCTGGTTGAGATTCTTGGTGGGGCAGATGCCCATGCTTTAAATATTGGTTCGCCGCCTTCTATTATTTTGATGGCAGGCTTACAGGGGGCGGGTAAGACCACAACTGCCGGGAAAATTGCGCATCGTTTGGCGCAAAAAGAAAATAAGCGCACATTGCTGGCCAGTTTGGACGTTTACCGTCCGGCGGCACAGCTTCAGCTTACCCGTTTGGCAGAGCAGGCCGCTTTGAAAAATGGCGGTAAGGTTGAGGCGCTTCCGATCGTTGAGGGTGAAAAACCTGCACAGATTGCTAAGCGTGCATTGGATAAAGCCAAGCGTGAAGGCTTTGATATTCTCATTTTAGATACCGCAGGGCGCTTATCGATTGACGAGGCGCTGATGGCGGAGATCAAAGAGATTTCAGAGATCTCCTCACCGCAGGAAACCTTGTTGGTTGTTGATGCGATGACAGGGCAGGACGCGGCAAATACGGCCAAAGCTTTCCATGAGGCGATTCATCTGACCGGTGTTGTTCTCAGCCGTATGGATGGGGATGCTCGAGGTGGAGCGGCACTTTCCATGAAGGAAGTTTCCGGTGCGCCGATTAAATTCCTCGGAATGGGGGAAAAGCTTGAGGCCTTGGAGGTTTTCCATGCGGATCGTATGGCGGGCCGGATTCTTGGTCTTGGGGATGTGGCCGGCTTGGTCGAAACAGTCGAGGAAAGACTGGACCAGGAAGAGGGCGAACGTGTCGCTAAACGTATGGCGGCAGGCGAGTTTGACCTAGAGGATTATCTTTCACAGATTAAGCAAATATCACGATTGGGATCTATTTCCGGTATTTTGGGCATGTTGCCCGGAATGGGGAAAATTAAAGATCTTATCGGCGATAAGGGTATGGATACGTCTTTCTTAAAAAAGCATGAAGTTATTATTTCTTCGATGACACGGCAGGAGCGTAAAAATCCCGACATTATTAAGGCATCACGTAAAAAACGTATTGCAAAAGGTGCGGGGGTCGATGTGGCCGCTGTTAACCGTTTGCTCAAACAATTTGCGGAAATGTCTAAAATGATGAAACGTGTCCGGAAAAT
Source organism: Acetobacteraceae bacterium (assembly GCA_004843165.1). Lineage (NCBI taxonomy): Bacteria > Pseudomonadati > Pseudomonadota > Alphaproteobacteria > Acetobacterales > Acetobacteraceae > Acetobacteraceae bacterium. Next base: position 1,589,589 of record CP039459.1, read on the forward strand.
GGGCATGGCAGGTTTGTTTGGTGGCGGCGGTAGAGATATGGCGGCCATGGGCAAAATGCTTGCAGGAAAGGGTGGCGAGGGTTTACCTCAAATGCCTCATTTTCCGCAAAAATAGAAGTAAAGTTTAAAGGAACGTTTTCGTAAGCGTTTTAATGTAGCAGACAAAAATAGGAGTAGTCTGAATGAGTGTTAAAATTCGTTTGGCCCGTGGTGGTTCCAAGCATCGTCCATATTACCACATCGTTATTGCGGACAGCCGTTCCCCACGTGACGGCCGCTTTATCGAGAAAGTTGGTCATTATAACCCAATGCTGCCTTCTGATCATGCAGATCGTGTTGGAATCGCTGAAGAGCGTGTGAAACATTGGCTTTCCGTTGGTGCATTGCCAACAGACCGTGTTGCACGTTTCCTCGGAAATGCTGGCATTATCGAAAAGCCAGCTTATAACGAGCAGCCAAAAAAATCTGCGCCAAAGAAAAAAGCGCAAGACCGTCTTGATGCGATTAAGGCAAAAGAAGAAAAAGCTGCTGCTGAAGCTAAAAAAGCTGAAGAAGAAGCTAAAGCCGCCGCAGAAGCGCCAGCTGAAGAAGGTAAGGAAGAAGCCTAAATATTTCTCAATGGCTTTTAACTGTCATTTAGAACGGGCTTATGACTCATATGCGCAATTCTTCTAAAATCGAAGCTGCTTTTATTCGTCGGGCACATGGACTTTCAGGTCGTGTACAGGTGCAGTCTTTGCTCGAGGATCTCGAGCTGTTAGAGGCCGCTCCTTATCTTGAAGATGAAAAAGGGGTGAAGTGGCATCTCGTTTGGGAGGGGAAAAATATTGCAAGCCTTAAAAATGAGGCGGGTATTTCCCCAAAAGATCGGGATGAAGCGCAGGCTTTGATTGGGACAAAATTCTATATTTTGCGGGAGTTCTTTGATGATCTTCCAAAAGATGAATTTTATCATGCGGATTTGGTCGGTCTAACCGCCTTTGACGCAGAAGGGAAAAAGCTCGGAAAAGTCAAACTTGTCCACGATTATGGGGCAGGGGTTAGTCTGGAATTGTCAAGTGGCTCATTGGTGCCTTTCACACCGGCTTGCGTTCCCGATGTCTCGATTTCAGAGGGGAGAGTAACCATTATTCCCCCAGCGGAAATTGAGGTGACGGGTTCTCTGGATGGTACAGTTGAGGTGCGTGAATGACCAAAACATGGCAGGCAGACATTATTACCTTGTTTCCTGAAATGTTTCCGGGGCCTTTGGGATGTTCTCTTGCGGGAACAGCTTTGAAAAAAGGGTTGTGGTCTTGTAAAGCGCATGATTTGCGTGAACATGGGATCGGGATACATCGTAATGTTGATGACCAACCTTTCGGCGGCGGAAGTGGCATGGTGATTCGTCCGGACGTTCTCGATCAGGCATTGAGTTGTGTAAAGAAAAAAGAGGATAATCGACCTGCTATTTATTTTACCCCACGGGGTAGGCGTCTTGATCAGGCGATGGCTGGAAAATTATCAAAGGGCAATGGGGTTATTCTGCTTTGTGGACGCTTTGAAGGTGTTGATGAGCGTTTCTTGGAAAAAAATGAAATTATCGAAGTGAGCTTAGGTGATTTTGTTTTGTCCGGCGGAGAAATACCAGCGCTTGCTTTGTTAGATAGTTGTATCCGTCTCTTACCGGGTGTAATGGGATCAAAAGAAAGTTTAGAGGAGGAAAGCTTCTCCAATGGTCTTTTGGAATATCCTCAATATACACGTCCGGCAAATTGGGATGGGCTTGAAGTGCCGGAGATTTTATTGTCCGGTCATCATGCCGCAATTAAAGCATGGCGGGCAGAAAAAGCCTTAGAGGCGACCAAACAGCGGCGTCCAGATCTTTTGGAAAAAAGCGGCGTTCTTGAGGAAAAGTAAAGGTTTCGTGTGTTTTAGAACTGTTTTGAGAGGCATTCTGGAAAACACGTTAAAGATTGGGTATATTTAAGCGTTCAAAAAAAGGATCATTGTAATGAATATTGTAGAAGCATTTGAAGCGCGCGAAGTAGAGCGCCTTACCACTAAGCGTGCCATTCCTGTTTTCACACCGGGTGACACTGTGCGTGTTGGTGTGCGTGTTATCGAGGGCACCCGTGAGCGTGTTCAGATTTTTGAAGGTGTTGTTATTGCACGTTCAAACAAAGCGCTAAACAGCAATTTTACCGTTCGTAAAATTTCTAACGGTGAAGGTGTGGAACGTGTTTTTCCACTTTATGCGCCTTCTATTGATTCCATCGAAGTCGTCCGTCGTGGTAAAGTTCGCCGTGCGAAACTTTACTATCTGCGTGAGCGTTCCGGTAAATCTGCACGTATTGCAGAACGTACACGTGGCGTTAAAAGCAAAGCTGTCCGTAAGGCAGAAGCAGCTGCGGCACGTGCAGCAGCTAAAGAATCTTCTGCATCTTAATTGGCATATAGGTTCTTTGGATGAAACTGGCTTCCCGTCTTTTAGAGCTTCCTGAATCTGCAACCCTCAAAGCGGCGGCACGTGCGAGAGCATTACGTGCCCAAGGGAGAGACATTCTCTCCCTTGCTTTGGGGGAGCCGGATTTTCCTTCTCCTGCATCCGCATTGCGTGGGGTGGAAAAAATCATTTCAGAAGGTCGGACGGGATACCCGCCTTTGCGGGGAATGTCAGACCTCCTTAACGCCATTGCAGAAAAATTCCGCACGCAAAATGGTATTAAGGTTGAAACCAATCAGTTAATGGTTGGTAACGGCGGCAAACAATTATTGTTTAATGCCTGTTTAGCGGTGATTAATCCTGAGGATGAAGTCATTATCCCAGCACCTTATTGGGTGAGCTATCCGCTTAGCGTTCAGTTCGCCGGCGGAAAATCCGTTATTGTAGAGGCATTGGAAGAAAATAAATTTCATCCGACAGCCGCACAGATTGAGGCGGCGATCACCTCAAAAACAAAAGTTTTTATTTTAAATTCCCCTTCTAATCCAACAGGTGCTGTTCTTTCAAAAGAGGAGCTGGCGGAGATTGCGCAAGTTATGCGTAAATATCCGGAAGTTTGGATTTTTAGCGATGAAATGTATGAGCATCTGACTTTTGACGGTCAAAAGTCGCATTCTATTGCCGCTATTGCGCCTGATTTAGTAGACCGCATCCTGACGTTGAATGGTATGAGCAAAGCCTATTCCATGACCGGATGGCGGATTGGTTTTGCGCATGGGCCGGAACAGCTTATTTCTGCCATGATGGTTTTGCAGGGAAATAGTACTTCCGGTATTTGCGCTCCGGCGCAGGGGGCCGCTCTCGCTGTTTTGGAAGAGGGGCTGGATGGGGTAGAAAAGATGCGGGCTACCTATGAAAAGCGCCGTGATCTTTTTATGTCGCATTTATCAGAGGTTAAAGATTTGTCCTGTCGCCGCCCAGAAGGGGCCTTTTATGCTTTTCCAAATATCGAAAAATGGATTGGCAAAACGACAAAGGCAGGGGTACGTCTTAACGATGATTCTGATATTGTGAATGCCTTGCTGGAAGAGGAAGGCTTAGCCGTTGTGCACGGAACACCTTTTGGCAAGCCAGGCTATTTACGCCTTTCTTTTGCGGCCTCTGATGCTGATTTAATCGAAGGGGCAAGGCGCTTGAAAGTCTTTGCCGAGGGACTTCGTTAAATTTTTTCTAAAAAAGAGAAATAAAGAAAAAGCCGAGAGATTTTTCTCTCGGCTTTTTTGTCTTTTGCATTCTGTAATTTTATTTTGCAGGAGGGGTTCGTACAATTTGGCCATTTTGGTAGTAGTTTGTTCCTAATGTCTGGCCTTTTTTAAGATTTTTTTTCTGATCTTCCTCTATTTGTTTGGCTTTTTTTGCAATGGCTTCTGCACGCATTGTTTTTTCGATATTTTGGACTTCAATCCGTTCTGCGGCAGGGGCACGAGAATGCCAGAGATTAAGTAAATCGGCAATTTCTTGCGGACGCATTATATGCGCATTGCCAAATGCCTCTGTGCCATCAGCATTTAAGACTGTTGCGCGTGGGGTAAAGGCCAAAACGCTTGGGAGGGATTTCACAACAATTCCGTAGCGCTTGGCAATTTCCATATTCCGGTTGAATTTGCCTTCTTTGCGGCTCACATTAATGTTCACAAGGATGAAATTTTGATTGATCCATGGTTTTAACTCTTCAAGATTCAAAACGCCTTCTAAGGTTTTACAATCCTGAGACCAGTTTGCGCCAAAAGAGGCCAAGACCAATTTATGTTCTTTTGCCGCCGCCTCAAATGCATGTTTAAGATCACGTTCGGCATGCCCCTCAGAAGGGTAGGCATTTTCAACAGGCAGGGCATGCGGGCGAATAAAGCTTGGAAAGGCGGCTACTTTTTTAGGCGCATCCGCAACATAGACTTGCTCTGGCACAGCCGTTGCTTCTGCTTTAAATGCTGAAAGCGCAAAAGCACTCAGTCCGAAAGCAAGAGAAATACGTAAGGCGCGAGAAGGAAAAAGAGTCATCTTTATGAAACTTTCAACAAAAAAGGCAGGAATCTCAAAGAGAATTTTTTCGTAACATTCCAGAGATACAGATAAAAGCAGGTAGAATCCAGCCCAGCATCTGAAGGATTGCTCCTAATGGGGTAATAAAAATGGGCGAGATGATTTTAAAAGATAATAAAGCCAGACTGCCCGAAAAAAGGAATGTTCCCAAAAGGATAAGGGAGGAGGCAAAAAGCCATATTTTTGTTTCATGGGGGCGGCAAATCGGTGCTAGTGCTGTGAGACTGAGTAAACTTGCCCCAATGGATTCGATAAGGAGCATATTGCCGGCAAGTTTTAAATATTCCCGGTAGCGGACACCCTCAAGAAAATTTTCAGGCAAATGGGCAGATAAGGTTTGAAAAATCAATCCTGAGGCCATGAAAATCCCTGAAAGGGCAATCGTGGTACGGATATAGGAAATTTTTTTATCTTGCATGTAAAAGATGATCCATTTGCTGTGGGAAGAAATCGATTTCCTTAGACTTTAAAAATATGAGTAAAGCATAAAATAAAGAAAGGTGGATACTTTAAGTATTTATAATAGTCTATATTTTTTATAGAGTCATTTTTAAAAAATGAAGAAATATGGAATAATGGAATTGATTTCGAGAGAGAGAATGACTATTCTTCTTAGAAATTAGGCAATGAAGCTGAGGAAGTAAGAAACTTTCAATCCGTAAAAAGCGGTTATGTATCGTAAATTCTTCATTGTGAAAGATTCTCTTCTAGAAAGAATGATAGGCAGCAATAGGAATTAAATTTCGCTATTGGATATCTTGAAAATGGATATGACATTTTTCCCTGTGAGAGACGAAAGATGTTTGTGATGTAAAGAAAGGGAAAGTTGTTTGACTTTCGGTGGTTTAAAAGAAAATAATGAAGCTGATAATTTTGAGAATTCAGCTTTAACAGAAGATTCTCTGCGTTTGGCACTCGCAAAGCTTGGCTCGAAAAGTGATCGTAAACGTCCCTCTTCCAGTAAGTCGGGTAATCCGTTTGCTTCTGGAAATTCGAGGTCTGCCAATACGCCGACACGCCGGAAATTTGCAAGAGAGGATTCCGTTGTTGTTGAAAAACTCTCTCCCCGTCTTTCCAATTCTGTTTCCCGTGTTGTCGGTGCTGTTGAGCGGGTACGTTCGCCTTATGAAGAAAAGGCGGCTTCATCTTCCTCAGATCATTTACAAAGTTTAAAGCAGGATGTGGCCTTCTTGAAGCAGGCGCAGAAGAATGCGGAAGAGCAGCAGAAGATTGTCGAAAATCGCTTGGCAGAAATAGAAAATCTGCTTGAGAAGCAGGGGCAGGCACTGACGAAGCTTAAAGAGCTTGTCACTTTTCTGCATGCCCCTTCAGAAGAGACAGAAAAGCCGATTTTAGAAAAAGAGGAAATCGAGAATTTTGCTCCGGTACAGGAAAGACATTCAAACGATCCTATTCCGGTGAAGCTCAAAGAAGATGCTGATCCCATTGAATGGTGGAAAAATTAAGAACAAAAAAGACTGCTTTAAAAGCAGTCTTTTTTTATGCGTGAATTTAGGAACCGTCTGATTTTCTGGCCTGATGGATAAACCAGATGGCGGAAAGAATAAAAAAACCGCTTCCGATAAGGAGTTGCAAGAGCTGAGGATTGAGCGGTAAGGGGAGGGCAAGGCTATTAGGAGAGCCGGAAACAAGGGTAATAATGGCGAGACCGATACCGGCGAAACTTTCACCAACAATAAATCCTGCCGCAGCCATTGTGCCACGTCGTGTTACTTTTCGTCCTGTAAAAATAGCAATCAATGCCCCAAGCGCCATGCCAAAAGAAACACTGGCAGGAAAATAAAGCCCCATGCCGACAGCCAAAGGCGGCAGAGAAGGTTTTTCTTTGAGATGGGAAAGATGGCGTTCTGAAAATTTCTTGAGGCAATAATCGCAAACAATAAGGATTATCCCTATGATTGCGCCAATCCCTAACATCGTCCAGTCCATATTATGATGGATGATTTTCTTTGCTAATGAAGCCATGAGGAGCGGCTGGGGCGGTGTCAATGCCGCAGATTGATCCATATCAGGGCGGGGGAAATGATCTTCAAAACCATAAGCTTGGTAGAGAAGATTTAGCACGGGTGCGACTGTAGCTGCTCCGACAGCACAGCCAATCAATAAGGAAATTTGCTGTGCTTTGGGGCTTGCGCCAACCAAAGCGCCTGTTTTTAAATCCTGTAAATTATCATTGGCCATTGCCGAAGCCGCAATAATGGCTGTTAGTAAAAATAAAGCATAGGCAAGCGCTACAGGAGAATCCGTAACGGAAAGTAAGCCGGTGGCTTGGAGGCTCGCCATGGCAAAAGCCAGAAAAATAATCGCCAAAATCGCTGCACCGGAAATCGGTGAAGAAGAAGAGCCTAAAAGCCCCGCCATATAGCCACAGGCGCTGGAAACAATAAAACCGATACCTATCCAGATAATGGCACCAATCGCAACCAAGAGCAGGCTTTGGATAAGTGTTAGGCTTGTTCCTAAAAAGGAAAAGCAGAGGAAACTAAAAAGGGAAAGTGCAAATGTCCCCAGTAGGATTAAGGTTAAGGGGGCAAGGTCTCGTTCCCGAGGAGGGGCAGAAAGATGCGCTGTGGCGGAAAGAACGTGCCGAATGCTTTGGATAAGGGGGAGGGTGAGACGGAGAATAATCCAAAAAGAGGCTGTCGCAATAATGCCGGCCGCAATATATTTCACCTCATTTTTCCAGAGTAAGGGGGCCATATGAATAGGATCTGCAACGGGGTGGAGCGTCAAGAGCAGTGGGATAATGACATCCCAAGCTAAAAAGGAACCTAAAAGACAGGCTGCCGCCCCCCATGGGCCAACAAAATAACCAATACCGAGCAGGGCAAGAGAAAATCCGCCTTCAATCCGAAAGGCCGCATGGCCCATTTTCCAAGCACGGATAAAGCCATCGCTGGCAAGCTGGAGGGCAGAGGTAAAAAAGCTGACAGCAATGGAAATGATTGTCCCAATCAATAAAGTAATCGTTTCTGCTTTGCTTTTTTGGCCGTCTTGCTCGCCACTTTCTAAAATAACAGCGCAAGCGGTGCCTTCAGGGTAAGGTAGGTCGCTTTCCAGAACGAGACAGCGTCTTAGAGGGACGGTAAACAAAACCCCGGCGATACCGCCGGCAAAAGTAATGAGAGCGGTTTGCCAATACGGAAAATGCTGCCACCAGCCAATCATTACCAGAGCGGGTAAGGTCATAAAGACGGCTGAAAGGCACCCCGCGGCGGAGGCTTGGGTTTGGACAAGGTTATTTTCAAGTAAACTTCCACGTCCGCCACGCCTTAAAACAGCCATGGAAATGATCGCAGCAGGGATAGAAGAGGCAACGGTCATTCCAAGGCGCATGCCCATATAGAGATTGGCGACAGTAAATATGACGGTAATCAGGGCGCCAAGTAAAAGCCCCCGCAGGGTAAGCTCACGGGACAAGGTAAGATCTTTCGGTTAAAGCAGTTTTATTTTGAAAATTGTTGTTTTCGAAATCCCATTATAGAATGGAAAAAGAACCAGTCTAAAAAAAAGACTGAAAAAATCAAGGAAAACGATTATTGCTAATGCCATCCGTCTCTGGCTTTCCTCATGATTCTTCGAAAGAGAAGAGTTTTAAATGGTCTAAAACGCCTTTGAAAATTCTTCATTTAGGCGATTTCTTTTTTGATTCAAAAAGAAAATCCCCTTCGCAATTTCAAACATCGGGTAAAATCAATAATGGTTTGATTCGAAATGGGCACCAGCTCATCCCGTTTCCTTATCGGGAAATTGGCCGGCGTGGATTGGGCAAATATTTTTCAAAAATAAAATCTTTCCAGACTGAAAAATTTTTAAGGGAATTTATAGATTCCGCCTGTCCAGATATTTTGCTTTTGGCTAATGGCGTTGAAATTTCTGCACCAACATTACAGGAAATGAGATTAAAGCATAAAAATCTTAAAGTGGCGCAATGGAGCGGCGATGCGCTTTTTGAAGGGAAATCCGCCCAAAGGCTCAAAGCACATTATCCGTTTTGCGAGGCAACTTTCGTTTCAACGTCTTCCTCTGTGACAAAAGAATTTTTAGGGTTGAAAAAGGCAATCTATTTTTTACCCAATCCGGTAGATTCCTCGGTCGAAACGGTCCGTAATTTTAAGTATCCCGTTTTAAGTAAAGATATTTTTCTCTCCTGCGGTCACCCAAAAGATAAAAGAGAAATTTGTGGGCAGGCATGGGAGATGGATCATTTTCTTTATTTTTTGTTAGAGAATTTACCTGAAAATATTGGTTTTTCCCTTGCAGGGCTTGGGGGGAAATCTTATGCCAGTGGGCATGAATATGCCAAAATTATACAGGCTGCGGGGATCGGTTTAAATCTTAGCCGTAAAGGAAATGAGCGTTTATATAGTTCAGATCGTATGAGCCATATTGTGGGCAATGGGCTTTTGTGCGCACAGGAGCGGGAAAGCGGCTTTGATGAAATCTTTTTAGAGGAGGAAATGCTTTTTTTCTCTTCAAAAGAAGAGCTGATCGAAAAGCTGACTTATTTTGTACAACATCCTAAAAAAAGGCAGAAAACGGCCCAAAGAGGTTGGGAGAAATATTATTCTCTTTTCAATGAATCGGCGCTTGCAGATTATATGGTACGGGCAATATTGGGGATATTAAGACCGGAAGAGCATTCATGGCATCTTTTGCCGTAAATTTTGCGCTAAAAAAATCTTTAGCCCTTTTAAAAGACTGGCCCCGTTGTTTTCTTTTCTTTGTGGGTGCCGGATTGGTTGCACCCTCATTGCCTTTTTGGGCTTTGTTTTTTTATATTTTTTTCGTGCCGAGATTTTTATTTGAACTTTTTCAAGAGAAAAATTTCCAGCGAATAAAGGCCTTTTCTTTTCCTTTCTTTTTTCTAGCACTTTGTTTTCTTTCTGTTGGCTTAACCTCTTTCTTTTGGAGTGTTTCCGGGTATCAAGGCTGGCAATGGGGGATTGATTTTAGCTGTACCTCGCTGTTTCTTTTGGGGGCTTGGGTGGCGATACGGCAAATGCCTGAATTTCCTCAAAAAATGATGTCTGTTTTGCTCATAGGTGGAAGCTTAAATATTTTTCTTTCACTGTTTTTACGTCTGTTGGGGCGTAATATTGACCATTATGCGCCGCAAAGAATGGCTGGTTTTGGCATTTTTCATCCTGTTGTTTTCGCCGGTGATTTTACGGGTCTCGGCTTGCTGTGCCTTATTTTTATGTTTTGTTACCGCCGGCAAGCAAAACAGAATTTTCAAAAACAGGATTTGTTCTATGTTTTTTTATTTTGTTTCAACGGATTTTTTCTTGTTTTAACAGGGTGTCGTATGGCGTGGGGAGCACTTTTTCTTTCTCTTTTGATGTTTTTAAAATGGCAAAAACAAGCCATGATTTTAGGTGGCGCAGCATTTTTAAGCGTGATCTGTTTTGGGAATCCTAAAATTTTTCATTCTTTTTTAGGGCGGACAGATAGCGGACATTTTGAAATTTGGCAGAAAACATTGACGTATTTATCGCCAAGCACGCTCTTCGGCCAAGGGGTGCAAATGCATATGCTGATTCCTAATGGGAATGGGGGTTTTTTCGTGCATCCCCATAGTTTTTATCTCTCTCTTTTGATCCAGGGGGGAGCTGTCGGAACGGCATTTTTTGTGCTGGCTTGTGTCACTTTTTTCTTTTTTAGAATAAAATCTGCTAAAAATGTGAAAATGTTAGCTTTTGCGCTTTACCCGCTTTTATGCGGTGTAACGGATCTTTCCTTTGTTTTTAAAGGCCCCTCGGAAGAGTGGATTTTAATTTGGCTTCCGCTTCTTATGGCCTTTTCCAGTTTTGAAAGAGGCCACGGAGAGGTTTTTTTAGAAACCGTGGCGGGTGAATTTTTCCCGCTCTAAATGTTCCCGATTATATTTTAGCTGTGCTTCTGTGAGCTGGAAACCAATCATTAACGTATAATCATTGACCTGAAGGTCACTGCCGGTAGGTAAATCAATATAGCGCACAGGGGCTTTGAAGACGATATTTTCATTCCGATTGGAGAGCGTACCTTCGCTGGGAAAAACCTTTTTATTGATGATTTTTCCATCTTTCACAGCCGCAATAAAATAAGGCAGGTTGATTTGGTCTGATTGGGAGGCAGGCCCACGGTCTACCCGAAAACTGATGCTAACATCAACACGTGTCATGGGACGTTTTTTTTCATCCGGTTTGCTCTCACGGCAAACGCCATTAACCTCAATAATCTGCGCCTGCTGAATGAGATGAGAAAGGTCTTGGTCTTTTCCAGGCTCCCATGTGTAAATGTCACCCGTTCCCAAAGGAACTTCGACTTCAGGACATGCCGGCGCAAAGCCTGTACTGTCATCGGGATCAGCACAGGCTGAAAGCAACGCCAAGCTTGCAAAAAGGGTGGTAAGTCCAAGACGCTGAAAAAATTTAGGAGGGGTTGTTAAAAAAGAGCCGTGCATGTGAAAAATCATAACCGTAAGAGAAAGAAAAATCTTCTATCCATAAGAAATCCTATTTGCTTAGATAACATTTTACGTGTCTTTCAGAAAAGGGCACGACTATTTTAAGATTTTTGCGTAAGAACAAAGAACTTATTTTTCTGCCGTAAAGAATTCGGAGTCGTTATTTTATGACCACAACATCTCATTTTGCTCCTCAAAGTGCGAATAAAGATTTTCCGCGATTAAAAGTTTTATTGGCAGGCCCAAGAGGGTTCTGTGCCGGTGTCGATCGGGCTATTCGGGTTGTCGAAGAGGCTCTGCGGCGTTATGGCGCCCCTGTTTATGTTCGCCATGAAATTGTCCATAACCGCACAGTCGTTGAGGCGCTGGAGGAAAAAGGCGCTATTTTTGTTGAGGAGCTCGATGAAGTTCCCCGTAATGCGCATGTGGTTTTCTCTGCCCACGGCGTACCAAAATCCGTACCGGCCGAGGCGGAAACACGCAATTTGATTTATTTGGATGCGACTTGCCCTCTGGTCTCTAAGGTTCACCGTGAGGCGGAGCGCCATTTCGCAGGCGGTGGAGAGGAGAGGCGTCATATTCTTTTGATTGGACATGAGGGACATCCTGAAGTTGTCGGAACGATGGGACAGCTTCCACAGGGGGCAGTGACGCTTATTAATAATGTCGATGAGGCAAGAACGTATCAGCCTAAAGACTCCTCACGTTTAGCCTTTATTACGCAAACGACTCTTTCTGTAGATGATACGGCAGATATTGTTGCTATTTTAAGAGAGCGTTTCCCACAAATTGAAGGGCCGAAACGTGAGGATATTTGCTATGCCACAACCAACCGCCAGCAAGCCGTGCAGGAAATTGCAAAAGATTGTGATCTGGTCATTGTGATTGGGGCACCAAATTCTTCGAACTCGCAACGTTTGAGAGAAGTTGCGGAACGCAAAGGTGCACAGAAAGCCATTTTAGTGCCGAAATTAGCAGATATGCAGTGGGATGCGATGGCAGGGGTTAAGACGCTGGGCATTACTGCCGGTGCTTCGGCTCCGGAAATTTTAGTGCAGGAAATTTTAGAGGCTTTGGCAAAACGCTATACGCTCGATATTGAGGAACGTATTGTGAAAAAAGAGCGGGTGAAATTCCGTCTGCCTTATCCGCTGTCTGAATCAGAAGAAGCAACGCATGAAGAGCAGGACGAAGAGGCTTAATCATTTTGTCTGAAAAAAAAATACAAAAGGTTGAAATTTGGACGGACGGGGGATGCCGTCCAAATCCCGGCCCCGGCGGCTGGGGGGTTCTTTTAAAATATGGTGAAACAGAGAAGGAACTTTGGGGAGGGGAATCGGAGACAACCAATAACCGTATGGAATTGACCGCTGCGATTAAGGCTTTGGAAGCTTTGAAACGTCCTTGTGAAATTACGCTTCATACCGATAGTAGCTATGTTAAAAACGGTATTACCAAATGGTTAAAAGGTTGGATTGCCAAAGGTTGGAAAACGGCCAGTAAAAAACCTGTTTTAAATCAAGACCTTTGGGAGAAGCTCAATGAAGAAGTTTTCCGCCACCGGATTCAATGGAAATGGGTGAAAGGCCATGCAGGAGACGAAGGAAATGAGCGTGCAGATGTTCTCGCCACCCGTGGGATCGAGGAAATAACGCAAAAAAATTAAAAAAAAGGGAAAAAATTAAAAAAAATGCAAAGAATCATATTTTCCCCCTTTTCTCCGTAAAAAGAATTGGCTAAAAGAAACTCAACAACACGGCATGTTCCCGAATAGCTCAGTTGGTAGAGCAAGCGACTGTTAATCGCTGGGTCGTAGGTTCGAGTCCTACTTCGGGAGCCATTTTCTTTTAAGAAATCTTAGTTTTCTACCTGTTGAATCCAATTCCTAAAAATTAAATAGGCCATAGTTTTCTTGATAAGAAATATTTTCGTTTTTCTTGGGGCAGAGAAACTATCTGTTTGATTTTAGATATTCGACGCCGGATTAAAAAATATAATCATGAGTCCGAATATGCGTGCGCATATTGACGCCCTTCGGCATTAGATAGAAAAAAAGAACGTCATTTGGAGCAATCCCTTTAATGTTTGCGAAGATTATTTAGAGCATTTTGAATGCCTGTGCATTGCTTGGGATAAATCAGCAAACACTTCTGATAAGACGGGTATTTCTAAAATATCTATTATCAGAATTGAAAAAGAGCAGACTATAGCAAGTTAAAGTAGCTTAGATGCCATACAATCTGCCTTAGAAATCGTCGCTATAAAACTCTTGCTGAATGATAATAGAGTGAGGGGGTACGCTTTAAATCGCCCCAAGGAGATATAAATGAAGATTTCCAGTTTTAGTGTCCTCGCAGTTATTTTCTTTTTATCTCCTTCTTTGGTTTTTGCGGATATTTGTGAGGGCGTTGCCATTACGCAATTTAAAGATGAAGGCGGCAATATTGTTCATAAAGGTGACCCTATAGAGCGCTTCCACGGAGATACATTTGATAAGAAAGGTAATCCTATTACATACGCTCAGCATGGCGGATATGTATGGCCAGCCGATAAAGTAAAACTTTTAAATTGCCATGTAGAAAAAACGAGTAAGAACGGGAAGATAGAGGCTGATATTGTTTTGGATGATACGCCAGAAAACCAAAAAGAAATAAAATATCAAAAGGCTGAAGCTTTCTTAGAAGATGAAACAGGCCTTTGCAATGCCCAAAGCAGCAACGCCGCCCGGGCCTATGCTTATGAGCCAGAGTCAAAAGTTGGCCGAATGACGATGATTTTTATAAATGGACGTTTAAAAGATAAGAACTTTCCAGAACCTGATTGGCCAGAGGGCACCATGTATGGGGATAATGATTAAATTTCAAAGGGTACCAACAAACAAAAAGAAGCCAGCAAGCTATTAGGAGGGCTGGCTCTTTTCTTATGTATGTCCAGTTTTTATATACACTCAGCGCAGAGCAGTAGATGATATTCTGTCCTCTTGATTTCAATTTGATATCTTTAGACTCTTCTTCTAACTTCATTTTAAGCTATCTCATATTCACGAAAAATCTTAAAAGAATATGGAATATTTTAATGCTTTATATGTGATTAAAAATATTTAAAAATGCGCCTTTCGAGATGGGATGGCGGCAGAGATTTTATTTGTGTAGGCAGTGATATGAAACAATTAAACAGCTTTGATTATTTTCTTTTGGCTTTAAAGAATTATGCCCGATTTAGCGGGCGTGCCTCCCGATCTCAATATTGGTATTTTCATTTATTTAATTTTCTTTTTGCCTTTGCTTTTTATCCACTGGCTGTGCTTGCCGGTGTGGCAGACCATCTGCTTTTCGAGCAGTCTTCAATCTGTACGCTGTTCGTTTTGGTTTTAAACTGGGTTTATACTTTGGGCGTTTTAATTCCCGCTATTGCCGTTTCCGTTCGCCGCTTACATGATACAAACCGCTCCGGATGGTGGTTTCTACTGGGATGTACGATTATCGGTCTTATCCCGCTGATCATTTTCTATTGCCAAAGGAGCGATCTGGGAGAAAAACGTTTTGGAGTAGTGCCGGATAGAGATTTGGAAGAGCTGGAGCCGGTGGTTGTTATAAATGAAGATAATTTTGAAAAGATCGAAAAACTTGCAGCATTGAGAGACAAAGGCATTTTAACAGAAGAAGAGTTTCAGCGTAAAAAGTTAGAATTGCTTTAAGAAAGAATAGAAGGAGGGTGGAAAGTGAATGAGGTAGATTTTAAAAATTTAAAAAATCTTTACACCCTCAAGCAGAAAAATATTTTATCTAAGACAGAATATCAGACTGCCAAAGAAAAAATTTTGAAAAGTTTCCATCGGGTAGAGCAAGGAAAGATAGAAAATAAGCAGGATTTTTTTGGAGAAAATATGCGCTTGCTTGTTAATGTTTTTTGCTTGGTATTTTTAACGGTTACTTCCTTTGGAACCCGACTGATGGAATATTTCCCCTTTGTGCGATATGAAATATGGTTCTTATTGGCAATTGGCGTTCTTGTGATGGGGACTGCTGTAAGGCTTTTGACCAAAAAGGATGGACCTCTTATTGTGCCGATTATGGCGCTAATTTTTCTTGGAAGCTGCTTTTATTGGCAGATTACGTACCTTTTTTCTTAAACAGCATATAAAAAGCCGGTGCCTTTTCCGGCGGTGATTGCTTTAAAGGCAAAAGATGGACTATTCTGAGGGGAGAAGCCTTTCGGCATAGAAATATAAGCGTTGTACGCAAAAACAGGAATATTATTTTGTCTCACTTTGTCCGAAATTCAGATTCAGAAAATCAAATCCGCAGGTTATCGGATTATGAGCGTTTTTCCGCCATTTTCTGGATTGTTTTAGGCATTATTCAAATCCTTTGTTTAGTGACTTTTATTGCAGGGATTTGGAATATTTTTGCAGGTTTGGCACGTCTTAAATTTATTCCTGAAATTTTATCCCGAAATAAGAATGTCCCAGCCGCTTTCGAGGGGCTTTCTGGTTATATTATCATTGGTTTAGTTAACTTCATTTTTGGTGGAGCTATTGGGCTTGTTTTCGTCGCTTTTGATCTTTATGTGCGGGATCAAATTCTTTCAAATCGAAATTTATTCGATGGAGAGGGGCAGATTTTTTCGGAAACTCTCGCTACAGGATCATTCGCAGCAGGAAAAACATCCTATGCGCCACGGGTAGATGATTTGAAACAAATCGAACGTCTTTTTGAAATGAAGGAAAAGGGCATTTTGACGCAGGAAGAGTTCGATCGGAAAAAATCAGAAATCCTTTCGGAGAATTTTTAAGATATGCTTCAAAATCCTATGATTGAGCTTAAAAAAAGTTTTAATTATTTTCTCTTGGCTCTAAAAAACTATGCACAATTTTCAGGACGGGCAACACGTTCTGAATATTGGTACTTTTATGTTTTTTCGATATTGATTGATCTGGTCATTAATCTGTTGGGTTTTGCCCTTAAAAATCTGAATAGTGCTTCTTTTCATCTAAATTCAGTTATTTTGCAGATCCCTGAAATGCTGGATTTGTTTCTAATGTTCTTCCTTCTTGTCCCAAGCATTGCGATTGCCTGCCGCCGGTTGCATGATCGAAACTTATCGGGCTGGTTTCAGATTTTAGAAATAATGTTAAGCCTGTTTTTCAGCCTGTTATTTGCCATGAGTTTTGTCTCCATTTTTTATGAGACACTCAGTGCTGATGCGCAACAGCAAGAAATTGGTACGCTATTTTTTAATGATTTTTTTGCAACGCTTGCATCGACTTTAAGCGGGTTGGCCTTTTACTCTCAAAAGGGAACATTGGGTGATAACCGTTTTGGAAAAGAATCCCTTGAAAATGCAGAGGCTCCTTTAGCGCCTGCAGCATTGTCAGTGCCGATAACGGCAGAAGAAATTTCTATCTTAGAGAAAATGCTAGATTTGCGAGAAAAAGGCATTTTGACAGAAGAAGAATTTCAAGATGCCAAAATGAGAGTTTTAAAATAAGAGATCATCCTTCTTTTGAGACTTATTTTTCTTTCATTCTTTCCTTTTTCCCTTCTTTTGTGAAATACAGGGGAGCGATGAAGCTTTTAAGAAGTCTCATCCCATTTTCTGAAATTTCTAGGATAAGATGAAATGCCGTCACCGTCTGCTTGTGAAGAATTATCTGCACCTTTTGAAAAGGAAGCGGGAGCAGCCGTTGCCGTGCGTCCTATTCTTGGGGTGCGTCAGCTCATTACTCTTGGCGTTGGGGCAACTTTAGGCGCAGGACTCTTTTCTATTACGGGGATTGCCGCCGGGCAGTGTAGTGGGGCGGCTGTTTCGCTTTCTTTTATTTTTGCAGCTTTTGCCTGTTCCTTGATTGGACTTTGCTACGCTGAACTGGCCTCAATGTTTCCAAACGCATCTGGCTCTGCTTATGCCTATGCCTCCGAAGGGTTGGGAAAATTTGTTGCTTGGGTTCTCGTCTGGTGCCTGGTTGCAAGCTATCTTTGCTGTATTGCAACAGTAGCCTCAAGCTGGAGCAGTTATTTAGCCTCTCTTTTGGGGGAGTGGGGGATTAACCTTGATCTTCGTTTTTGGAAATCAACTGGCACGCTCATTCCCCTTGCAGATGGACATTCGGTCCGTGCTTTTGGAAATTTTCCGGCGATGATCGGTATGTTTCTGGTCAGTTTTTTGCTGTTGCGTGGCTCTCAGGAATCCGCTTGGATTAACAGTTTGATTGTTAGTTTAAAGGTTGGAATTATTGCGATTGTTGTGATCTGCTGTTTTAAAGGCATTCAACCTGCAAATTATCATCCTTTTATTCCTGAAAATACAGGAAATTTTGGTGATTTCGGTTGGAGTGGCGTTGCCCGTGGCGCTGTTTTGGTTTTCTTTTCTTTTATCGGTTTTGATATTGTTGCGTCTGCTGCGAGAGAAACAAAAAATCCGCAACGAACTTTGCCGATCGCCATTTTAGGCACTTTATTTGCAATTACCTTCATTTCTGTTGTCTTCTCGATCGCTTTACTGGGGGTCGTCAATTATCAACTTCTTTCCCATGATGCCAGTCCTGTCGGAACGGCAATGAATCTTCTTCATCTGCCATTGATCGGCGCTGTGGTAAAAATTGGTGTGTTAATTGGATTTATTGCAGGGCTGTATGGGTTGCTTTACGGGCAGATCAGAGTTGTTCAGCATGTTGCCGAAGATGGTTTAATTCCTCAGATTTTTGCAAAATTAAATCCCAAGCACGTACCTGCACCTGCACTTTTATTTTTAACAATATTAATTACGATTTTAGCTGTTTCCCTGCCGGTGCCTTTTTTGGGAAGCATGACTTCGGTTGGGATTATTTTAGCCTTTTTACTTGTCTGTGCTTCTGTGATTGCTTTGAGAATTAAAAGACCGGATGCAGAACGTCCCTTTAAAGTTTTTGCTGGAACATATCTTGTACCGGGAAGTGCTATTTTGGTTTGTTTTGGTGGTCTTATGACTGTTGCACCGACCTGCTGGCTTTATCTCAGTATATGGATTTTTCTCGGGATCATGGTCTATGTTTTTTATGGTCGGAAACAGTTACCACACTGATTTTTTTTGAGCAGTGAGGCAAAAAACGATCATTTGAACATAGAGCAAAGAGATTTTACCCTTTCTGCAATGGGTTGGGATTTGTGCTATTCTTTGTAAATCTATTGGGACGGTTATTCTCGTATAGGAGCCGTTACGAACCACATTAAATTTATCAGAGAAATTGGAAACAAGCATGACACAGAAATTCGATAAACCCATTGTGAATGCGAATCATTATGCAAAACCACGTGGTCGTATTTATGATTCTGCCGTTGAAACCATTGGGGGAACCCCTTTGGTGGCCGTGCCAAACTTACAAAAAAAAGAATCTCTCAAGGCCAGACTTCTTCTTAAATTAGAATTTTTTAACCCAATGGCCTCCGTTAAAGATCGTCTTGCAAAAGCCATGATTGAAGATGCTGAGGCAAGAGGCCTTATTTCACCAGAGAAAACCCATATTATTGAGCCAACTTCGGGCAATACAGGGCTTGGATTAGCGTTAGTTGCCGCTTCCAAAGGCTATCACATTACTTTAGTGATGCCGGAAAGTGCTTCTGTTGAGCGCCGAGCCATGATGGGCCATCTTGGGGCAGAGCTTGTACTGACGCCAGCCGCTGAAGGGATGTCTGGGGCAATTAAAAAGGCTGAGTCTTTAGCTGAAAAAGACAAAAATGCTTGGATTCCAGGGCAGTTTGTCAATCCAGTGAATCCTTTAGTGCATGTCGAAACGACAGGGAATGAACTCTGGGTAGATACAGAGGGTAAGTTGGATGCCGTCGTTGCCGGCATTGGAACAGGCGGTACGATCAGCGGAATTGCGAAAATTTTGCATCAGCATAATCCAGAAATTAAAGTTTTTGGCGTTGAGCCACAGGAAAGCCATGTTTTAACGGGTGGAGAGCCGGGGCCACATGGTATTCAGGGGATCGGTGCCGGTTTTAAACCTGAGATTTTGGATCTGCCGGCGATAGAAAAAGTTATTCCTGTCAAAACAGAAGATGCACTCAAAACAGCACGTTTGATTGCACGTACAGAGGGAATTGCCTCTGGTATTTCCGGCGGTGCGTCAGTTGCTGTAGCCATTGAATTGGCAAAACAGCCTGAATTTGAAGGAAAAACCATTGCCGTGATTATTCCTGATTTTGCAGGCCGTTATCTTTCAACAGCTTTGTTTGAACAAAAATCTTAAAAGAGTATGTTTTTAGCCCTCTGCTTTTTGCGGAGGGCTTAAACGAATAACACGGGCAGGGTTGCCAACAGCTGTTGCGTAATCGGGAATATTATTAAGAACGACAGAGGCAGCGCCAATTTTCGCATAGCGTCCAATCGTAATCCGTCCCAAGAGGATCGCTCCGGACCCAACCATTGCGCCCTCTTTGAGAATAGGGTGGCGCTCACCGATTTCCCGGCCTGTGCCGCCAATCGTGATATTGTGGAAAAGAGAGACATTATCTTCGATAATGGCGGTTTCCCCAATAACAACCCCCGTACCATGGTCAATGGTAATGGCTTTGCCGAGGCGTGCCGCAGGATGGATGTCGATTGAAAAACATTCATTCATGCGAGACTGGAATTGATAGGCAAGCGGTGTACGTTTTTGAAGCCAAAGCTGATGCGCAATGCGATAGGCCTGAAGGGCTTGCCATCCTTTAAAAAAGAGAAAGGCGGTCGGTAGATTAGGACAGGCTGGGTCTCTTTCCTGCACGGCCATAAGATCAATGGCTGCAGTATAAGAAAGCTCTGGATCTTCTTTCAAAATATTTTCAATCAGGGGCAGCATATCTTCGGCAGGCACCATACGGTCTGCCAGTTTTTCCGTTAAGAGAGATGCCAAAGCAGAAGGAAAATCTGCTAAGTGGCAAATACTAACAGAAAAAAGCTTTTTAATGAGCGGATCGGTGCAGGCACAGGATTGCGCCTTCATATCGTCCCAGAATGTTTTTAAAAAAGAGGAATGATCAGACATTTTCACATACGCAGCCTAAAAAAGATTGTCCTTATCTATAAAGCAGACAGAGACTTCTTCAAGTCAAAGAAGCACAAGCTTGGTGATATTGTGTCGGAATAGAGACTTTTTTGTATTTTTATCTCTATTTTTAAAACAAACAGCCAAATTTTTAACATTCAACCGAGAAAATACTACCATTAAGTCCGTCAGCGGCAGGGCTGGAAAGAAAACTCAATGTTTTTGCAATATGCTGCTCAGAATCAGGCGCTGGATACCCTGTGAGATGAAGCTGGCAAAGATTAGCAGAGACAAGAGTACCTTTTACCGTGTTAGAAAGCGAACCGGAGAAGGCCGCACGTGCTTTTTGAATGGCATGGATTTCACGCTCTGATGTATCCCGCATCGCATTAGAATGAAGGGTGAGGGTAATGACACGACCCCAATTTTTTTCTTTCATAAGGCGCAAATAGGGGAAAGAAAGCATTTGAGAGGCACGAGTGGAAGCCGTAAACTCATCCTGCCATAGCGCATCAGACATTTTCAGACCGACTTTTGGCAGGCTGGCATCAATAAAAACATCACATTCCGGGACGGTTTTTAAGATTTCCTGCCGCCCTTCTTCAGTCGCTGGATTGGCGGAAAGCGGACGGATATTTCCTTGTAATTTTTCACTAATTTCCTCGGCAAGATTTTCTTTTGCGCTTGCAATCACAAGATTGCCGCCTTCAATAAAAATATTTTTAGAGATCGCCTCTAAAAGAGAAGGGGAGGTTTTCCCTGTAAAATCGAGAAGGAGAATGGCCTTGTCGCTTAAATTTAAATCCATGATGTTACCTTAATGAGATTATTGCGTGATTCTATCTCTGAGAGTCCATTATTCTTTGTAGAGAGTTTAAAGAAAAAAGCCCGAAAAAAATTAAAAGATCCTTTTTCTCATAAAAATCTCTCTTTTTTTGTAATTTTTTGAAAATTAGTGCTTGCACTCATCCTAGAAACTTGGCTATACACTGAAGCACAGAATGGGTGTATAGCTCAGCGGGAGAGCACTACCTTGACATGGTAGGGGTCACAGGTTCAATCCCTGTTACACCCACCATTCTGCTTTAAGAAATACCAGATTTCTGCTACTTTTCCTTAAAATAAAATATTTGGTATGCAGAGTAGTATACAATGAGTTTTTTTCTGCATACTTAGATACTCTCAAGAAAAGCTAAAAATTACGTTTTCTTCTTGGTTAATTCTCAGCCTTTAGCTCTTCTGCTTATCCAGTTTTCAAAAAAATCTTCTAAATCCTGAACCTCGGCATCTTCAAGTTCCATCATTGTTTCTAAAGCCCTTGTTTGAATACGAGGATCTCTAAAGTTACCGTTTGAAATGGCTATTTTATTAACGCTTAGATCACGGGCAGTATAAAGCTGTTCACGTGCTAAGGGGTTTTGGGTGAATTCTTCCCAATCCAGCACATAGCCAGCCTCATTTGAAATTTGCTGCATAAAAGCTCTAAGGGTACGGCTATTACCATCTTGAAAAGGATGGATGTAATCAAGGTGCATATATAAATACGCCAATCCTTTTACAAACCTTTCTCTAGGCAATTCAGAGAGGGAAGAGGGAACAATATTTTTAAGCAGGTTCAAAAGCTTTTCTTTGCTCACTTCATCCATAGGCGAATAAACCGCAAGAGAGATGAAACCATTAAGGCTTTTTAATTTCCGCTCTTTATGCCAATCCCCTCTGGCAGAGGCACGGAATTTCCCAGCTTGAATTTTTGGGTTGTCTTGAAAAATATATCCGTGGAGGGCTTTAAGATGGGCAACATCAAACTTGCCCTTAATGGGATTGATTCCGAGATCGGCAGCTTTTCGGATTGCTAAATTATTATAATTGTCATGGTGATTATCTCTGAGCCATTTTTCTCGGCTCATTTTGCCATTGATAAAACATTCATTCCAATTCATTTGCTCCTCTGTTTGGAAAAACCCTTCCAATGCAAAAGAGGCTACGGCATTGGCAACGGCTTGACGGCGTTTTTGAATTTCTGCCTCAGAGATAGGGGTACTTCCCAGAGCATCCCATCCATTCTCAAAAATCTGTTCTTTCAGTTCTTCTGGCATGTCATTCGTACCTTTTGCTTTTTCTAGGTTTTGTATGCTTGCGGCGAATTTCCTTTAGCATAAGAGAAATTTCCTCTGAGCTTTCTTCAATTTTAGAGAGGAGGGCTTGTAGATGTTGCGCTGTTATTTTTCTTTGATCGTCTTTTTTCGTAAGCCAAAGCCTCAATAGACCTCCCATACGATTAAAATCTCCCTTTAGGCCAACAAGATCTTTTACTCTCTCTAAATCAACAGGTGCTTTGAGCAGATAATTCATGCCGAGTAGGCGTAAATAGGAGGAATCTGTGTAATGAGCCTTTTTTGCATTCTCTGAAATTTCTGCTTTTTCTTCAGGCAAAACATATACTTTGATAGGGGTAAAATGCCTACGAGATTTCGTTTGAGAAATATCATTCATAAATATTCTTCTAATATAAAATCATAATATTATATTTAATATAAATAAAAAACAAATAAATATCATAATTTTACTTTAAATTTATAAAATATATATTTATATATAATTTTAGTTACTTAAAATCTGAAGTAAGAAATGTCTAAAGGGGGTATTATGGAAATGCAGAGTTGGGCGCAAAAAGAAGTTTTTGAGAAAAAGATCAGAAGATACCGAACGGATGGTAAAAGAACGCCAAATGATCTTTGTCGGGAAATGTTCATTAGATCTATTGAGCCAATCAAGCTTTTAGCTGAGATCGGTTGTAGTCGAAGATCTGTGTATAATTTTTTAAATGCTTTCCATCAGCTCGATTATAGCTATCAGGCTTTTTGTAAACAGTTAAAACGCTTTGGTGTTTCTGTGCTGTTTGAAAGAGGTTGTTATGATTTAAGCGCTAAGCAGAGAAAGATTTCAGGGAGTTATATGACGCTCTTTAGAGCTATTGTAGAAAATCTGCCAGAAGGTACGACATGGCCTTATTTTGTTCCTAAAGAGATTTCAGAGATGCGTTCTAAAAGAGAGCTTTCCCCATCCAGTTAAGGAAGAAAGAGGGGAAAAAATAGAAAAACTTTTAAAAATTACGGTGCAAACACTGCAAGGGTGAAAATAGAAATCTAGAAAATACAGAAATCAGGGATTTTTAGACTTTTATGCTCTTTTTATAGGGGGCAAGTTTTGCACCGTCTTTTCTATCGAGGATGGCGAGTAAAAACTCGCAGAAGGGAGGCTTTTATGTCTCCTCTTTTTTTACCTTTTAAGATCAGAAATCCTCATTCTGAATATCTTTAAGACTTCTAAAAAGTCTTCTTTTTGCAAAATTATTCAAATTTTAGAACAAAAATATCGCCATTGTCTCCCTTTAGTTTTCTTAAAATCTTCTTTTGGTAAGGAATATTCGCCTTTGATAACAATATAATCGCTTTTTATGTTAAGCGTATCGTCTTTTATAATGAAAAATACGTACTGAAATCGCCTTTTTTCCTCTAAAAATCGCTTTATAAAATACAAAAAGTCGGGGCAGGACAGGTGAAGTAGGCCTACACTTTGTTTTGCCACTTCACACGCTTATTTATTCGCCCTTTGGGCTCAACATATTATCCTGCTCTGCGAGGCGTCAGATTACCATCTGAATGATTTTGTAATTGTGCAGCAGGTTGCTGCACAATATATAATGATCTCATCAATTTTCTTAAAAAAGGGCAGAAAAGATGGCGCTGGAAGTTTCTGAAGAAGAGAAAAAAATAAGACGTGAATGGACAGATAATGTTCTGAAAAGCATGGCAGAAGAGGGGATTGAATTACCGCCAGAAGAGAAAGAAGAGTTTGAACGGTATGCGCGAGGGGAAATAAGCTTTGGTGAACTTAAACATAACGATAAGGGCGATATAGACGAGGAGGAGCGACAAAGGCGTAAAGAGGTTGTTGAAGACGCAACGGCTTCAATGGCGCTGGAAGGCTTTAAGATGATGGAAAGAGATAAAGCTTTGGATGAGCGCTTTATCAGTGGAGAAATTAATCTAGAGGAATACGTAAAAGAAGGCGTTAGCTATGAACGAGAGAAGGATCGTCATTGTTCAAAAGCCAGAATAAGAATGGTTCAGTACCGTTTGGATCAAGGGTATTAAGGGGTGGGGGTTTTCTCTTTTTAAAAACAATAACTTATAAAATAAGTAGAAATCTTCAATTTTAATATTAATTAACAACAAATAGGTGAAAGTTAAGATATGAAAGACCTTTTAGACAATGCTATTTTATCTATAGAACTTGGCGTTGAGGATTATCAAACAGATGAAGACCGTCGTATTATCTCCTCACTTCGCAACCTATATGCAGGTGTACTTTTGCTATGTAAGCAAGTGCTTTTTGAGAAGTCACCTCCTAAAACGGATGGCTCTTTAATCTATAAAAAGCTTGTGCCGAAAGAAATTGATGGCAAAGTGCTTATGGTTCCACAAAAAATACATGTAAATACAATAGATAGACGTGAGATTGAAGAGCGTTTCACAACATTGAAGCTTCCTCTTAATTGGAAAAGTCTCGAAAAATTAGCTAAAATTCGTAATGAAATTGAGCATCTGTTTATGCAAGCAACACCAGCTGCGACTAAAGAAGCATTAGCCTCTGCGATGCCTCTCATTGAGGAATTACTGGTGACGCATCTTGCTAAAAAACCTGCGGATTTGTTTCAGGCAAATATTTGGAAAGCTCTTTTAGACAATAAAGCTGTTTTTGAGCAGCATAAGAAGCACTGCTTAGAATCTTTTGATGAAATAAATTGGAAGTTTGATATATTAGGAGAGGCCATAGAGTGGTTAAGTTGCCCAACATGTGGATCATCTCTCGTTAAGCAGATTGATCCAAAGAATGCATTGTTTGAAAATATAAACTTAGAATGCTCTGAGTGCGGTGAAAAACTCAATTATGAAAGCATATTTGAAGTCGCTCTTGAAGAGATAGCTGGAATGCATGCCCATAGAACTAAGGGGGCAGAAATTCTTGTTATAACTTGTCCCGAATGTTTTAAAGAAGGTTGGGTGATGGGGGAAGGGTGCGTTTTTTGTGGTGACACGCCGCCCATTTGTTCAGTATGTGAAGATCGTTTCAGTCCCGATGATTTTGACTACTGTTCAGACATGTGTAGCTACCATGCTCATGCATGGGAAAAAATGAAGGCAGAGTAGTTTCTATCTTTCATATTGAGTACCGTTAACTTGTAGAGCAAAAGTTCCCTTACATTAGCTTTTCCAACGAATCAAAATTCAGAATAAAATCAAAGCAATCTTTAATCGTTTTTTGGAAAGGTATAGGTGTAACGCCACTAGTTACTAAGCAAGATTTTATCTGAAGCTTATGTTTAGGAATGCCTGTCGTTTGAGATATTTGATCTAAGTTATTTTTAATAACCGCTATTCTATCCAAATGTTTTTGGGTTGGGCTACGTTTCCCTTGTGGATTTTGGTCGGGGGCATATTCTGTTAGACGTCGTACGATTTCTTCAGTGTTTTTAGACGTTATTAAGCGTTTACATTCAATGAGGTAAACAGTATTCGTCTCTTTTTTCGATGCTAGGACATCAATATCGCCATTCTTTTTCTTTCCTCCTAAATTTGTCATTGGAACTTCTACTTGTGTATGAAAATCCAATTCTTTTAGGCGTTCTGAGACTTCAGCGTTAAATGCAAGACCTAATTCACCAATCTTAGATCCAATCCATTTTTTCATATCATCACTGTAAAACAGATCTGCTGCTAGAGTACCAGCTATAGCTTGGCACAAATATTTTAAAGATTGCTCGAACCCAGGTATTGAGATTAAGTAAATTGGATGATTAGCGTCCTCAAGACGAATAAAAGGACGTGAGATAAGGGAGTATTTACGTTGATTCCTCCAAGGGAGGATATCCCCTTCTTTATGCTCTGAAGGAGGCTTTTTCCATTGTTCTCTTGGTTCGAGAGAAAGCCTTTTAAGGGTTTGATGGGATTGTGTCTCTGTCATTCCCAATGAAACACATATTTTAAGCAATTCTTTTTCAGAGATTTCAAGGATTGTTTTCTTCTGTTTAATTACTTCTTCACTTAGTAAACCTGCCAATGCTCCGAGAGTTTCGAAGGAGACGCTATATTCAATTTCCATAGCTTTAAAAAAGTTGGCATGCTCTTCTCTTGTTGATTGTACTTTTTGCTTTTCCTTATTAAGGTTTTTGTCAGTATATAAGCTTGGATATTCTTCAACGTGGCTATCGAAATTTCTGCTGTAGAGCTGTTGAATATAGGGTGTCTTAACGTTCTCTAGAAAATCTGTTTTGAAGTTCATTTTTCCACTAGGCAACACAAATAAGTTGGTTCCTAATATACCGCTTTTTATTTCGCTATAATGTGCAGACAAATCAATAAATTTTGCAATGTAAGTGAGTAAAAAATCTAAATCATCATCCCCACAGATTCTGCCATTTTGGGTACGAGATTCACAAATGGCCATTTCGACTATAACTCTAGAGGATACAGCAGAAGTTGCTCGTAAAGCTTCCTGATTGGCAGAGATATTGAGGACTTCATCTTTCTCTGATGTGTGACATGCCTGCAAAGAAGAGGCGGTACGTTCCCACTGAGTTCTTTCTTTTAGAATAGCGTCATGGTTCTTAAGAGCTTTTATAATGACACTTTTACGATCTAATTCATTGAGTCTTTTTTGGATTGTTTCCCATAAAACATCCATCCCTTTATACAATAGTTTCAGTGCAGTTTCATTACTTGGTTGACCTTCAGATATATTAGGAATGCCTAAATTAAATGCAAAACCATTATCAATTAAACTTGTTATTTCAGCAGTGCATAAACGAGGCTTTTTTAATGGCGCGCTATTAAAAATAAAATCACTTAGAGACTGTGCCTGAAACATGTGTATATGTCTTGCATGTCCTTCTGGTATAATAGGGTTAACCAGATTGCCAATAAGATCTTCATTTATTTTTGAATTACTTGGTATAAGCAAACCCTTGATAAGGGTCTCAACTAGCAGACGCTCGCCTTCATTTTTGGGCTGTTGGCATTTTTCAAAAAATTGTTTTGAAAATTCAATATTAATTTGTTGGGGGCTTTTTGGGTTGAGGATAATTTCTTTTTTTTCGGTATTTGAATAGGTAATATTAAAGAAAATCCATTTTGGTAGGTGAAATTCACTTTTAATGGCTTCGGCAATGCGCCCAATCCAAAACTCAAAAGCTTCAAAGAGAAGCCATGACAGTTGTATTTGGCTAGAAGGCTGAAAGTCATTCAAGGTATTATTTATTTCAACCCACCATTTATATTCATTATTTTCATAACAACCTCGTAGCCGTTGTTGGCTTATATCTAACAATGAGACATAAAATTTTCCTTCTTTCATATCTGAGAAGTAAGGAAAAAGATTTTTTCGCTGAACAGGGAGCCATTGAGGTAATGATGGATCTCTTAAAAGGTGTTTATTTAAAAGCTGACGCATTTTGACACGAAACACTCCCTGATCTTGGCAAGGAGAGAATAAAACAGGCATCCCAGAAGGTTCATTATCAAAGTATAAGTCAAAATTTCGCTCTTTAAAAAAACCATAAAGGTTTAGAGGTTCTGTTGGCATGAGTGGATTTTTTGGGTCTCTTTGACGTTCTAAAAGGCGGTAGAGGCGTAAAAGAAAAAAATCAGAATCATAAGCTAATAATTCTAAATCACCTGAAGTAAGTGGTATGATATGCCAATTTTTATCAAAAGTATTTGCATTTAAAGAGGTATATAAGCCACTCCCAAGTCCCCCATGTAAAATAATAGTGATACCTTTTCTAAAATTAGATTGTTCACTTAAGTTTTTAGAAACTTCAATGATGCGGTTAGTAATAAGTGCGGGCGGAGGAGAAGGAACATCCATAATTCCTGCTTCATTGTTCTTTAAATTTACGGATGATAGTATGATATGGGCATAGCTTCCTTCATCAAAGGAGGCGATCCTTTCATAAGGATTTTCCGTTAGGATATCTTGGCTAATTGGTTTTAAGGATAATAAGTGTGAGGTATTTAGAAAAATTTGAAAATGATATTCATCAATATATTTTTGAAATGAATCTATAAATCCAGAACGTAGCGCTGAGGATAAGGCAAAGCGGCGAGCTGCAACGCCAATAGCTGGTAAAAGAGAGATGATAAACGTATCATCCTCAATTTTTATGAGTGGATGAGAAAGTAGAGAGGAGTTGCCTGATTTCTCTTCTTTGAGCTTGTTAATTTGATTTTCTGAAATAAAAAATGCTGACAAGCTAGTAAAAGGTATTTGAAGACTATTTAAATCTTCTTGAGTAAAAATAAGATAATCCCCCCATTTTTTAAATTCTTCGGGAGGTAAAGGAAGTTTAGTCGTATTTGGAGATGATTTTAGATTAGCGATATTTCTATATAATTTAGCACGCTTAGCGACTTCATTTCCCAATCGTAATAATGAAAATATTGAATAAAGGTTCTCTCTAGCCTCTGTAATTTTATCATTGGTACATTGGGATAAGGCGTTAATAATAGCCGATAAAAAATAATTGTTATTTGTCCAGATGCCTTCAAAAACCATGAGATTTCCATGATAGGATTCAAGATTAGAAACAAAGACATCTTCAATAGGGTCTTCTTGTGAGATGCATGGAGAAGTGTTGGCTAAAAATTCTAGCCAATCTTTCACGTTTTTATGGGTAACTTTTGCCGTTCCGTTGCAATAGATCATTATCAGATGGACAAGATGTTCTAAGCGAAGTGTGTTTGCATGGAACTCAGGACGAGTAAAAAGTCCCCCAACGGCCTTTAAGGCTTCTATTTTACTAAATTTCTCTAAGCGCTTTGAGAGAGAGGTCGGAGCAAATTCTTTTTGAAAATTATTAGATTGATTTAACACATTTGTAATGAGTTTTTTATCAAAAGGCATAAAATATTCTCCTAAAATGAGCTAATATAGATAACGCTAATTTTTTCTTATCTCGTAGCAATAAGTTTAACATAATTTTTTGAAATTATAGGATAATTAAAGGGGCTCTGAAGTTACAATATGACAGAAGATATTAAAAAATTTTCGATAGATGAAATGGAAGAAAGGGTACTCTCTACGTATCCTTTTTTTAAACAGAAAGAGGCATCAATAGCCTCATTTAGTGTATTTATATATGCATTGATGGATATGTTGGATAAACTTTATAAGTCATGTCAAAATGAGGAGCGTTGGTCAGTTGTATGTGAAATTATTTCAAGGAACCTTCCAACCATTTTGGGTGCGGATTTCGATGCTCTTTTTAAAGGAAATCCTTCTAAGATTAAATTCGGCGATAAGGAAAAAGAAAAAAAAGAATTAGAGTTGTGGGAAAAGAAATTAGGAAAAAGTTTAGTAAAAAATAAATTTAAGTCCATAAGAAATAAGTATGATTATGTAGGGGGTGAGGGGATTTCTTTTTCCTTGAATGGAGATTTTTATCAGGATGAAAATAACTTAACAGAAGAACAAAAAAATGAATTATTATTACCATTCATTCGTTGTTGTCGTATGCAAGACTGGCAGGAACAGTCTAAAATAGCTTTTGCGGAAGGGATAACCAGAGATCAGGTCAAAAATCTTGATAAAGATATCTCCTTATTTATTACAGGGGAAAGACATCAATTTCTTTCATCCGTCAAAAGATTTTATGGATTTCCTTCTAATAAAAAATTTAAAGAGTTATTGGAAAAGAGATAGAAGGTCTCTCATTCTATAAGTGGGGAGAAGGATATATTTGTCTTAAATGCTTCTTCTTAAAGAGCGAAAAGGAAGATGGTTTTTGTCAAGTTAAGAAGGAAGATATTATCTATTTTTTGACTGAATATTCGGATTTCAGTCAAATAGAGGCGGATATTTTTTACAAAAATGTTTTGTATGATAAGACCTCTAAAGATTTATTCGATACGCCCATTCTTTCGATAACAGATGAAATCAATTTTATTTTTCTTTTTGCCGTAAAATACACAGATATTTTTCAGGCAATTAGATCAAATTTTTCAAGGATTGCTAAAAATATAAAATATCAAAAGCCTTTTAAAAATTTAAAAGAGCGAATACACGCTTTAGAGTTTTTTGATAAGGGAAAAATGTTTGAAGAGAATGTTTATAATGTTTTGAAAGAGCAAGAGAGTAAACATGATCATTTTGAAGTCATCAAAGGAACCTTCAAATCTCCAGAGACAAGGCAGCAATGTGAGTATGATGCTCTTGTTTTATGGGATGAAATACTCTTTATTTTTGAGTGTAAGGCAGAACTATTTAGTTTATATGCATTAGAGGGGATGAAGGGGGAAAAAGTAAGACATACAAATCCCTGTGGCAATAATAGTAAAACTCGTGGTCATGTGCAGCAAGCTAATCGATTAAAGGTAGAAGTAGAAAAGATAATCGGTTCTGAGAAAGCAGATAAATATAATAATTTATCTGGTAATCCTCTTGTTGCGTTCCTTAAAGAAAATAGAGAGAAAATTAAGGAAATTATACCAGTTATCTTGTATTCAATGCCGATGTGGTATTATCCAGATAGTGGTGTCTATACGTATGATTTTTCTCTATTATCTAGATTTTTTACAGGTCCTCGTTGTATCACTGGACATTCGTTGGCTTTTAAGGGAGAGGCCAATACCAAAATTTCTAAAGAAACGGAGTATGTACTTTGGAAAGAAGAGAGCTCGACATCTGAAGACTTTAAAAAGCAGTTGAAGTATCCTGTCCAAGTAGAACGTGCAAAAGAAAGGATTAGCCTTGATTATGCTCCTATTTTTCTTTCTGAAAACTTAAAAGTCCGTCATTGGTTATATTACCGTTCCAAAGGACTAGCAGAAGAGATAAAATTTCAATAATTGGAATGTCTTTTTTATAGTTTCGTTCCTTTAAACTCTGAGGAGGAGATTAAAGTCTTCCTGCCTGAGAGTAGTCTTCTCAATGGTGGCGGTTCTGATGATTTCTCTGCAGTATTACATGCCAGCAAGATTGCTGCCCGTGCAATGAGAGCCGAATAAAGTTAGCTAAAAAACAGGATTGAATAGAGAGCAATCGTCAGACTTTTTTGGGGGAAGCCACTTATCTTAAATGAATAGGCGTGTAGGCTTGCGCTCTACATAGGTTTCCCCTTATTTCCTTAGAATTTTTATTCTATCAATTTATAAATCTTTTCCCAGAAGGCCTCTTCTTTCCCTTCTTCAAGAAGAGGCTCCCATTCATTGAGAATGTCTTTGCTATATTCTGGATTGTAAGTGCGGATGCCATGTCTGAGATCATCAATATAAACATGAGCTTCTTGTAGATATTTTACTTCATCTTCTTTTCCTCTGTTTTTACGAGAGAGAAGATAGGCTTTCCGTCTAATTTTTTTGGAAATATTACTTAGAATGTTATTTGCAGTTTCTGCGAGGATTTGTTCCTTGGGGTAGGGAATAGAAATATTTCCGCTTTCTAATTTTTCCCAAAGTGTTTTGTCATTATCTTTAAGTTTGAAAAGGCCACCCCATTCTTTCGTTACACGATAGCTTAAATAAGGATTATCTACCTGAAGCGTATCTTCTAATTGTGTAAGTTTAGAGGAACTATCGTGCAGAGATTTGATTTTTTCAGCGTTCGCTTTTGGTTCTTTTTCAAGTTCACAAAAATGTACGGAAATATAGGCTCTCACATCAAGTAAGATCCCTTTGGCAACATCATAAGAGACCGTTTCCCAAGAAAAATCATCATAATCCCCTTTAATTTGTGAGAGGGCTTGCCAAAGGCTTTGGTGCTTATCTTTCTTCTCAAGAAGAGGTCTCCATTTGCCTATGAGCTGCCCTTTCTCTTCATAGGTATAGGTAGAAAGATTTTTTTGATAATCGTTGAATACCTCTAATAGGAGCGGAAGATGACTGAAATTGTTTTTCTCTTCTTCTATTTTGTCTGAAATAACATGAATGATTTCCTTAAAAATCTCGCTGAGTTCTTGGATCTGTTGAGAAGATTTTTCCATTCTAAATATTCCTTGATCTGTTAATTCCTGTGGGTTTTTTCTCTGTGCTGTAAGGTGTAAATACGGTGCAAAATTTGTACCGTATAAAGGGAGTGATGCAATTCAAAAATGCATGATTTCTGGTTTTTTTCTCCTTTATCTATATTCTTGCATTGTTTGCACCGTTTCATTTCAGAGATTTGTTTTTTTTAAATTTTCTCCCAGACAGTAGATTGTTTGTCCTGAATCATTTTCCTTGTTTTCTGATAGCCCAGCTTATTTAAGATGGAACCGAGGCGTCGATTTAGACGCATGTCAGGCATTTTGTTTCCCAAAGCTTCAGCTAAGAGAGAAAGTGGAAAGTCTTTTCTGCCTTCCCATCTTGTGCCCTCTCGATAGCCAATGAGATTTTTAGAAAGAATATCTTGAATTCTTTCTTCTAAAATGTCGCTCTCTGTGGCTCTTTCGTGAATGGCCGCAATTTGTTCTTTTAAATGCTCCGGTGGGTCAGTTCGTTGTTCTGGATTTCTTTCGTAGCGTGCATAAGCTTCTGCCCAAAGCTGATCTCTATTGTCTATAAGCCATTCGGTATTTAAAGATTTATTAACAAAAATAGGCATAAATCTTCTGTTGCCTGTTGGATCAGTTAAAAATCTTTCTTCGTTGCTTGTGCCAATGAAAACACAACGCCTTGGGAAGTTCTCGGCTTCTCTTGCGTAAGATGGGCGGTAATTATCGACTTCTCGGCTTAGAAAGCTTTTTGCCGTTTCGTGGGAGGTTCTTCTGAGGCTGGCTAGTTCAGATATTTCTACCCCCCAGATACCTTGAAGCTCTTGGGCGGCATCTTTATCCCGAATATTGGCGGAAAGATCTTCTTTTGCCCATTTGCCAAAGAGGATACGAACAAATCGGCTTTTCCCCATGCCTTGGAAACCACTAAAAACAGGCATCCAGTCGAATTTATAGGGGGCATGAGTAACTAAAGCTCTAGCAACGGCCGCTATCATAAAACGAGAGCCGATTTCTTTTAGATATTCAGAGGGAGGTAATTGCCAAGCTGTCGCAAAGAAATGATCTAATCTGTTTGTGCCGTCCCATTCGAGAGATTGTAGATAATCTCTAATTTGATTTTGCCTATTTTGGTTTCCTGCATCCTCTAAATAAGCCCGAATAACTTTCCTTTTATTTTGGGTTCTTAAAGAGGTTGTTGCCTCTATCCATTCTGTAATTCTTAAAAGATGTCTTTCTTTAAAAGGAATAGGAAATTTTTCGCCATATCCTAAAGCAGAAAAGGAATTTTTTCGGATACTTGGCGGCTCTTTCATAAGGATGAAACGGTTTGTTAATTCATCAAACGCCAGTAGATTTTGAAGTTCAGGAGTGAGAGAGACAAAGGCTTCTAATTTTTGAACTTTACCTGCTTCTTCATCGCCCATGATTTTCTTTAATTCATCAGACCAGCCTAATCTTGAGAGGGTAGGGAAGGGGATAGTAGTGTGAAGAATATTTTTACAAGATGTGTTTTTTTCGTTAGAATCTCGCATAGGAAACCCTTTCATAAAAATTGATCGAAAAGGAGCGCTCATGGCCTGCAAGCGAATAAGCGTTCCTTTTGTGGTTTTCTGTGGCGGCCTTTTAGTTTCAGCTAGAAGGTCGCTTTTTTATTGTTTTTTAGTTTCTTTCCAATCACCTCCTAAATATTTTGGGCAAGAAGCAAAGTAATCTCTAATCGAAGAGGCAGGAATTAATGTGCTTTTTCCGACCTTAATTCCTTCAATTTTGCCCTCGTTTAGAAGTCCATACAGCTTATCCTTGCCAATGCTAAAAATTTTTTGCGCTGCTTTTGGGCTGTAATATTTTTGCTCTAATTCTGTCATTCTCGATCCTTTCAAAAAGCAAGAGCATTTAAGTCTTTTAAAGCCCTCTATTTTCTTATTGAATCTTCAATAACACGAAGATTTGTTTTCAATGGTATAGGACACGATTCAGAGGGTAGATTTCCCTCGACTCGCTAGATGTTCAAGGAGTGCAACAAAGTAATCGTCCATGCCTTCTTCGCCTCCTAGCGCTTCTATTTCAGATTTGTATTCTTCAGGGTTTTCTCTGTATTGTCTTAGCTTTCGCATTTCTTTTTGAATTCTTTCTATTTTTTCTTCACGGATATGTGCAGCTTTAATTGAATCTTGAACCTCCTGTCCAAATGGCATTGGGTTGTGCCCCTTCTTTGGAGGGTGGACGCCGAGGAGCTTACAACCTTTTGCTATTAGTGCTTTGGTTTTTTCATGATTTGTGATCCCTAACCAATCAGCGGCATCTTTTTGATTCTGAGTCCAGATTTTTTCTGTAGAGCTTCCGTAAAATTCAGTTGCTAAAATGGTTATAAAAATAGACTGCATATCATAGAGTTTTGCTCTACGCTTATTTTTTTCCTTTAGACCAGCTACTTTTGATGGAAGGATGTTTTTCCATAGTTCTTGTGGTGTTTCGGGAAAGGAGCAAAGGTCTAAATACTTTGAATGCCATTGAGTGAAGGCATTATGGGATGGTAAGTGATTTGGATTGTGTCCGTTTAAAACCCAGTAATCCAAGATTATATCTGCGCTTTCTTTTATATGAAGGCAAATTTCGATAATGGCTGTAAGGTTAGCAAGATGCGCTTCAAATTTTTTTTGAGAAAACTTTTCTTTTTTGGAAGATTCTCGCAAAAAGGAATATATTCTGTCAGCGAGTAATTGTTGTTGCATTGGTGAGCGAGAGAGAGGAATTGCGAAGGTGTAAAGTATTTTTTCCTGCCAATTTATATCTGGAAAATCCTCAAAAAAGTATCCTTTCCATCCGAGTTGAAACTCATCTTCATCCATTAGCTTTCTCCCATACAAAATTTTCCCCAATCATCCATAAGGATGCGGCGTTTTTCTATCATTGTGCCTCGGGCATAAGATCGTTCTGATACTACGCCAACAGCATGAGCTAAGGCATGTTCAGCAACTTCTCTTTCGTGATTTGTTTCATCCCCAACCCACGTTCTAAAAGTTGCTCTTAGACCATGCAGGGTGAGGTCGGGTTCTCCTACAGCTTTCCCAGCAAGTTTGACGGCTTTTAAAAGTGCGACATCCGATAAGGGTTTGTTTTTTGAATTTGGGAAAATTAGTCCGTTGCCATTGCTCAGCGGTCTTACTGTCTTTAGTAGTTCGACTACTTCTGGTGAGAGGGGAACAATGTGTTCCTTACCAGCTTTCATGCGTATTTCTGGAATGATCCATAGATTTTTTTTGAAATTTATCTCTCCCCAGAGAGCTTTGCGTCCTTCTCCGCTTCGTGTTGCTGTTAAAATAACGAAACGAGCTGCCAGAGCTGCGATGCCATTGCTCTGCATTAATGCCTTCATGAATGTAGGCATTTGTTTGGATTCTAAGGCTTTATGGTGTTTTACGGGTGATATTTTAGAAGGGTCGGGGAGTATGTGGTTGAGGTTTCCCCTCCATTCAGCAGGGTTGTCGCCGCTTCTCCATTCACGTGCTTTTGCATAATCTAAAATAGATTTTAAATATTTCCGTAATTCTAAAGCCGTTTTCCCTTTTTTATCTTCAAATAAAGGCTCTAAAACTTGTAAAATGTCATTTTTGTCTACGGCTGCAATAGGGCGCTTTCCAATTATAGGAAAGGCATGAAGAGCAAGCTGGTTTTTATGCTTTCTATACGTTGAGCCGTTTTTACCGTCTTTCCAGCGAGGAAACATTGAGAGAATGTATCTTTCTGATACTTCTTCAAAAGACAGGCCGTGAATTTTTTGTAATGCCAAATTTTCTCGAACACGTTCTTCTAAGGGATCTTTTTGCTCATCAAGTAATAATCGAGCTTTTCTAGCTTTCTCTCTAGCTTCATCAAGGGACACTATAGGAAGAGATCCTAATCCCATT
The DNA here is from genome assembly GCA_004843165.1 of Acetobacteraceae bacterium. Taxonomy (NCBI): domain Bacteria; kingdom Pseudomonadati; phylum Pseudomonadota; class Alphaproteobacteria; order Acetobacterales; family Acetobacteraceae; species Acetobacteraceae bacterium. The sequence continues at coordinate 1,625,532 of CP039459.1, forward strand.
CGACGTGTTTTTTTTGTTAACGGACTTACAAATCGAAAGACCCATTTCCCTTTGTTGCCTGTCGAAGATTTTACGAGAGACAGTTTTCCACCATCTCCATATTCTCCTTTTCCGAGGCTCTCAAGTTTCGATTCAAAGAGTTGTCCAGAGTTCTTTTTTGCCAACTTTCTTTTCCTAAATGGTATGCAGATAGTATGCAATGAAAAGAAAGATAATGAAAGAAATATATAGACGCAAGAAGAAAGTTGTTTTCTATCACTCTTAGTGACTGTGTGTTTTTATAGACATAAAAAGATGTTAGTAGATTATGGTTAAGTCCTTGTTACACCACCATTCTGTTTCTTAAAAAGAAAAAATGATGCACCGATAAAGCCTTGATCGCCTTATCGGTTTTTTTGTGCTTCCCTTCTTAGAAAACCGCATTGACAGAGCCAAAGAATTCTCTTGGTGCTGCCCAAAACATATTTGTATTGCCGCCGTCATCATCGTTGGGTCCGCCTTTTAAGGCTGCTGCGCCATAAGTGCCGCCAATATATTGCTCACCAAATAGATTGGTAACACCGAAAGTCAGTTTAAAACGATTTTCCGCACCTTGCCTTCCGAGCATATAAGAGGCTGTCAATTCAGAGCTCCAGTAAGCGGGGGCCTTGATATCGCCAGTATAGGTAACAGAGCGCTTACTGTTATAATTAACGTTCAAATCTAATGCCATGCGGCCATTGAGATAATGAACATTGGTTTTATACATATATCTTGGATAATAGATTTGCTGATCGCCTTTGATTGAAACAGGCCCTGTGGCTGTTGGAATAGCGCTATTTTCATAAACGGCATGATCGTAACTAAAGCTATTCATAAAATCGAGTTTGCCCAAAGCATCGGGTAATCTCAGAATGTGTGAAAGATGGGCAATGCCAATAAGATCCACGCCATCCATTTTTTCACCGCCAAGATTAAGATATTGGTTTCCTGCGGCGACATCATTGGCTGAAGCTGAACGCACATTGCCAAGCCGATTCAGATAATCGGTATGATAATAATCAATGCCAAAAGAAAAAGGTTTTCCTGAATAGCGATAGCCCACCACATAGTTCCATGTTCGCTCTGGTCGAAGATTTTGTTGTTCTTGGTTAAAAATTGTCTGTGCGCTTCCGACACCTGCGCTGGCTGAGCCAAGAGAGTTCCAAGGCGTATAGGCATCGTAAGGGCGCATATTTTCTGCCACATCAAAATAGAATTCATGCTTTGGCAGGAATTTCCAGTCATAATTGAAATGAGGGAGAAAAGCGTTCGAAGCCGTTAGACGCCCCCATGCTGGGCGGATGGCATCAGGGCCTAATCCCCATGCAGAAAGATCGTGATTATAAGAACGCATGCCACCATTGGTTGTCTGGACTAAAGATTTAAAGCCGTAGGTAAAATTCATATTTCGAGCGAGCTGAAAACCATTTTCGATGTAAAATTGAAAAGTATTGGTCGTAAATTGGTTTTGCTCGGTGGTAACGCCGCTTGCGTTGGTTAAATCAAAATCATTATTGATTGGGTCATTCGGTCCGAAAGCATGTAAAATGAGGGGCATATGGTAACGGTTATTTTCGTACCAGATTCCTGTTTTTAGCGTATTTCGGTGGCCGAGTTGAAATTGGAAATTCTGGGTAACACCGACACGACGTCCTTTTATATGCTCATCATATTCGGCCATATCTACAGGATATCCGTTGCCTGTTCCGGGCGACATGAGGGTCGGATTGGCACCACCTTCCCAATTATCTGAGACTTGCCCATAGGCAACCGTGCTGGATTTAATGGCAGGACTAATTTGGAAATCACTTCGCAAGGCTTCGAGATAGGTGCGCTCGACCTGCGTGCCTTGATAGGAAAGATTACAGGCGTCATTTTGGCTAACACCGCTGGGTAAACCTGTTAAATTTCCGGTATGGCAGGCATTCGCCCATTGTTTGGCCTGACCGTAATTGGGATAAAAATTATGATCGCCATAGCCGAGACTTTGGATCATATGTTCGTCATTTTCGGGATAGTTATATTGCGGAACATCTGCCCAGCGGGAGCTTAGTGTGATTTTCCCAAAGTTAGAAACGGGCTGAACGGCCTTGAAATCCATTGTTTCTTCTCGTTGGAAACCCCCACCTGTCCAGTTATTGGACTGATTACGTAAAAAGGAAGCTTGGAATTTTGTTCCTGTCGGATTAAGCCGTCCTGAATCTAAACGTCCAAAAGTACGATAGCCGCTAAAGCTTCCAAATTGCTGCCCGATTTTAATTCCAAACTTCTCAGAGGGATCTAAGGTCGTATATGTTACTGCGCCGCCCAAAGTTTGAGCGGAGGGGGTATCAAGTGCACCGGCTCCCTGACTGGCTGAAACACTTAAAATATTTTCCTGAATTTCAATTTGGTTAACCTCTACACCAGAGGAGCCACCAAAGGCTTGGTTGCCCATAGGGATTCCGTCCATCGTGAAGCCAAGCTGACTTTGATTATACCCTCTGAGGTAAAAAGTGTTGGCTCCTGCATCCAGACCTTGTGCGTCCGAAGACGCAAAACTTGCGCCTGGTGTTGAAAGGGCAAGCGCCTCAAGCGGGTTTGTTCCAGCAACAAAATGCTCAAGGGTTTTTCGCCCAATGGTTGTTTCTGCATTTTGAGATTCTTCAATATCTGGAAGATGCCTGCGGCGATGTCCTGCAACGCCGAAATGTTCAGGAGCCGCATGAGAGGGGGCAGTGGAAAGGCGATTTCTATATTTTTTTCGAGGGGAAAGATCGCGCACAGGGGTAAAGAATTTTTTATAGGTTGGACTTTCTTTGAAAGGGGTGCCTTCCTCCTGATTGTCCTTTGGTGGCATGGATATGGTATTTGAATTTGTGTCGGTATTCATAGAATCTGGCGGTGTAGAACGTGTTTCAGTCTCACCTGTTGCCGCCCCTGAAAAGCTCGCAATGGCATCAGAGGTAATGCCATCTGCTGAGGGGCTTTCGATGCCTTGCGCATGAAGGGGTGAAAAAAAAGAAAAACTTGAAATGATGCAAAGTTTAGAAGGCAGCAGAAAATAATTTTGACGCCTTTTGAAAGCGTTAAAAATTGTCATAAAAGCACGGAAACCCTTTGAAACTGCTTATTCGATTGTCTTTTTCAGAGACAATAATTTGATGAATAAGCGGTGAGTGAGTTTAGATAACGCTTTTGAATTTTGGGTAAGATTTTCCCATCACATTTTTATTTCAAAATAAAATGCGTAGAAAAAGACTTTTGAAAATTATAAATTTTTGGATGGGAAAAGTATAAAATCCAAAATTTTTAAGCTGTTATAGCGAAAAATACAGGAGATTTCTCAACAGGGCCGACAACAGCTTAAGAAGGATTTTTTAGAGGTTTTGAAAAAAACGACAGAAGAGGGAAGAAAAGGATAGCGCTTGGTAGCACGAAGTGAAAAAGTCATTTTATAGAACCCGATAGAGCATCCTATCCGATTTGTCTTTTCCAGAGACAGAACCACGGATAAGAGGGGGTGAATTTTAATAAGGGCGCTTGTTTTAAGAAGGCGCCGTTACAGTGAAAACCTCAATTTTTAAAGAGGGAAATAATCCTCTAGAGGAAAGACTACACAAAAATTTTAAAAAGAAAAGAAAAAGATTTTATAAAATTCAGCTTAATTTTGGGGAAGGCGAGGGCGGAAAAGAATAAAGAAAATGGCAAAACCCAAGCCTAGAAAAGTTGTATAAAGCGCACCGGTGCTAAGGACCCCTGTTAAAAGCGCCGCAAAAGGCACTAATTTTGAGGCCGTCCCTTGGCCGATAGCGCCAGCGGCATTGCTCCAGCCGATACCGCTTCCTCGATAGGCGTCTGGAAAACGCAGAGAAAGATAGGCTGGGATAATCGCAAAAACGCCAGAGGCGGCTAGGCCGATCACGAAGGCTGAAAGCAAAATAATCCAAAAATTTGAGGCAAGAAAATAGGGAATAGAAATCAGGCCACTCACAATGAGGCAGATCAGGAAAATCGGCACCATTCCTTTACGGCCTGTATTAAATCCTGAAAGAAGCTTTCCAATGATGGAGCCAACACAATAAAGGGAAACAGGCCAGAAAACATCCGCAGGACTCCAGCCGTGCTCTGTTTTTAAAATGGTTGGGAAAAAGGCTAAAATGGCTGCTTTTGAAAATGCAATCGTCGCCATGACAATAATCGCCTGCCATGCCGCCCCTTTATAGCTTGTCGCAAAGAGGGATGCCGGAAGAAATTTCTGAAAAAAGGCCGTTTTTCTGTTGGGTATTTCTCTTTGATTTTGCTTTGAAAGCGTTCTTGGCTGCCATTTGGGACTTTCAGAGAGGAAATGATAAATAAAGAGGCCGAGAAAGAAAGGGAAAACCCCACTTAAAAAGAGTAATCGCCAGCCAATGAGCGGTAAAAGGATCGCTTGAACGCCAGCAGAACAAAGATATCCAAACTCATAGCCCAACATCATCAGGGCAGAGGCACGGTCTCTAATTTCCGGCGGAACAGATTCCATGAGCAAGGTTGCCGAGGCTGTCCATGCAGCACCAAATCCGAGACCAAAGATACATTGCGCCAAAATGAGCTGGGGTACAGTTTGGGAAAGTCCTGTCAATCCTGTAAAAATGCCAATGAGAAGAATGGAAATGAGAAAAGTGGGTTTACGTCCATAGCGGTCTGCAAACCATCCGCCGGCAATACTGCCGCCCATTCTGCCGATTGCCTGCGCAAAAAGAATGCTTCCCATCGCCGTCATAGAGGCATGGAGATCTGCCATAATATTGGGCATCACAAATAAGAGAAGCGTTTGGGCGGAGGCGTCCAAAAGCCATCCGGCAAAGGCGGCAAAAATAATGGCTCTCCAAGGCCAAAGTGTTTGAACGGTTTTCACAAGATTTTGTATGGCTTCATTGATAATCATGGAGAAAAGATACCCGTTTTTTTCAGAAAAAATCAAAATGATGTTAATCTGCTTACGTTTCGCTTAGAAACATCATAAAGAATGTTTACAGCAATGTCTTACAGATAAGGTTATTTAAAGGTCGTTTTATGGATTATGAGGGACAATTTCGCTCAGCCCTAGAGGGGCTTCATGCGGATGGAAGCTACCGTTATTTTGCAGAGCTGGAACGAAAAGTCGGCAAGTTCCCAAGAGCTTTTCATCACGGGATCGGCAAAGAGGTCATGGTTTGGTGCTCTAATGATTATCTCGGAATGGGACAGCACCCAACCGTTCTCAAAGCAATGCATGATTGCTTAGACAATAATGGTGCAGGCGCTGGTGGAACTCGCAATATTTCAGGGACGACTCAAGCCCATGTTGGCTTAGAAAAAGAGCTTGCCGCCCTTCATGGCAAAGAAGCCGCACTTCTTTTTAATTCAGGCTATCTCTCCAACTGGGTCACGCTGGGCACAATCGGGGCAAGATTAAAAAATTGCGTGATTTTGTCAGACGAGCTTAATCACGCCTCCATGATCGAGGGAATACGCCATTCTAAAGCCGAAAAACGGATTTTTAAACATAATGATCTACAGGATTTGGAAGAGAAATTAAAAGCTCTCCCGAAAGATTGTCCAAAATTAATCGCTTTTGAATCTGTTTATTCGATGGATGGCGATATTGCACCAATCGAGGAAATTTGTGATTTAGCCGATAAATATGATGCGATGACCTATATTGATGAGGTTCATGCGGTTGGTATGTATGGCAAAAATGGTGGCGGTGTGGCGCAGGAACGTGGCCTTGAACATCGTTTGACCATTATTGAAGGCACATTAGGCAAAGGTTTCGGGGTGACGGGCGGTTATATTGCCGCTTCTGCAGCACTTTGCGACTTTGTGCGCTCTTTTGGATCGGGTTTTATTTTCTCAACCGCCTTGCCGCCTTCCGATGCTGCAGGCGCTTGGGCGAGTGTGCGCTATCTTCGCCATCATAACGAAGAGCGTGATGGACAGAAAAAATCGGTCGCTTATTTGCGCCAGAAATTAGATGAAGTTGGCATTCCACACCTTGATAATCCAAGCCATATCGTGCCGGTGATGATTGGGGATCCAAAACTTTGCCGTCAGCTTACAGATAATTTGCTGAACCGTTTTGGCCATTATCTCCAGCCAATTAACTACCCAACAGTGCCCAAGGGGCTGGAACGTATCCGCCTCACACCGGGGCCTTTACATACCAAAGAGGATATTGATGATTTGGTTAAATCGCTTTTGACACTTTGGCGAGAATATAATTTGCCTTTAAAGAAATAAAGCTTTCCATAAAGGTAAAAAATGTCCTCTGATATGATAAATGCTTTTTTCGGTCACCCTTTAAGCGCTTTAGAGACCGCAGGGCTTTTATTGCTTTTTGCCTCCATCGCTTGGGGATTTATCAGAGGCATTAGCAAAGAGCTTTTTGGCCTGACTTCATGGGTTGGTGCCGCCCTCATTACCTGCCGTGAATATGAAATTTTTGTTCCTTGGTTGGCAACGCATATTTCGGCAGGTTTTTTGACCTCTTGGATTAGCGGTGCTGCTGTTTTTTTTATTTCCCTTTTTACGTTTAATTTTATCGGGCGCTGGATCGCCCCTGCCATTAGGGGATTTCTCTCGCCGCCTGTCGATGCGTTGCTTGGGGCAGCTTTTGGCGGCGTGCGGGGCTGGCTGGTTTTAGTCGTTCTTTATTTTGTCGCCATAAGAACTATTCCCGTTTTAATTCAGCAATACATCCCAACAGATGGGCCTTTTGTCGAGGGGTTGAATTATAGCGTTCAAATTTTAGATAAATTTAATCCGGATTTAGAAAAAATTCGTAAACAAACCGGTCTTGCACAGGAGTTGTGGGAGGTAAACCAAAGTGCCCGAACCTTATTACCTTCTTTGAGCGCCAGTAAATCCACACCGCTAACACACTCAGCGCAAACGCCAGAGGATGAGATACCGCCGGATGATGACGGTGCAGAGGAATGGGCGGAATAATCTTTTTAAAATTTGAAATAGAAGTCAAAAAGGACAGCCGTAAAAATGATGAAAAAAAGAATATTAAGCGCCGTTCTGATTGGCGCAGGATTTTTTGGCTGTTCCTGTCTCTCTTGGGCGCAAGGGGGTATTCCTCAGGCACCAAAGGTAGAAATCTTACAGGGTGAGATTGAGGAGCGTCCAAATGGTGCCGGCATTTATTTGCCCCAGCAAGAGGCTTTTATCCCGTTTGCCAATCGAGAAAACCAGAATAATGACAGTGATCCTAAGGCAAAGCCGGCGGACGTCTCAAAGGGAGCGCTGAAAGAAGTTCCCTTGCGGGCTGGTATTTGGACATTGGACGGTGAGCTTGTCGGGTGGGTAGAGGATGCCGTTATGAAAATAAAAAAACATGCTTTGCCAACTTTGGGGCTGGACCCTGCCGTTTCTGAAAAATATGTTGCCCTTGATAATGCGCTTTTAGTGGGTATTGATTTTTCGATTTGGCGGAAATTACATCGGCAAGAGTTAAAAAAGATTTCAGAGCAAAATTTTTATGGCAAGACGCAGATGGATGCACATCTTGACCAGTTAAAAGTAGGGCAAGCCGACCAAAACGGAAAAATTACGGATCGGAACGGCGTGCAAATTGCCATGCTGGAGCAAGGGGCAATTATATTTAATCCTAAATCATGGATACCGCATTACGGGTTAGATTTAGATTGGAATGTGTTTTCCTATCCGAACATCATCGGATTGGTGGATGCCAAGGGCGATATTTTAGATTTACATCATCGTTTGGCAGGGCATTTAGATGGGGTAGCTGATCTACAAGATAAGCCAAATTTGCAAGAGCGTCTTGAAGCAATTCAGTCGAATGAAAAGGGTTTGTTGGAAAAGGCTTATAAGCAGGTTAAGCAATATGAGAAGGCGCATCCTTGGCCTAAAAAGAAAAAATAAAGGGCAAGTTCTGCCCCTTATTTGTTTCGTTCTTAAATTTTAGGCAGGCATATATTCCCGATATGCCGCTTTCCATTGGAGAGCGGTAAGTTTTTCCTCTAAAATTTCCGGTGTGAATTTTGGGCAGAGATTTTCTTTTTGTGCCTGTTCTGCAACGGCATTGGCAACTTCTAAAGCAAGTTCTGAAAAATTCTCGACTTTAGGCAAAATGCCGTTTTCTTTGGAGACTTTATTGGGCGAGGATTGGGCAATTCTAATGGCGGCGGCAAGAAACATGCCTTCTGAAATTTCCTTGGCTTCACAGGCCAAGGCGCCTAAGCCAATCCCCGGAAAGACGGCGGCATTATTGACCTGAGAAAAAAGAACATCACGCGTTGTCGGTCTGTTCTCATCCATATCGGTGCTTTTAATTTCCAAGGGTGGAAAAGGACTGCCGGTGCAGATCATCGCTCTGCCATTGGTGGCTTTGTAAATTTCGGCCGGAGTGGCTTCGGCGTGATCGGTTGGGTTGGAAAGCGGAAAGATAATCGGGCAGGGGCTATTCTCGCCCATTTGACGGAGAACGGCTTCTGTAAACATATTGGCCTGTCCGGAAACACCGATAAGCGTGCTGGGTTTTAGGCGTTTGACAAGCTGTGCGAGGTCTGTTCCAGCACTATCGGCAGTGCCGCTGGATTTCGCAAAGATTTTTTGTTCTTTGGTGAGGTTTTCCATCTCTTCCGTAATCAATCCGAAACGATCAACGAGATAGATATTTTGTGTGCTTTCTGCCTCGCTGAGCCCTTGTTTTCTCAAGAGTGCGGCGATGAGGGTGGCAATACCACAGCCTGCGGAGCCGCCACCGAAAATCATGATTTTCTCTTCTTTGAGGGGACGTCCTGTCCGGATGAGCGCTGCTAAAATCGCCGCAAGCGTGATAGAAGCTGTGCCCTGAATATCATCATTAAAGCTCAAATATTGCTTGTGATAACGGGTTAGAAGCGGTGCGGCATGTTCTCTGTTAAAATCCTCCCAATGGAGTAATGCAGAAGGATATTTTTCCTGAAAGGCAGAGACGCATTCTGAAATAAAATCATCATATTTTTTGCCTTGGAGGCGTTTATGCCGCCAGCCCATATAGGCAGGATCTTGAAGATATTTTTCATTTTCTGTTCCAATATCCAGCATGATCGGTAAAATCAGAGCAGGATCAATCTGCGCAAATCCTGTATAAAGTGCGGATTTCCCGATCACAATGCCAATCCCGTTTGCGCCCAAATCTCCTAGACCTAAAATCCGGCTACCATCTGTCACGACAATCAGGCGGATATTTTTAGGCGCATTGGCAAGCTGTTCTTTGACAGGGATTTTACATCCTGCAGAAAGGTAGAATCCTTCGGGGCGATTACCTGAAAATGGATAATTTAAGCAAGCTTCGCCGATGCCGGGCGTATAGATAATCGGCAGAAGCTCCTGCGGATAGGTTTGGAGCAAAGCATAAAAAAGCGTTTCATTATCCTGACGAATTTCCCGCAGCCAGCGATATTGGGAGGGGCGATCCTCAATAGATTTCAATCCCGCCCATGCGTTTTGAATCTGTTCCTCAAGACTTAAAACAGCAGGGGCTAAAATGCCGTTCAGTTGAAAATCCAAGCGTTCTTTTTGGCTAAAAGCGAGGCCTTTATTAAGACGGGCATCACGGATCAAGTCTAAACCTGTTTTTGTTATTTTGAGAGGGGATTGTGTCATTTTAAACCTCATTCTTTATCGTCTTATGACGCATTTTCAGGTGAAAGGAGCTGCGTTTCATCGCCTTCTTTTTCACGTTCCTGCTCCGCTTGCATTAGGCGCATTTGTGCAATTTTTTGCCATGTTGGCGCTTTGGGATCATTTGCGTTTATAAGGGGATTTTCAAGGGATTTTGCGTAGAGCGCCTGCGCCGGTTTGGTTACATAGCCGGCTTGTTCACTTTCGGCCTCGGCTAATTCGATAGCAGATTCAGAAGAGAAGTGTGCATCAAGGGATTTTTGCCACATTTTAAGCGCAAAGTCTTTTGCATTGGAGCGAAACGCAATCTCGGCTAAGAGGCGGAGTTTTTGGCTTCGGAGAACAGGGTCGGGTGTTTGTTCGGCTGTTATTTCGAGTTTTGCAAAAGTCTGTTGAATTTGTTTAGGAATTTTCGGAGCGGATTTTGTGGCGCTTGGGATCGAAGGATTACCAAAAAAGCCGTAAAGCCCCAACGCAATCAGCGGAAGTGGTAAAATTATCGCTAAGGAAAGGAAAGAGGGGGAGAATTTACGCCCAGCACCGAGAAAAAAGGCGCTGAAAGCCAAAAGAAGCAAAAGAAAGAGAGAAAGCAGGATCATTCTTGTACCGCCTTTGAGTAAAGCGTTTTCCGTCTCATCAGAAAAATTGCCATGCCAATCAGAAGGCTTAAAATAGGCGTTATCCAAAGAAAAAAGGAATAGCGTGAGAGAGGTGGTGTTAAAAAGATAAAATCGCCATAGCGTTCCTGCATCCATTGCAAAATGTCGTTCTCATTCTTGCCCTCAGCAACTTGTTGGCGGATTGCCGTTCGTAATGTTTTGGCAAGCGGCGCACTGCTTTCCTCAATATTAGCATTTTGGCAGACAGGGCAACGTAACTGTCGTCCAATTTGTTCAGCTAAAAGTTCTTGTTGGAGAGAGGGAAGTTTTTCCTCAGGATTTTCTAACGCCCAAACAGGTTTGAGCGTGGTGGTAAGTGCAAGGAGGAAAAGAGTCAAAAAGCAAAGAAATCTTGTGCCTTTCAATGCAACATCATCCTTTAACAGTAGGAAAGGGAACGTTTTTTTCCGTCATCATGGAAGCGGAGGGAAGCATGTTCTCGTGTTGAATTAAGGGAATAATATGTGATTCAAGATCTTGCATATCAATCGGCCCATCTGCATGCCAAGCAATTTTTCCACCGGGCATGACGAGAAAAGATTCTGGAACACCTGTTAAACCCCAGTTTGCACCAATAATCCCTTCTTGGTCGGCATCCACTCTTTCAAAATCAACATTGAATTTTTTAACAAAGGCACGCCCTTTAGCGGGTTTGTCATCATAGTCAACGCCCCAAAGCGGCACTGTTTTCGCAATATCTTTGAGGAAGGGCATTTCGGAAATGCAGGCAATACACCAAGAGGAAAAGAAAACAACCAAAACAGGTTTTTTTTCTTGTTTAAGTGCCTCGCTGTCAAAAAAATCCTTTTCCTCAAAAAGTGCCTGCGCTTTGAAATCTGGAATAGGATGCAGTTTGGAAGGGGCACCAATGGCTCTCGGATCGTAATGTCCGTCTTTTAGTGCGCCTAAAACCATCCAAAGAGAAAAGGCTAAAATAGCCATACCGGCCACAGGGATAAAGCGGCCAAAAAGGGATCGAAGATGGAAGGGAGAGGAATTTTTCATGATATTTATATAAGCAGGGAGGTGTAAGGAAAAAAGGGCGTTAAAGGGATGATTTTGAGAAGGGGGTAAACCATATGGGTCTTAAATGGGCAAAAACGACAGCAAGAACAGCGATAAGCCCCCCAATCCAGAACCAAGAACCGAGAGGATGAGTCCTTAATTTTAGGAGATATTTTGTTTCTCCTTTTTCTTGCGACAGCGTCGAAAGAACGGCATAGCGGTCTTGGAAAAATTGATGCTTAATGGCTGGCGTTGAAATGGCCTGTCTTTGGCGGCGGTAAAATCGGCGTTCTGGTGTTAGGATTGCGCATTTTTTTTGATCTTTCCAGATGGAAAGATGTGCTTTAACCCCTTGATAATCAGAGGCAGAAATTTTTGTCACCGAATCAAGCTGCCAGCGATCATGTCCGATCGTCACATTTTCTCCTTCGGCGAGAGAAACAACATCTCCTTGAGAGGCTGTAAGCCCTGAAAGGCCTAGAACAGCAATGCCAACGCCGATATGGGCCGTAATGGCATAAAAAAGTTTTGACTTCTTTTTTAGTCGATTGAGAAAGGGTTCATTCTGCTTGGCAGAGAAAAAGGTAGCATAAAGGCTTTGAAAGCTCCCTAAAATCATCCAGATTGCGGCAAAAAAGAACAGATCTCCGGCAATATTCATCCCCATTGCATAGATAAAAGGAAGGGCGATGAGACTGCTCAGTGCTGGCAGAGAGATTTTTCGGAGGAAGGCAGCGAGAGTGACTTCTTCCTTCAATGGCAGAAAAAAGGCAATCCCCATGAGGAGTAAAAGCGGCCATGCCATTGGCAGAATGGTTTGATCAAAAAAGGGTTTCCCGACAGAGAGAATATGTCCAGCGATAAATTGGGATAGGGGCGGGTATAATGTCCCTGTTAAAACTGTCACCATCATCGCACAGAGAAGAATATTATTGAGGACGATGGCATTTTCCGTTGAAATCAGCGGAATAGCTTTTTTTTGATCTTTAAAGAGGGGGGAGCGCAGAGCAAACAAGCCGAATCCGCCAATAATCGTTAGGCTAAGCAAAAGAAGAATCCCTTCGCCTTTTTCTGGGTTGGCAGCAAAAGAATGGACAGAGTTCATAATGCCGGAGCGTACGAAAAAAGTTGCCATGAGCGATAGGATAAAGCTTGTAAGCGAAAGGGCGAAGCTCCAGCAGATCATCCGTTTTTGGCTGACGCTCACAGCGCTTGCATGTAAAAGCGCCGTGGCGGTTAGCCAAGGCATCAAAGAGGCATTTTCTACGGGGTCCCAGAACCAGTATCCACCCCATCCCAGCGTGCCATAAGCCCACCAGGCACCGAGCAAGATACCACCGGAAAGGAGGCTCCAGCCGATTAAAGCCCATTTTCGCAAAGCGAGCAGCAGTTCTTCACTCATTTTACCATTAAAAAGAGCGGAAATTGTGAGCGCAAAAGGAACACAAAAGGCGACATATCCCGAATAAAGAAGGGGAGGATGACAGGCAAGGCCGGGGTCAAGCAAAAGGGGATTTAATCCAGACCCCTCGCTTGGCGCTGGAAAAAGACGGCAAAAAGGATTGGAGGTCAGTAGCGAAAACAGTCCTAATCCGCCGGTAACAAGTCCCAAAATTAGGAAACTTATTTGGCTTAAGGCAGTATCTTTCAAGTAAGAGAGATTTTTAACGGCCACATAATTGCAAATGCCGAGCAGGCATAACCATAAGAGCAAGGAGCCGTTATGATTGCCCCAGCTTCCTGCCAACCTGTAAAGAAGCGGCGCAGAAGATTCAGAATTTTCTGTGACAAGCTGCAATGAAAAATCATTATGGCCAAAAGCAACCAGCAAAGTGAGCATGGCCGTGACAATGGAGACCATGCCAGCAAGGGCAATTCCTTTAAAAGTCGGGATAAGGCTTTTTTCCTGTGGAAAAAGAAATCCTAAAAAAGCGATAAGAGCCTGAGAAAACCAAAAACAAATGGCAAGGATAAGCGCAAATAAGCCTGTTTCCGGATTCAAAAGCGAAAAAAAGAAATTCATTTGCTTTTAATCATTGCCTGCCATTCTTTTGGATCAGGCGGCGGCCCAAAACGAGGGTCCCATTTGCCACTTTCTTGCAGGGCCTTGGCAACTTCGGGCGGCATATAGGTTTCGTCATGACGTGCGAGAACTTCACTTGCAATAAAATTATTATCTTTATTTAAATGTCCTAAGACGACAACTGACTGCCCCTCACGGAAAAGATCCGGCATGATACCAGCATAATAGACTTTTTGGCTGGCCTGTCCGTCTGTTACTTCAAACCAGTGGAAAGGGTGATGATCTCGCTCTCCCTGACGCCAGCTTTCTGAGACGACCATGCCGCCTAAACGAACTTCTTTATTTAGCGGAACTTGTTGACTGCTAAGTTGGGAAGGGGTTGTGAAAAATAAGAGATTTGTCGAAAAAGCCCGTAAAAAGAAAAAGAGGGCAAGACTTAGAGAAAGTAAAATAACAAGGACAGCTAAAAGACGTCGCCATTTTGCCGGAAGGGATTTCTTAAATTCTTGGAAGGGCGAGGTCATTCTTTAGATAATTCTTTTTTCAGGGTGATTTGTTTGATTTGCTTACGGTATTGAATGATTTCTTTAAGGGTTTTGATAACAGCATAAGCGCAAGTTCCCAAGACAATAAAATAGCCGATGAGAACAAAAACAAAGGAATGCGGATCAGAAAGGGTATTTTCGTAAAATTTTATCAAATCGGTCATGGAATATTCCCAATCGTATAGGCAGAGCTATGCGGTGTTTCTGTTTCCAGTAATCCTTTGAGTTGGCGGGCTCTTAGGGCGGTATAAGTTTTGGCTAAAATCAGCCATAACCCGCCAAGACTAAAACCTAAAAAGGTGAAAAGCAGCGGAAGCCACATTTGCATCGGCATTGGCGGCATGTGCCCTAGGCGGAAGGTAGGGCCTTGGTGAAGGGTACTCCACCATTGAACGCTAAAATGAATGATTGGCAGATCAACGGCTCCGACAAGGCCAAGAAGGGCGCAAAGGCGCATGCCTTCCGGATTATTTTTATAGCTTTTTTGGAGGGCGATAAAACCAAGATAGAGAAAAAATAAAATAAGCACAGAGGTCAGGCGTGCATCCCAAACCCACCATGTTCCCCATGTTGGTCGACCCCATAAAGCGCCCGTTATCAGGCACAAAGCAGAGGCAATAAGGCCGACTGGTGCTGTTTGCGAGGCTAAAAGGCCCGCAAGGGGATTTTTCCAAACCAGAAAGAGGAGGCAGAAAAAGCTTAAAAGCAGGTAAAAGCTACAGCTAAGCCATGCAAGCGGCACATGGAGATAGATCAGTTTAAAAACTGCCCCTTGCTGCCAATCTTGCGGGGCATAGAAGGAGACAAGAAAAAGACCTATGAGAAGAAAAAGGAGCGCCGCCCATCCAAGATAGTTTAAGAAAAAGGAAAGAAATTTCCGTAAACGTGTTGGATTGCCGAAATAATGGAAATAAGATTGGACTTTCCCTTGTGAATTAGAGAAAGAAGAGCGGGAAGCCTTAGGCATTAGAAATAGGAAATCCTTTTCCAGTATGAAATCATCTGCGTATAATGGGAGAATAAACGCCCTTTGAGGAAAAATTAAGCAATGAGTGCTGAAAAAATAAAAAAAATGTCATCCTCTTCTCGGTTTTGGCTGTTAAAAACCGAACCAAATTGTTTTTGCTGGGATGAGCAACTTAAGGCTGGCATAGAGCCGTGGGATGGGGTTCGTAATTTTCAGGCCAGAAAAAATATGTATGCAATGGAAGTCGGCGATTTATGTTTTTTCTATCATACAGGCAAAGAACGTAGCGTTGTCGGCATTGTCGAGGTGGCGAGCGCAACCTATCCCGATCCGACAGATTCCGAAGGGAAATGGCCTTGTATTGATGTCAAAACGGTTAAAAGCTTTAAAAATCCTGTTGCATTAAAATGGATGAAGATGGATTCCGTTTTGGAAAATGCTGATTTTTTAAGGCAAGGCCGTCTTTCCGTTGCAGAATTAACCAAAGAGGAATTTGATCGGATCTGCCTCTTAGGTGAGACGCAAATTTAGACCATTTTGAGAAAAAATCGGAGAAGAGAGATGAAACAACAGACAGGCGAAGACAAACCTTTTCTACCAACGGTTTCTTTTGCATGGGGGGAATTGTCTCCACAGGATAATGCGTTGCTTGAATCTGTTTTTGCGGATTTAGAGCAGGGAAAGGGTCTGATTGGTCGCATATCAGGTTTAATGGGCGGTTCTATCAATGAGCTGATGCGTCTCGGCGCAGAAGGGTTGCGCCTGACTCCCGGCTTTGCTGAAAAATGTCAAAAAGCAGCGGAAAAGACTTTAGAAACGGCATTTCATGTTGCATCTTTCGGCATGGAAAATAAGCAGGAGGAGATTAAAAGTAATTTCATCTCCTCTTTCGGAGAGGGGAACATTGCCCGTGGTGCAATGGCTGTTTCCGGTGCTTTCGGCGGTTTTGGCGGATTACCGGCGATGCTTCCGGATCTTACTTTTTCAACGCTTGTGATTATGCGTGAAATTGCCGCCATTGCCCGTCAAGAAGGGGAGGATCTTTCAGAAGAGGGAACCCGCAGAGCCTGTTTGGAAGTTTTTGGACTGCGCTCTTTTGCACAGAAAGGCGGTCAGGAAGAAATCAATTATTTCGCAGCAAGAGCTTTGTTGCGGGGGCAGCCTTTGGTCTTTTTAATCGCAGAAGTTGCAGGGCATTACGGGATCAGCCTTTCACGCAAGACAGCTATTCAGATGGTGCCGGTTGCCGGAGCCCTTTGCGGTGCGGCTTTAAATACGGCCTTTTTAAATCATTACCGTGCTTTGGCTCGGGCGCATTTTACAGTTCGCCGTTTAGAACGTATTTATGGGCCGGCCGCAACAGATGCCGCGGAAATGGCAGCTGCATTTGCAGGTGTTGCGCCTAAATCCTAAGTCTATCCAAGGAAAGGGCGGCTATTGGCTTTTCAGAAATTATTTTGGTGGAAACGCACAGGCATATTTTTGGTGCCTTGCGCTTTGATGCTGGCACTGCCGGCAAAGGCGCTGATTATACCGCAATCCCCAGAAGAATCTCCCTCTACTCCCTTTTCTTCCGCAGAAGAGGAATCTTTACCGGGAATTCATCCAACCTTATCCCCTTCCAAAGACGCAGAAATTGTTTATCGTTTTCATGTAAAAGGTAAATCAGAGCCGCATGAGGTGAAGGTTCTCTTTTCAGGAAGCGGGGATAAGCTTCGTATTGAACAGCTCGATTCTGTTGGGATTACGATTTTAGATCGTCCCGGACAGAAAGTTTATTATCTCAATAAAGAGCGTCATTTTTATCTCGGGATGCGGCCCCTACATGGCTTGAGAAGTCCCTTTTTTCTTGATTTGGAGATGCATTATGTACCTAAGGGGGCAAAAAAAATTGCCAATGTTACCTGCAGAGAATGGGACATTACTTCTAAATATGGTCATGCGAATGCCTGTGTGACAGAAGATGGTTTGATTTTACAGCAAGAGGGGGCAGATTCCGAAGGAACAAGTGGAAAACTTGAGGCTTTGAGCGTTTCTTATCATCCTTTGCCGCCTTCAAGTTTTGACATTCCCAGTGATTATCATAATATCCGGGCGCCGAAGACGGATGTGCCGGGTGTCGCACAAACGCCGAACGAAAAGAATGATTAGTAGAAAGATAAAAAGAGCTTTATGGACATCCGTCGCCCATTGAGAATTGCCCTTTAGAATGAAAAAGAAAATAATGTCTCAAAAGCTTAAAAAGCTTTTCTGGTGGTTAGGCTGTTTCCTAGCTGCTTTTTTTTCGATTCAGGGGATCCTTGTTTCCCTTTTTATTCTGTGTTTCTCGCTTCGTCCTGTGGATATGACGGGGCTTGCCAAGCGCTTTGTTGGGACATTCTATCTCAATGATGTTGGGGATTTTTCAGCTCAGAAAAAACATGCAGTCGGCAAAGAAGTCTGGGATAATTTGAAAATCCAATGGGTTCTGCCGCATTTTAGAGACTGGTTTTTCAATCAGGATATTGGAGAGATTGCGTTTTCACTCTCTGGGGTAAAGCTCGTTGATCTTGAGGAAAAAGAGATTGACCATCTTGATAAAATAGCTGGAAAAATCGCTATTACGCCTTTTTCTAAAGGGAAAATTGCGGTGACCAGTCTAGAGGCGGATGGTTTGGCACTCGGGCTGAAGAAATTAAAAGAAGGGGAGATCATCCTTGATTTTCCGGGGGTTCATCGTAATCCCAATCCTTCTAAAATGATTGATTTGAGCTTTCTTGATCGGGATTTCTTTCAGTCTTTAAAGATGCAAAATCTTTTTCTGGCGCTCATGGTGGAAAAAGACGGGAAAAGAGCTGAGATAAAGATTCCGGATCTGAATTTACAAAATTTTTCAGAAAATAATGCGATTGGCAGATGGGAAGGTCATTTTGGTATTTTTGCCAAAGATGGCGGAAAAACTGCCATTATTTCTGGAAAAAGAGAAGCGGGTGAAAATCAAGATTTACAAGATTGGCAAATGGATATTGATATTCCTGCGCCACAAGATTTTGCTAATATTCTGCCCCTTATGGATCAAATTCATCTGCCGTTTAAAAGCCAGATTTCAGGTGAGCCTATTCTTTGTGCGCTCGGTTTAAAAAATTGTCACTTGGCCCTGCAGTTTCAAGTTGGCCAAGGTTACTACAAGCAACCTGATGGTACAAAAATGCAGGTCGCCGAAGCTTCTGGTGCAGGCAAGGTGGCATGGAAAAAAAATTACCGAAAGCTTCAGGCTGAAATTGATCCCTTGGATGTTGTTTGGATTGATTCTTTTGGGAAGCCAACAAAAGAATCTCTGCGGGCAACTTTGGGGCTGGATAATCTCCTTCTTCCTCAAAAAACAATTTTATCCATTCATGGCAATTTGCCAGATTTTAATCTGGCCTCTTTGCCGACATTGTGGCCGCTTGGTCTCGCAAATGGTGCGAGAGCGTGGATTATTGAAAATTTGACGAGGGGACAGGCGCATCATTTCACGTTAAATATTGATTTATCAGGAAATGAGGGGTTCGATCATCTTAAGGTGCAAGAGATGAGCGGTAATCTTGAGGCTGAAAATGTCACGGTGCATTGGCTTGACGGGATGCCGCCATTTAAGGGCGTCGGTGTTTCTGCTAAATTTTTAGATGCAGATAATGTGCTTGTAAAAATGTCAGGTGGGTCGATTAATGAGACCCCTGGCTCTCCGGTCAATCTTTCCAAAGGTTCCGTTGCGATCAGGGGTGTGACCGTACATGAACATCAAATTGCAGGAAAGATTGACTTAAATCTTTCAGGTTCAGCCCCGAAACTGGTTGAAATGTTAAGCCGTGACTGTTTGCCGATTTTGAAACGCTTTAAAAAATATTACCGTACGCCGAAAGGGACATTTGAAGGACAGATCATGCTAGATCTTCCTTTTGCACCTTGGGTAAAGGCAGATGATATTCTTTTTGAAACGCAAGTGACAACACATGATCTTGCCGCAAACTTACGTGGAATTGGTCAGGTTAAGCATTTTGATGGTGTTTTAAATGCCAGAAATAAAGATTTGACCGTAAAGGCGAATGCGTTGGTGCGTAATATTCCCGTAAAAATGGATTTATATAATGATTTAACGGCAAATAAGCCCGGTCAGGAAATGTTGAAAATTTATCTCCATACGGCGGTGAATCAGGATTTTCTACATAAAATAGGGATTCCGATTTCTGCAGAACAGGTCACAGGCAGAGGCGAGCTTGCGGTTGAGATTGCACAGCCTTACGCAGATAAAGACCATAATGAGACGAATATGATGCTGCATTTGGATATGAAGAATGCTGCTGTAAAAAGCCTTCTCTGGCATAAGGCAAAGCATATTCCGGCGGGTGGCTCTTTGCATGCCTCTTGGCAAGATGGCGATCTTGCCTCCATTACAGATGTTGCCGCCTATGGGCCTGAAATTGAAATTCAAGCGAATAGTTTATTGCGCAATCACCAAATTGAAGGGGTGGATGTTTCGCATTTTAAAATTGGTAAAAATGAGGGAAAATTCCGTTTTGAATGGCCCTTTATAAAAGAGGAAGGTGCAACATTATCTTCCTCTTCTCAAAAGAAATCGCAAAAATATTTCCTCAAATTACGGGCTTCCAAGATTGATTTAGAGCTTTTTTTAAAAAAGACTTCCACGGAAGTACAGGATACGCTCAAGGGGCAAAAAATTCCTGAAATGGCCAAGCCGGTAATGAAACAGCAAAATGGCCGTATTCTCTTGCCTAAGGGGAATTGGGATATTGATCTTAGGGTTGAAAAGGCCTTTTTGGGGCAGGGACGCATTTTAGGGCCCTGGAGCATTTTAGCTAATTGGAATAAGGGGCATTTAAAAAGGGCTGATATTGAGATTGAGAAACCGTACCATGCCTTTCTCAAAGTTTCCCATAATCTTAAAAATCAGGAGGAACATTTTTTCGAAGGCGGCACAGATCATTTGGGGGAATGGCTGGCTTGGGGGAAAATTTATGATGCGCTCAAAGGTGGGAAGGTGAGTATTTCTGGAAAATTTGCGCCAGCGATTGAACTTGCCAGCGTAAGTGATCCTCTCTTGATTGATGTTGGAAAACATCGAAAAAATGATAAAAAATCTCGACATGGGAAAAAGGATGTCGTGGCAGATCCGCTACCGTTTAAAAGGGAGGAGAAGCCAAACACGGCAATGATTCATACAGAGGGACTTGGCTTAGGTTTGCCGCCTTATGCTGGTAAAATCTCACTTGAGGGAATGGATTGGCATTCTTCTTTAACGGCCGTTTTGCTTGCTAAAATTTTGAGTCCGACCCATTGGAAGCATGTGAATGGGAATTTAACAGGGATTTCCCTTAACGGGGCGATTTCCGTTCAGGACGGTATTATCGGTTTTGGAAATGTTCAGGGAAAAAGTGATATTCTCACGGCCACTATGGTGGGCAATATCAACTTAAAAAAAGACAAAATTGATCTCGGCGGAACGGTTTCTCCTTATTATTATTGGAATAGCTCACCGGGGCATTTGCCAAGTATTTTGGGGTATATCTTTTCGCCACAAAAAGGGAGCGGCATTTTGGCTATGGGATATACCCTTGACGGCGAACTGCCGCAACCTCATTTTAATTTGAACCCTTATATGATGTTATTGCCGGGAATTTTAAGGAAGATTGCCAATCCGAATATCTAATAAGCCTGCAAAGATGAGGAGTAAAAAGAGATGAATGATTTGTTTGGAGAGGCGGATAATGGATCAAAAATTTCTTCCGAATCTTTTTTAGGCGGCAAAGAAACAAAAGCTGGACGCCAGCCTTTGGCAGACCGTTTGCGTCCGAGAGTGCTGGAAGAGGTTTGCGGTCAGGAAGATCTTCTTGGGACAGCAGGACGTATTACCCGAATGCTGGGTAGAGGGTTTTTACCAAGTCTCATTTTATGGGGGCCTCCGGGATGTGGAAAAACAACGTTGGCACGTTTATTGGCAGAAAGAAGTGGTTTGGATTTCGTTCAAATTTCTGCTGTATTTTCAGGCGTTGCCGATTTAAGAAAAGTTTTCACGCAGGCTGAAAAAAGTGCTTCACGGGGCACATTGCTCTTCGTCGATGAAATTCATCGTTTTAACCGAGCACAGCAAGACGGGTTTTTACCTTATGTCGAAAATGGACTGATTACGCTGGTGGGAGCCACAACAGAAAATCCGTCTTTTGCCTTAAATCCGGCGCTTTTATCACGCTGTCAGGTTCTGGTGCTGAAGGCTTTAGGTGCTGATGCCATGGAGAAAATGCTCCAACGCGCAGAGGTTTTGCAAGAACAGGTTTTGCCTTTGGATGAAAATGCTCGCAAGCGTTTAATTGAAATGGCGGACGGTGATGGACGGTATTTGTTAAATCTCGCAGAACAAGTTTTTTTATTTCCGCAAGATCATCCTTTAGATGTCAAAGCATTAGAGCAGAATCTTTCCCGGCGTGCGCTTCGTTATGATAAAAGCCGGGAGGAGCATTATAATCTTATTTCAGCCTTCCATAAATCGATTAGAGGCTCAGATCCGGATGCTGCGCTTTATTGGTATGCCAGAATGATCGAGGGGGGAGAGGATCCACGTTATATTGCCCGCCGCCTTCTTGTCATTGCGAGTGAAGATGTGGGTGAGGCGGCACCGGGTGCTCTTCCGCTCGTGGTTGCTGCAACGGAAACGTATGAACGTCTGGGAAGTCCAGAGGGGGAGCTTTCACTGGCACAGGCTATCGTTCATTTGGCAACAGCGCCAAAATCGAATGCTGTTTATAAGGCGTTAAAACAGGCAAGAGCCGTTGCAAGGGAGACTGGAAGTCTGATGCCGCCGCCCCATATTCTCAATGCCCCAACCAACTTAATGAAGGCGGTTGGATATGGCGAAGGTTATCAGTATGATCACGACCAGGAAGGGGCATTTTCAGGTCAGAATTATTTTCCTAATGAGATGGCAAGAATACGTTTTTATGCCCCATCCTCACGAGGGTATGAAGTTGAAATTAATAAGCGTTTACATATTTTAGAAGAGCGCCGAGCGTTTTTACAAGATCAAGCGCGGCGACAATCAGGAAGAGAATAATCCTTTTCCAAGGGTGAAAGTAAAAGAGAACATGGCAGAGCCAGAAATAAAAAAAGTTATCGCAGATGAGGAAAATATTCGTTTAGATCGTTGGGTCAGACGTTATTTCCCAGATCTTCCTCAGGGCGCAATTCAAAAATTTTGCCGTAAGGGCGAGATTCGTGTGAATGGCAAAAAAGCAGAGACGAAAACACGTCTCTCAGAAGGGGATGAGGTAAAAATTCCTCAGATTAAGCGGGAATTCGGGACAAGGGATAAAACGAAGACAATAGATCCTGAGCTGGCAGAACGTGCTAAAAAACTCATGATTTATGAAGATAAATATTTGGCGGTGATGAATAAACCTTCTGGCCTTTCAACACAGGGCGGAACAGGTCTTAAAGAGCATGTTGATTTGATGCTGGATGCGATGGTTTCAGAGGATGGGGTGCGCCCCCGTCTCGTACACCGCTTGGATAAAGATACTTCCGGCGTTTTGCTCATTGCAAAAACACCGGGCGTTGCTGCCTCGCTTGCGGAGGCTTTTCGGCAGCGTGAGGTTGAGAAAAAATATTGGGCAGTTGTTGTCGGGCGTCCTGAAGTGCCTGCCGGAAAAATTAATCAGCCTTTGGCAAAAATTGGTGCGGGTGCGGCTTCTATCATGGCACCTGTTCGTTTAAAGGAAGAGGGCGCATTATATGCTGTCAGCTTTTATGAGACATTGGATCATGCCGGTAAAAAATTTGCATGGCTGGAACTTTCACCAGAGACAGGCCGGACGCATCAATTAAGGGTGCATTGTGAAGTCATTGAAACACCAATTTTGGGAGACCCTCGCTACGGTGGTGAAAAGGCGCATCAAGATGGTTTTATTGACAGGCTCCATTTGCATGCACGGTTTTTAGATTTTCCACATCCTAAAGGGGGGCGCTTGCAGGTGACGGCTCCGCTACCGCCGCACATGGTTGACACATTTAAACAGCTTGGATTTTGCGCCGGGCAGACGCCAAAGCCAAGGCGGGAAAAATAAAAGGAAGATGAGATGAAGAAGGCAAAGTCGATTGGGTTTGGTCTGTTAGGACTATCGGTTCTCGGCCTATGGCTTGAGGGGGGGCGTCTTGTTAATCCAGAGACATTGTGGGATGGGTTACAGACTTCTTTATCTAAATCTACAGGTTTGGAATGGCATGCAGGCCATGTTGAAATGACCCTTTTTCCGAGACCTGCGATTGAAATTCATAATTTAGAAGGGGGCATTCCAGGTGCAATCCCTCTTGTCAGTGCGGAAAAAACATATGCTAAACTTTCCGTAATGACCTTGCTGGGTTATGGCATGAACATTCCATCGCTGACCTTGGACCGGGCAATCATTGCTTATGATGGTCACCCGTTACAGATCAGAATGGCTATGAAGGGGAAACCTTCTTTTTGGCAGAAATCGTCTCAGACGACTGAAAATGTGAATGCGGTAACCTCGCAGGAAGTCTCTCCGGCATTGATCAATGCGCCTTTTTTAACGCATTCTAAAATTTCTATTGGCAAAATTGCGCTGCATGACAGTTTAATTAAATGGAAAAATACGGTTGTGCGTCCGGGAGATGCCCCCGTTGCGGGTACTTTGCCGGTTAAAAATTTAGAACTTAATCATATTGCCTCTGCACATCCGTCTTTCTTTATCGAATCTCCAGAAATTGCAGGGAAAAGACAGGCTTGGGCGGTCGAAGGGCATTCCGGCGCTTTGTCTGAAATTCCTGATTTGCTCGTTGCGCATACAGATCCGGGGAAACGCCCGCCATGGCCTTTCTTTCTCAAATTCACCTTTCCACACCGTCAAACGGCGAAGTTGACGGCAAAAGAAGATTTTCTTTCTGTTGACGGGACGATCCCATTTTTGGGTGATGGCGGACAAAGTACATTACTTGTCAGGGCAGATTTGCAATCTCTTTCAGATTTCAAAAGAATTTATCCTGAAGTTTCGGTGCCTGCTCTAAAAGACCTTTCAGGGCAAGCCAGTTTTCATTTGGTCAGGAACGATGATAAGCCGATTGTGATGCTTTCTGCCATAGATATGAACATTGCACATTCAAAGATTTCCCTTTTGTCGGAGATGGCAGATCGTTTATCTCAAGATGCTGGAGAGGCTGTTAGAAAAGCGGCTTCCAGTGCTATTTTGAGAAATCTTCAGATAAATAATCTGCAATTTCATTTAGATGAGGGACAGCCTTCTCTGCTTATCGATTCAGAAACGCAGGGCAAGGGAGGAAATTGGCAGATTCATCTTGCATTGCCAGCAAATCTTTTCTCATCTCTTCCTATAAAAAATGAAAATATTTATGAGCTCTCGGTAAGGCCTGGCTCAATGAAAGCGACGGCGCAACAAAATGCGCAAAATCCTGATAGGGATATTCCAGCAGGTTTTCATCTTTCGGGAACGGTGTCTCCAACAGAAATATCGGGATCGCTGTCGGGTGTTTCTCCGGCAATGCCCGTTGTCGCTCTTGGAGGCGGCTGGTCTTTGGCGGATGATGTTGGACGTGAACTTTCCATTCTTCATGGGGTTTCCATGTCGGGAGATTTCCATTTTACCCATTCCTTAGGCGATAAAAAATGGAATGCCTTTATTCATAATGGTTCTTTTTCAAGTGATGAATTAAGCTTTCAGACAGAGCTTGTCGCTGGCCCTGAAAATGGATCGGCGCAATGGAAGCTTGGGGGAACGCTTGATATTGCTCAAGCGCACCTCATTTCAGGGAACCTTAAAGCGATAGGAAAAAAATTAGATTCTCAGAAAAGGGCATCCGTAGCGACACCCAAAGCCTCAGATATGCAATCTGATGATGAGACGATCAAAGTGATGGAAGCTGCACGTGAAAGTGCTATTTCAAATGCTTCGGCAACATCAGCAGATCTTACCTTAACGGCTAAAGATTTTTCTGTTGATGATGTCTCTTACCACGATTTAGCAGCGCATTTAATTTCGCATAATGGCGCAACACATTTTGAAATCACAAAAGGGATTGGCGATAATCAGGCGCTTTCTGGTCGTTTAGACGTTACGAAACAGGATAAAAATTATCATTTTTCGATGCAAGCCAGTCCAATGATTTTGCCGTCTCAACTTCTCTTTGAAACTTTTGGGGCTCCGGCTATCCTTTCAGGCGCTTCCGAATTGGTTGGACATCTGGAAGGGCAGGGAAATGATCTCAATGCTATCCTTTCAACTCTGACAGGTAAACTTGGGGCGTCCACGATTGACAGTTCTCTTAAACGTCAGATTTTAGTGGATTTGGCGGGTCCTTTGAGAGCGATCTTTAAGCTGGGAAGTAAAGACATTCCACTGCGCTGTGCGGCTGCGGCGGCAAGCTTTAATAATGGTCGTGGGGATATTTCTGCCTTTGGTTTTGAGGCAAATCATTTAAGCCTTACGGGAAATGGTTGGATTTCGCCTCTTCAGCAATCCCTTGATCTGCGTTTGAATCCCCAAATGAGTTATGCGGGCGAGGTGGTCAATTCACCATTAGAAGTCAGCGGCGAGTTTGGCGATTTAAAAACGGTTGTCTTACGTGCAAGTGGCGGCCCCTTAGGTCTGCAACTTGGCGGTGGCAATAATAGCGATAACTGCAAATCTCTTCTTTCCGCAGCAAGAATGGGCATTCCCGGCCCTGAACCCAAAGAAGCAGAGGGCGACAATAAAGGAGAAAAAGTTGCCAGCGGCTTATTGCGGATCTTAGGCCTGTAATTTCTCCAAAGAATGAAAACGAAAAAGGGCTTTTGAATTTTTCAAAAGCCCTTTTTTTAAATATCAAGAAAGCGCTCTAGAAATTCAGAGAGTTTTTGTAATACTCTTTTTTTATTTTCAGCAGATGGATTGTTTTTTGAAAAACGGGATTGGGGAGGTAAAATTTTTGCAAGTCCCGTACCAAATTCAGGAACAATACCTTGTATAAAGGCATCTTTGATAAACTCATGCGTTAGTTCTGGTTTGAGACGCTCCTCTTTAATAATCTCCTCAAGTTCTTCTTCTTTTTTTAGATCAATATATATTTGCCATTTTTTTGGGATATCATCCTCAGAAGAGATTTTAGACATAAAATCATTAATAAGCTCTCTTTTGTTGCGAAGAGAAGGGTTTGCATTAACAAGTTTTGTAATGTTTTCTTTAAGAGCAGCATTCTTATTTTCTTTAAGATATTCTTCAACAAGTTTTAAAATATAATCAATATTGATCTCAACTTGTTTTAAAAGTTCAATCTCAAAAGTAATACCTTCTAAAGGGATATCTGTGTCGCTGTCAGTGTTAGACTGCTGTTTGAATATTTCATAAAGGTCTAAATAACGGCTACGGTAATCTTGAAGTTCTGCAGGAGAGAGAAAAGTATCCGCATCAAATTCATCGAAGCTTTTTAAAATATTAAGAAGCTTTAAAATTTTTCCAAAAAGCTGGATAAAATCTTTTTGTTTTGTTTCCCCAATGATTTCCATATTAAGAGGGAAGTTCTTTAAAAGTATGTCAATATGACTTTGATATTCTTCTAAAAAGTGAGCATAGGGTTTTAGAATTGCAAACTCGATAGCCTCTTTATTCCCAAAGATTTGAAGCGCCTCATTGGTTGCATTTTCTAGATCTCGAAAAGTAATAATATTCCCAAATTGCTTAACCGAATTTAAAATGCGGTTAGTTCTGGAGTAGGCTTGAATAAGCCCATGATATTTAAGATTTTTATCGACCCATAATGTATTTAAACATGGCGCATCAAACCCTGTTAAAAACATGTTTACAACGATAACAAGATCTAAATCGCCATCTTTTAAACGCTGGGAAAGATTTTTATAATAATCTGAGAAGCCTGAGCCGGAATTATAATTTGTTTGGAACATCTCATTATAATCGGCAATAACCTGATCTAAGAAATCACGGGAAGAGCCGTCTAAACCTTCGGTGCCGTCTGAATTCTCTTCCTCGGCTTCATTTGGGGCGTAAGAATAAATCATTCCAATTTTTAATTTTTTGTCAGAGGGAAGATTTTCCTGCTGATGCTTAAATTCTTCATAATAAAGACGGGCTGCTTTAATAGAGGCGGTCGCAAAAAGGGCATTAAAGCCTGTCCGTCTTTTCGCCTCGTATTTATAAGATTTATTTCGATAGGTTTTGGTCTGAAAATTTTCTAAAATATAAGAGGTTATTTGCGAAATGCGCTCAGACGCTAGAAAAATTTCTTCATTTTCTTTGGTAGGCGGCTCATCCTCGGTTTCATACGCTTTTTTAACTGTACTGTGATAGCTGACCTTAAAGCCTAGAACATTTTTATCTTTAATCGCATCAACAATCGTATAGGCATGAAGGCGATCGCCGAAAACCTGCATTGTTGTGGCAATGTTAGGGCTTCCCCCTTTCTTCTGATTAAGATTAAAAATAGGCGTGCCCGTAAAACCAAAAAGATGGTAATTCTTAAAGAATTTTGTAATGTCTCTATGCATTTCTCCAAATTGAGAACGGTGACATTCATCAAAAATCAGAGCGATTTTTTGATGTTTGATCGGATGGTTTTTGTCGGATTTAATAAAATGACTGAGCTTTTGAATGGTTGTGACAATGATTTTTGCCGATGGTTTTTCAAGCTGTTCTTTTAAAATTTTTGTGGATGCGTTGGCGTTTGCCGCCCCCTTTTCGAAACGGTCATATTCTTTCATTGTCTGATAATCAAGATCTTTGCGATCTACGACAAATAAAACTTTGTCGATTTCATCCATTTTGCAGGCGAGCTGTGCCGCCTTGAAACTGGTTAAGGTTTTGCCGCTTCCGGTTGTGTGCCAAATATAACCGCCTGTTTTTGCGTTTTTTGACTGGGGATTGTTCGCGGCTGTTTTAATACGGCTTAAAATTTGCTCGGTTGCGGCAATCTGATAGGGACGCATAACCAAAAGGCGATCTTGAGCATCCAAAACACAATATCTTGTTAAAATATTTAACAGCGTGTGTTTAGCAAAAAAAGTTTTGGTGAAATCCTCTAAATCTAAAATATTTTTATTGTGGAAATCGGCCCAGTTAGAGGTAAAGGCAAAAGAGTTGGAAGATTGTTTGGGCTGTTTTGTCACCTTGTTTTGGGCCTCGATTGATCCTAAACGGGTTGTATTGCTGTAATATTTCGTGTCTGTGCCGTTTGAAATAACAAAAAGTTGTACATACTGAAAAAGACCGGACCCCTCCCAGAAACTTTCTCTTTGATAGCGGTTAATCTGGTTAAAAGCCTGCCGGATGGCAATACCGCGCCGTTTTAACTCCACATGCACAATCGGCAAGCCATTAAGTAAAATTGTGACATCGTAACGATGCGATCGTTTTTCGCCCTCGGAACGATATTGGTTAATGACTTGGAGCTTATTTCGATGAAGATTTTTCTTATCAATGAGATGGATATTGCGATCATAGCCATCTTCGCCCTCTAGGATTTGTGCGGTATTTTCGAGCTGAAGCATTTTTGTTTTTTCTAAAATGCCGGCGTTCGGGCGAGAAAGCTTATTTTTAAAAAATTCGTCCCATTCTAAATCGGTAAATTGAAATTTGTTTAATTTTTCGAGTTGCAGACGTAGATTTTGGATTAAATCGGCCTCTGTGCTAATTGGGAGAAATTCATAGCCTTGCTCTTGGAGTTGCTGAATAAAAGTCTTTTCAAGCTCATCTTCAGATTGGTGGCCTTCTCGTTTGTGCGCAGAGGGTTCAAACTTTCCAACCAAAGTACTCTCATCAGAGGCTGCAATCATTTCAATCGCAGAGGTGGAAAATAAATTTTCGAAGGTTGGATTTTCTTGAGTCATTTAGGAAGCTTTTTTGAAAGATGAATAGTGGAACTTTTGGATGAAATGATTAAAAGCATTTGTAAAAATCTCTCTATCTTCTGGGCTTAAAAAATCTGTTTCACTTTCAGAAAGAGAGCCGTGACTATGGTGATTGATTCTTTTTGTAATTTCTAATTGTTGAATTTTATCTGAGCTGGACTCAGATAAAAGGGTTTTCCAACGATCATGACCCAAGAAATTAGCTGTTTTTTCTAAAAGGGTACGAAAAAGATTAAAATGATATTTTTTAAGATTGTCTTGTAGAATTGCTTTTTCTATCTCCAAAAGAATGGCGTGATGATAGAGAAAAGGGGAATCATTCTTTTGTGCTATAAAATTTATAGCGTTGTTTTCTCTAGTGCAGATAAAGGCATGCTCTTTAGCTCCATGTTCTGCGTATAAAATATTAAAAAATAGGGGATGATGCGTAGAGATAAGAAATTTTAAGCTCTTTGTTTTTTTTATAAGGGCAGATAATTTAAGGGCAATTGTAATAATACGCCCCTCATCCATCGAAGAGACAGGATCATCAATAAGGATATATTTAATTTTTTTAAATACCTCATCTTCTTTTTGTGACTCCTCCAGATTTTCTAAGAGTGTATAAAAAATACTCCAGATAAAGACGCTTTCTTCTCCTCTAGAGATTTTTATACTTTGAGAAGCTGTGTCATCCCCCGTATTAAAGTCAAAGGAAACATGCCCTTCTAAAAAATTAAAAGAAGGTTCTAATTTAGAGGTAATGATGCTCTTAAAATTTTTAGAAATACGATTTTCTAAACCTTGCTCTTCAATAGTTTTCAATAGCCAAGATGATTTATTAAAGCCTAAGAGAGATTGTTCGTTGTCCCAATGAAATAAATCTTCCGTAAAGGCATTATAATAAAGTGTTTCTTCTGGTCTATCTTCATAAAATAACTTTGATAACTGTGTTTTGCCCGTGCCATTGAATGCATATAAAAGCGTGACTTTGGAAGTCATTTTCTTTTTAATTTCGTGTAAAGCATTCTCAAACATTTTAGACAGCCTCTTTAAAAGTTAAGAGCCTATCTCTGTAATATTCATATTGTTGGCGTCTTGCCTTAATTTCAGCAGGCAGGCCGTGAGAGATGTCATTCACCAGCGCATCAAACCGATCCAAAATAGCGACAATGCGTTCTTGTTCCAAAAGTGAGGGAATGGGAAGTTTTAAGTTTTTTAAATTCTCTTGATTGAGTTTTGGAGGTAATCCTTGAACCCATTGGCGAATATTTATCATCTGGGCTAGGTGGTATAAATAACGTAGGTTCAATCCCTGCTTAGCGGATAAAACATGAACGTGATTATTCGCCCAGAACTTCCCTGTGGCCCAGTTTACAATTGGTGTACCTCTATCTGTCATGACGCTTCCATCCTCCCCGATAAGAAGAAAATTCCCATCAAAAATATAATTTTCTACCCAATCTTGAATACCATTAGCGCCATAATAGGGGAAATCCCCAGCTACTCTTTGAGAGCGCGTGATAGGGCGTCTTTTTGAATCTAAGATGTTGCAAACTTCACTCAAGAGTTTTATGCTTGCTTGACTTGTGTCTGAATTATAACTGAAGCTTAAAAGTTGTTCTCGGTAATAATGATACTGCTTTTTGCGTGCTTCCAGCTCCGCTTCCAGCTCCGCTTCCAGCTCTGTAAACTGATCAAGGATAGCGGCAATCTCTTCTTGAACTTCGAGAGGGGGGATAGGAAAGGGAAATTGCTTAAATCCGTTCATATCAACAGAAGCAAAACTAGATTTTGTCGTATTTTTTAGGCACCATTCATCAAGGAGAAAACAGTAATAGAAAATAAATTTGATATGAAATGATTTTAAAAATTTTGATTTTAAAGTAAGCGAAGTAAAGCGTTGATTACACAGGTATGGAACGGTAATAAGCGCATGTTCACCAATTGTTGCGCTGGTGGCAATAATAATTGAGTTTTTAGGAAATAATTTTCCACCTTTTACAGCTTCTTTTGTTATTTTTAGCAGTGAATTATTGAGAATATGACCATTTTTTCGTAAATCATCCATTCTAAACCAAGGAACATCACCATCAACCCAGTAATTTTGATTGCTTTTCGATGGGGTATAGCCGTTTCGTATAGTAAAAATTTCTGAAATACTTTTGAATTCAACCCCATTCGGGCAATGTTTTTGAATGAGCTGTTCAATCTTATTCATGCGCTTGCCTCTTCTAGATCGGCGACAATCGCATCTATTGCACTTCTAAGTTTGGATTGCTTTTTCACAATCTCTTCAATCTCTTGATTAAGAATTTTAATATCAATCTTTTCCCGTAAATCCTCAGCCTCGACATAGGAGGAAACTGAAAGGTTAACTTCATTTTCTAAAATTTGATCATTCGGCACCAATTTGGCGAAATGGGGGATATCTACTCTTTTTTCTAAAGCCTCTAAAATTTTTCCCTGATGTTTCTTTAAAAGGATATTTTTATTGCCTGAGCGGGAAAATTCGGAACTCGCATCAACAAAAAGCGTCTGATTGTCTGTTTTTGATTTTTTTAACGTGATGATGCAGGTGGCAATCGTCGTTCCGAAAAATAAATCGGGAGGAAGCTGAATAACGGAATCAATATAATTATTCTCAATTAAATATTGCCTGATTTTCTTTTCCGTACCGGATCGGTACAAAACCCCGGGGAACTCGACAATCGCCGCGGTTCCTGCGGTGGAAAGCCAGCTTAAAATATGCATCGTAAAGGCTAAATCTGCCTTGCTTTTCGGTGCAAGAACACCGGCAGGCGCAAACCGCCTGTCATTGATTAAAATCGGGTTACTGTCGCCCTCCCATTTGGTCGAATAGGGCGGATTGGAAACAATCGCATCAAAAGGCTGATCATCCCAATGTTTAGGCTCTATTAGCGTATCGCCATAGGCAATATGAAAATGTTCAAAGCCAATCTCATGCAAAATCATATTCATACGACATAAATTATAGGTCGTTAAATTAACTTCCTGCCCGTAATAGCCCGATTTAATTTTGCTTTTGCCGAGGATTTTAGAAAATTTCAAAAGAAGAGAGCCGGAACCGCACGCAGGATCATAAACTTTATTCAGGCTTTTTCGGCCATTTAAGGCAATATTCGCTAAAAGCTCAGAAACCTCTTGTGGCGTAAAGAATTCTCCGCCCGATTTTCCCGCATTGGCGGCATACATTTTAATGAGATATTCATAGGCATCCCCGAAAACATCAATCTCATGGGCATTTTTGCCGGTGAAATTCCCTAATTCCAGATCACCGATTTCCGTTAAAAGCTTGCGAAGTTTCTCATTTTTTTTAGAGACATTTTCGCCTAATTTAGGACTGTTTGTATCAAAATCCCGAAAGAGGTCTTTAAAATTCTCTTCGCTGGGTGTGCCGATGGCGGAGCCTTCAATATCTCTAAAAATATTGCCAAGCGTAATGTTAAAATCATTGTCTTTTTCGGCATTTTTTAAAACATTGTAAAAAAGCTGGCTCGGCAGGATAAAAAAGCCTTTTTCCGCCACGATCTCGGCTTTGATCGGCAAAGCCTCCACATCGGAAAGTGTCGCATAGTCAAAGTCTGCATTACCTGCCTGATGCTCGGCAATATTTAGATATTTAGTGAGATTCTCGGAAAGAAAACGATAAAATAATGTACCTAAAACGTAATTTTTAAAATCCCAGCCATCGACTTGACCTCGTAAATCATTTGCAATTTTCCATATTGTATTATGGAGTGAATCTCGTTCTTTTTGTCTATTTGTCATGGCTTAGTTTTCTTCAATATCTGGTAATAAAACGGAAACCGTTGCAAAGCAGGCAATCCCTTCTTTACGTCCTGTAAAGCCTAATTTTTCCGTTGTGGTGGCTTTCAAAGAGATGCGTTTTGGCGAAACATCCATAATTTCTGCCATTTTTTGCATCATTTTTTCCGCATGGGGGCTAATTTTGGGCGCTTCGCAAATTAAGGTGATATCGGCATTGATAAGGCGTCCGTTTTTTTGGCGGAGAAAATCGATGGCATGTTCTAAAAATTGGCGGGAATTCGCAGATTTCCATTGATTGTCCGAAGGGGGAAAATGGCGTCCGATATCGCCTTCATTCATTGCGCCGTACAACGCATCGCAAAGTGCATGAAGGACGACATCGGCATCAGAATGTCCTGCTAAGCCATGCGTATGGGGCACTTCAACACCGCCAAGCATAAGGGGGCGGCCGGCTTCAAAAGCATGAACGTCATAACCATTGCCAATATGTGGCAGGAGAGGGGCTGGGGAAGATGTCTGGCTAAACATTGTTTTTAAAAAATTTAAATCCTCTTCGACAGTGACTTTAATATTGCGTTCGCTGCCCTCAACGACTTTAGTTTCAAAACCGGCAGCTTCTAAAAGGGCAATATCATCAGTGCATTTATTGTTATTGTCTTTGCGGTGAAGATCAAGGAAAAGCTGAAAATGAAATCCTTGCGGTGTCTGCGCACGGCGTAAATTGTCCCTTTCAACCGTAGCGACGATGACATCATTTTCAACCCGTTTAATGGTATCTGTGACTTTTCGAGCTGGAATGGCACCGTAATAATCGTTTAAAGCTTCAAGGACATTTTCAATACAGGCAGAAGGAACCAAGGGTCTTGCGCCGTCATGAATGAGGACAAGATCGGGGGTTTTAGAAAGACGTGAAAGCGCTTCTAAACCATTACGAACACTATCTTGGCGTTCTGTACCGCCAGAAACAGGCGGTAGAATTTTTTTGTCTTTTGGGAGAGTCGCAACAAGTTTTTCACGATCTCCAACAGGCTGAATCAGATCGACATAAGGCAAAAGCGCCTCAGCGGCATGATGAATAATGGGTTTACCATTGAGGAGAAGATATTGCTTAGGAAGACTGGCATTTTCTGTGTTGAGAGGGCTCTTGAGACTTTCTTTAAACCGTTTTCCCGTTCCGCCGCCGAGGAGAATAGCAGCAATATAAGGTTTGGAAGGCAAGGCAGGGGGAGCGGATGTCATGGCGTATCTTTTCCTAAATTCTCTATAAGATTCTTTGGGTTATGGTTCTATAATGCTTATCTTGAAACCTCATCGGAAGTATAATTCTTTTTTTATTTAGATGAGTGCTTGAGTGATGGCTCTTTTTTTTATAGATTAAATAGACTAAGATTTCTTAAAAGAAGCGTTTTTCTCTGGTTATGAAATTAGCGGATGTAGTTCAATGGTAGAACGGTAGCTTCCCAAGCTGCATACGGGGGTTCGATTCCCCTCATCCGCTCCATTTTCTCCAGCTTTGAGCAATCATAAGGCAGGCATGAAAAGACATTTAAAGAAGATTGGGGCAGCCACGCTTCTGGCCCTTACAATGTCTGGCTGCACCACCAATATTTTTCGTCCGAAGACGACTTTAATTTATGAGGATACGCCTTACCCTTGTCAGGTTCCGCATGGCATTGAGTTTGGTAATCTTATGGATGGTAGCGATCCGTTAGGTCTTGCAACGCTTGATATCGATAATGTTTTATCGCTCCCGATTACAGCCATTTTAGCCTCTATTAAGGTGCAGAAGCTTAAAAAACAACTCCCCGCCTGTAAGGCACGTGCAGAGGCCTTTATTGCGCAACGGGAAAAAGAGAACGAAGCGTGCCTAACACAATATAATGCAAATTGCCCCCGCTTACTCTACAATGATGGGCACTAAAAAGGCGGATTAAAAATGGTAGAACCATCCAAAAATTTTGAAGAAATTTCTTTGCTCTTAAAGCGGTATGGCGGGCTTATTCCACGCTATACCAGCTATCCGACAGCCGCACAGTTTGTTCCAGTTGCAGAGAGCAACAAGATTGAAACTTGGATTAGGGATTTGCCTAAGGGAGAGCCAATTTCTCTTTATTTTCATGTGCCTTTTTGTGATGAGCTTTGCAGTTTCTGTGCCTGTAATACGTCTGTTGTTCGGCATCAAGAGACACGTGAGGCCTATGCAGATCTGTTGCTATCAGAACTTGAACGTGTGGCAGCTTTGGCCGGAAAAGAGCATATCGTGACGCATCTTCATTGGGGAGGTGGGACACCAACAACGCTTCCCAAAGAGGCTTTGGCAAGCGTTATGGGAAAAGTCGCTCAATATTTTCAAATTGATCCGAAGGCGGAACTTTCCATTGAGCTTGATCCTCGCAATATCCCTCAAGGATGTGCCACCTATCTGAGAGAGATCGGTTTTAACCGTGTTAGTCTAGGGGTTCAAGATATTGATCCGAGCGTTCAGCAGGCTTGTGGGCGTATTCAGAGTGAAAAACAAACAGAAGATTGCGTCTCTCAAATGCGGGATGCAGGCATTGCCTCAATCAATATTGATTTGATTTATGGCCTTCCCCGTCAAACAACCGAGAGCGTTATTCACACTGCAGAAGTTATTGCTAAATTAAAGCCGGAACGTTTAGCCGTTTTTGGTTATGCCCATGTGCCGTGGAAGCAAAAACGCCAGCAGTTAATTCCAGAAGATCAGTTGCCGGGTCTTTTAGAGCGTCTTGCACAAAGGCAAGCGATTGACGAGACTTTGCGTAAAGCGGGCTATATCGCCGTTGGTTTGGATCATTATGTCCGTCCCGAAGATACAATGGCCAAAGCAGCAGAAAAGGGTGTGCTTCGTCGCAATTTTCAAGGCTATACAACAGATAATTCAGGCGTTTTGATTGGGATGGGAGCCTCTGCGATTTCAGAATTTGCACAGGGTCTCAGTCAGAATGCACCAACGGCCTCAGCCTATAAAAAGGCGATGCTAAAGGAAGGTCTTCCTGCCTATCGTGATGTTGCCCGTAGGGGAGAGGATTTATTAAGGGCCCGTATTATTGAGCGCTTGATGTGTGATTTATCTGTTAATCTGGATGATTTTGATAAGGGAAAAGATTTTTCTAATGAGCTTAAACAGCTTGATCCTATGCTGAAAGATGGATTGGTTAAGTTAGAAGGGCGGCATATTTATGTGCTGGAGAAGGGGCGGCCTTTTATTCGTAATGTGGCAGGGATTTTTGACCAATATCTCAAAGCAGAAAAAGAAGAGGGGTCCCCACGTTATTCAAGTGCTTTTTAGTGGAAGATTGTTTTTGTACTAAAAAATCTTTATCATTGGCTTTCTCTCGTGAGAAAATTTAAGCAGTGTCATTATTAACGAGAGTAATTAACGTAAATAGTTGAGGTTTCCTTTGGCAAATTCACCAGCTCTTATCAGCATTATCGTGCCGGTTTATAACGAGGCACAAAATGTTTCGAAAGTTTTCGACTCCTTGTGTCGTGCTTGGGAAGGGCGTGACGATGAATGGGAGATGATTCTTGTTGATGATAATTCTCCAGATGGCACATCAAGTGTCGCAAGAAAAATTGCTCAAGAGGATTCACGTTTACGGGTTATTCGCAGAATTGGCCGTCGTGGTTTGACATCCGCTGTTATTGAGGGAATTTTGTCTTCCTCTTCTCATTTTGTTGCGGTGATGGATGGTGACGGTCAGCATGATGAGACGATTTTACCACGCATGTTAGATGCTCTTGTTGATGGAACAGACCTTGTCGTCGGCACACGTTATGCAAAAGGTGGTGATGCATCGGGGCTTTCCGGAAAATATCGGGAATGGCTTTCAAAACTGGGAACCAAAGTGGCTCAAAAGGTTTCTGGTAAAAAATGCAGTGATCCTATGAGTGGTTTCTTTGCGGTTAAACGTGATTTAATTGAAGAAATTTTACCGTCTATGCGGACAAAAGGATTTAAAATTCTTTTTGAATTTTTAGCGAAATCTTCAGATACCTTGAGTATTCGTGAAGTGCCTTTCGTTTTTAAAGATCGTTTAGCTGGAGAAAGCAAATTAAGCTTTGGCGTTATTCAGGAAGCGATTATTCAAACCTTCGTCTTGCTTTTTAACCGTGTTAAAAGGCACCGAAATAAATTATAAAATTTTAGAGAGTTTATTTTTGAAAAAAAGATCATTTTTAGTTAGGTCCTTTTGTGGCCTAATTTTTACACTATCTCTATTTTGCCATGTCCTACCCTCTGTTGCGGTACCGGCAAAGCCTTTAAAATTAAGTCCTCAACAGACAGAAATGGCGGGATTGCTGGCAACTTACTACCGTCAAAAAGGTTGGTCTGAACATGTGGTCGCAGGGATTGTCGCAAATATTTATTTCGAGTGCTCGCTAGATCCCTCTCAGGTCAACACGAATGGCGCTTCGGGATTGGCGCAATGGCTTGGTGTTCGTAAGAAAAATTTTGTTAAGAAATATGGTGTATTGCCACATCAGGCACCTTGGAAAGATCAAGCGGATTTTATCCAGCAGGCTTTAACAGATCCGACAAGTCCTTATAAATTTGTCGGTAAAGAGTTGCTTCATTCTCAAAATGCGGCACAGGCAACTTTATATTTTGCACGTGATTATGAGGTTCCGGGACGGAACCGAAAAGAGGCAACGATTGTTGCACAAAATCGTGCCAAAATGGCGTCCCAGTTTCAGGTTCTTTTAAAGAAATTAGGAGCACATCCTAAAAAGTAAATTAAGAAAAAGCGCCTTACTTTATAGGGCGCTTTTTTTAAAAAGATTTAAATCAGGATTATTAAGTTACAATGATTGACGCAGAAGATATTTATCTCATTCAAGCGAGCGAAATTCTTGCTATTCAAAAACGTGAGTGGCAAGCCGCTTTAACAGGAGAGTTCAGCCCAGAAATTCTCTCAATTTCGCTGGAGGTTGAGGAATGAGAATAGGACATTCTCTTCGGGCGTTAGAAGATTTGCGGACAGGTCTTTCTGTATCGTCTTATTATCCTTTTTATCATGCGACAGCCTTGCCTCATGCGACATCGCCTTTATGGGTAAGTGATCCGCAAAATATTCTTTTTGATGAAAAGAAAAAGATTTTAAGGGCATGGCATTTGGCAAGGCCAAGTGATGCCATAGAAACAAGCTGTATTTCGCAATGGATTGAAAGTGTTTCTTTTAATCGGGGTGTTTCTTGGATACCAATGCAGAAATTCCTTTTCCCCTGCAAGAATGATATTACAGGTTTTTTTGGCGGCTGCGTTGTTCGAGATTGGCAGGATAGTGCTGGTTTTGGAAATGGTGCTGTTCTGTATTTTGTGACCGTAGAGACTTCACAAGGTCAAAAAGTCCTAAGGTATTGGGCAAAGGATTTTGGTGAAAGACCTGTTTTTGATCAGATCATTTTTGAACAAACAAAATCGCAACGTGACATCGGTCAGGCGTTAAGGGATTTTCGTGTTCATTGGGATGGTCAGCAATGGGTTGCTGTTATTACGCTATCTTATGGCATGTCTTTCTACGGCTCTTTAGATACGAAGACATGGAAAAGACATTCTCTTTGGATGGCGCCGGATCACCGTGTAGATCAAAATGGCGGTCTCGAAGCGCCTGTGTTCTTACCGGTTTCTATTGAAGGTGAAGCGCAAAAAAAATATCTTTTAATTTATGCGGATCATCTGGAAGCTTCAGGGAAGATTTATGGTGTTATCGGTGATTGGGACGGTAAGATTTTTAGAGATTTGACGAAGCCGCAACGGCTTGATTTTGGCGCGGATACATATGCCCCAAATTGCTCCATTGATCCGAGATCTGGAAAGCTTTACCTACAAAGCTGGATGGGAAATTGGAGCTATGTGCAATATATGCCTTTTAAAGGCTTTTCGAATGCGGAAACATTATTGCGAGAGGTTTTTGTTCGAAAAGAAGTGGAAAGCTACAAGATTTATACGCTTCCGCATAAAAATCAGGATGATATTTTTTCGACAAGCTTGAAATTACCAACGCAGGAAATTACGCCAGAATGTTCTTTTGATTTTCAACAATCAAAACCGGGATGTGCTTATAAAGTAGAACTCTCTTTAAAGCGTATTGGTGGCATATGGCCTGAGAAAATATATTTTTCGCTTGCAGGAAGTTCTCAAACTAAGGAAAAGGCTATGATCTTTGAGATTCTTCCGAAAGTGAATGTCTGCAAGATTTTACGTCAAAAGGGGGCGATTTCCTTTCCAAAGGAAATGAGTGAAGAGGCGCTAAGGCTTTGGAAGGCGGAGCATGTTCTGCCTTTAAGAGAACATGAGGGGCTTTTAAGGCTTGTTTTTTATGTGGATGCTTTTTCTTTAGAGCTTTTCTGTCCTGAAGCTGGAACTGTCGCAACAAATCTCTTTTTCCCAAAAAAAGGAAAGCAAAAACTTTTCTTAAGTTGTGAAGATCACAAGGTTGAGGCTTCTGTTATGTTAAAACGTGTTTAATTCTTTCTGCTTTAGGAAAATGCCATGCTCTCATCTTTAATTGCTTTTATTTTAACGGCAGGCCCACTGATGATGACGCCTGGACTTGAGACAGCTTTGGTGTTGAGAACATCCATCTCAGAAAGCTATAGAGCAGGTTTTGCCGTTGTGTTGGGGATTTGTATTGCTGTTGGTTTTTGGGGGAGTGCCGCCGCCTTTGGCTTAACAGCTTTGATCGCAGGCTCTCCTTTTGGATTTTTCCTTTTGAAAATCACAGGGGCAATTTTTTTGGCCTATTTAGGCATTAATTTATTACGTAAGCCGCATACATCTTTGTTTGATGTGGTTGAGGTAAAAGAGTTTCCTAAAAATCTTATTTTAAACGGCATTCGAAATGGTTTTACGACAACTTTATGCAATCCCGGTTTTGCTTTGGTCGTTTTGGCGCTCTTTCCTCAATTTGTCCCACAACAGACAAATGTTACCATGTTTGTTCTCATGGAGACGGCCATTCAAATTATTTTAGCGGCTTTGTGGTTCGGTACACTTGTTATGGGCGGTATCCCTTTAAGATCCTTGTTGGGGCGGCCCGCTATTATTAAGAATTTTGACCGTTTAACCGGGGTTCTTTTCTTAATTTTTGGGATTTTACTTCTTTTAATGACCCGTCCCAGTTAAAAATTATTTTTTAGCGTCTGGAAGTTTTGGAAGATTCTTGACAACAAATTTTACAAAGCGATTGACAGATAAAATGGCACTTGGGTTTGTCTGCCGTTTAAAACTTGCTTTGAAATGGATGGCATAGCGTCCGGCCGCTTGGAGGGCATTCTGAGCTCTTTTCGGATCATTTAAAGATAAATGTGCTGGAAAAGTTTTTTGACCTTTAAGCACATCCGAAAAAATATTTTCCCATGATTGCTCTAAGGAGCCGCGATTTATTGTCGGACTGGTTTGTCGTGCAAGCTCGAAAATAAAGCTCCCAGCAAGAAAAATTTGAGAATCCGGATGGGGGATTGGGTTCTCTTCGAGCAGCTCAATCAAAAACTGTCGAATTTCTGTTATAGGTAAGTTTTTGAGGTCTAATTTCTTTTGATAAATATAAGAAAAAGCTTGCTCTTCAGCGGGAATAAGGGACATTTAAGCCTCATTTTTCAAAAAATATTAAAAAGAGCGTTAGGACTTACCGAAAAGAATGTTCGGCGTGTACGGCGCTGGATCGGCTATTGGGAGCTCAAGCTTTTGCCCTTGCGTTAAGTGTGTAGGCGGTGAGACATGCGGTGAATTCTTGACAAAGCCATAGCCGTCCGTTGAAAGCCCAACATGGGAGGGTTGCATCGAACAGGCGAGGAGAAAAAAGCCCGGTAAGAGCCATAATATTTTTAGAAAACAAACCGGGCTTTTAAACATTATTTTACACTTCGAATATGTTCAGCCAAACCTTCTGCAATTTTTAGATAGGCTTTGGCTTCTGGGCCTTCAGGTTCAGAAAGGACAATTGGATGTCCATCATCTGATTTGACACGAATATTTTTAGAAAGTGGAATAGCGCCCAAGAAAGGAATGCCAAGATTCTCAGCTTCTTTTTTAGCACCGTCCTGCCCAAAAATATCTGTTTCCTTACCACAATGTGAACAATGGAAAATGCTCATATTCTCAATGAGACCAAGCAATGGAATATTGACTTGATTATAAAGTTCTGCAGAGCGGCGTGTATCAAGAAGGGCAATATCCTGAGGGGTACTTACCAAGACAGATCCGCCTTTTTTAAGGAGTTCTGCCAATTTCTGAGTAATGGTCAGATGAGCGTCCCCCGTTCCCGGCGGCATATCAATCACAAGAACATCAAGCTCTCCCCATTCAATTTCCTGTAAGAATTGGGTAAGAGCGCCCATGACCATAGGGCCACGCCAAATGACAGCTTGCTTGTCATCAATCATGTAGGAAAGAGACATTGTTTTCATGCCAAGCGCTTCGACAGGGTGCGGTTTACCTTCAATCACGGGCACTTTGACTTTGGTGCCTAACATTTTTGAAAGAGAAGGGCCGTAAATATCTGCATCTAAAACGCCGACTTTTAAACCTGATTTAGAAAGGGCACAGGCAAGATTGATTGCCGTGGTTGATTTACCAACACCGCCTTTTCCTGATCCAACCGTAATAGCACATTTAATACCAGAAAGCTGAGGAATCTCTGTGGGTTCTGGTGCTTTTTTAGGTGCAGTGCTACTGCATCCGCCAGAGGAACCGCAAGAGCCACAGCCTCCGCTGCCACATCCGCCGCCAGCAGGTTCATTCTCGAAAGAAGGCACATCTTGATGCAAGTGTTGTTCTTGAGGAGCGCCTTGCGGTGCATGGGCGGATTTTCGGGTAAAAGAGATGGAAACTGCTGAAATGCCGGGATAATCGGAAAGCTTTTCTTGGGCTTTTTTCTGCAACGCAGGCAATTTTGAGAGATTTTCTGGCAAAACTTGTAGGGCGATGTGAAGATTAGCGTCTCTTAAAGAAGAGCCTGCCAAATCACAGATGTCTAAGATACCAAGATCCTTAAGCGTCGTATGAATATGGGTTTCTAAAGGATTAGGCGTATTTTGGGGAGAATTTTGTATCATGATCTTAATACCTAGCAATTTTTCCCCTTTTTTTAAAGGAGAAGTTTCTTTTCTGAGGGGAAACTCTAAGGGCGGAACGGTAAATCTCTGTCTTATAAGTGCGAGCTAAGAATTCAGCTTGTTTATGTCAAGAGTTTCGCAATATCTTAGCGCTTCATACCGCCAAGAATTAGGGTGGAAAAAGGGCAGGATACGCCGTGCCAAGCATCACAATCTCCGCCTTGCTGTCTTGCGGTGATGATTTCATCATTTTTAATCTGAAATGCCAAGTCACAGGCGGCTTCTCCCATTGTTGGTGGCTGATGAACTTCAAGAATGCCGTTTTGCAAATTACCGCTTTTTAAGACGCCTTTAGCAGGAAGACCGCCATCTCCTTTTTGGGCGAGTGCACCACTGCATTGTGGAATGGAAACACGTAAATAAGCTGTAAATTCTTTTTTCTCAACGGGATTTTTTTCAAGAAAAAGAGCGGCATTATGATTTTTAAAAATCACTGTTTTATCTCGTTGTTTTTCGGGATTCTTTTTTAAGATAACGAAAAACAAAGAAAGGATAGAAATGAAGAGGGTTAAAAGCCCAATGATGAGAGCAAAGAGTTTAAGACGCATGCCCATTCCGTTCCTTTTTAATATGATCCCACGCATTATTAATGCGTTGCGCACGGTCTCTGAAGGTTTTTTCCTGCTCTTTTGTCAGAATTTTTTGCTGTAAAATGTCAGGATGGTATTTTTTCATTAAAACTTTCCAGCGGATACGGATTGTTTCTAAATCCGCTTCGTGAGGAACGCCTAAAATACGATAGGCGTTAATATCTGAAATATTGTTTTCCGGTGGCAAAATACCTAGAGAGGCTCTTTTCCAAGCTGTTTCTGAAAGGTGGAAGGCTTTGTGCACCCGTTTTAGAAAATCCTTTTCAGCAGGGTGAAGCGGCATATTTTTTTCAAGATCTGCACGTGCGATGTGAAAAAGGAGAAAAAGCACAGGCTCCAGAGGCTGGGGATTATCTTTAAAGGCTTCTCCGATTTCAACCGCATAGCGCTCAAAATCGTCTGTGCGCTCACGTGCTTTGTCAAAGGCTTTGGCAATTGCAGAAAGTTGCTCTGGAGGAACATTAATGGCGTTTTTAAAAGCTTCAATTTCAGAATTATTTACAGGACCGTCTATTTTAGCGATTTTAGCGCTTAGAACGAGGCTGGCGAGACCAACAAGCTGTTCTTTCTTTCCAAACAAGGCAGCAATCTTTACTGCGGAAAAAAAAGTCGCTCCTTGGGGATCTGCTTTGCCATAGGAAGGAAAGTTTTTTCCCCAGCCTGCCGGAGAGGAGAGCAATTTATCATTATCTGCACGGGCCCCGAGGAGAAAGCCGACGATCCCGCCAACAGGACCGCCTGCGGCAATCCCAGCGGCTGTTCCAAAAAGCTTACCCCAGACTGTCATGATTCATATTTTCCTAAAGATGTATGTTTATTGGCAGATAAAAAAGCCTCTTCCAGAGCCTTTAAACGAAGGGTGGAGGTAAGGGGGCGACCCTCCCGTTGATGAGAATCAATGTTACTGATGAATTTTGAAAGCGCTATTTTTTTGCGTTGTGCGGCAGATTCGAGAATATCCCAAAATTCTTTTTCAAGAGCGATGGAAGTCGCATGTCCGCTGATGGACAGACTTCTTTTTTGGAGGTGAGAGGCATTTCCCCCCTTTTTTTTTGAAAATGGCATAAGAATTATATTCTGAACCTGATAAAAGGTGCGCAAAAAGATAGGATAGACTTACTTTTGAGCATAGGATAAAATTTTAAACCCTAAAGGGGAAGACAATTTATCAGAACTCCCCTAAACTTTACATTTATTTAGCGTAACCATAAATAGGCGATATTAGATCTCATTTTTAAGGGGAAAACATTTCAATGGCTGTTGTTGAACTACCAGGAGAAGACCTCTCAGCAATTGTTCTGAGATCCCTTGAATATCTTGGCGTATCTTTGCCGGGACAGGCTGTTTCTATAGATGAGGCCTCTGCAGCATTGGCGCGTACTCTGGAAGAGGAATGCAGTGACCGAACGCCGGAGGAGGCATTGGAACGGGCAGAAAAAGTTGGTGCTGTGAAGCGGGTTGGAAAATCCAAAGATGAGCTGACACCACAATTTTTTCCCCTTTTACTATGGCCCAGCAGTGGGGCATTTTTTCGCCATCATTCTCTTGTGCCCGATCAGTCAAATGAGGAGATTTATCTTAAGGCTGAGGCATTGGCCTCTAAGATTCTTTTACTGCTTGTAACTGCGGCACTTGAAGGAAAGACACTTCTTGATACAGCGCTTATTAAAAAATTAGCATTAGAAGAAAACTGGTTTTTAAGCGATTTTTCACAGAAAACTTTATGGCTTTTAAAGCAGGTACTGGCTGTGCCTATCCTCAAAGACGGGACAAGGACAAGAGGACATATTCCGCCATTACTTTCTCTTTTGCATGATAAAGAGTTTCTTTACCCGGAAGGCGGACTTTCCCAATTATGCACGCAAGAGGGATGGGTAGCGTTATCCCCTGATGAAAGACGTAAACAATTAAAGCTCTTATGGAATGAAATTTATGAATTTCCTTACTGGAAATCACTTCCAGCGGCTTTAGGTGTAACCAAATAATCTTAGAAAACACAGAAATATTACAGATGTTGAAAGTAGAGTTTTAAATGTCCTCAGATGTACAAATGGACATCGAGCGTCTCGGTTATTTGGGAG
Source organism: Acetobacteraceae bacterium (assembly GCA_004843165.1). Classification (NCBI taxonomy): domain Bacteria; kingdom Pseudomonadati; phylum Pseudomonadota; class Alphaproteobacteria; order Acetobacterales; family Acetobacteraceae; species Acetobacteraceae bacterium. The sequence continues at coordinate 1,669,874 of CP039459.1, forward strand.
ATGCTAATTTTATTGAGAAGATTCTAAAAACGTTTTTTTTGGAAATAGAAGAAAAACTTTTAAAATGGCAAAAAGAAGGTGTTTCAGAGGAGGTTGCTCGCCATTCCGTAAATGAATCTATTGCGAATATTGCTAAAATTTTTAAGGGTGAAAACCCTGCGTATCTTTCAATGCCAGCATGGAACGGCGAGCCGCTCGCATTTTGGATTAAAAAGAATGTTGATCTGCCATTTCCGGAAGGTGTGGATGGGCTAGAGATTATTGACGCTTATTTTACCATTTTAACGGCAACTTTTATGCAGGGCTGGCAAGCTTATCAAATGAAAAAGCTAGATGCAGCGCAGTGGGGAGACTGGACAGGTGCTATGCGTCGAAAAATGCGCTTGCAGCTTATAGGGGCTCCCGGATAAGAACGTTATTTTTAGGAAAAGAGAGATTGATGCGCCTTTTTTATCAAAAAACTTTTCGCTTTTTCATATCCTCTTTTCCATTGCTTGGTTTTTCTGTTTTGTCGCCTATCGTTGGGCAGGCGAGGCCTACGATTGAAAAGGCGATAGAGGCCGATTTAGGTACCGATTCAGGTATGGAAGCAGTCTTAAAAGAAAATGCCACAACACCAGCAGCGCTCAGTCTCTTTTTACAAGATTTTCCAAAAGGGGCAGATCTCCATAATCATTTAATCGGTGCTGTTTATGCTGAGAGTTTTCTAAACTGGGCAGAGGCTGACGGAAACTGTGTTCATTTAAAAACGAATGAACTTTCTGCAGAAACCTGTAAAAATCCGCTTTCAAAGGAAGAAAAATCGGCAATTTATTTAATGAATTTCCCAAAAAAACGTGAGGCACTGATTGACGTGATGTCCATGCGTCATTTTGTAGCGCATCCTCATGGGGAAACAGGGCATGACCATTTCTTTAATGCGTTTCATCATATCGGCGTAAAAACTTACCGTACGGGTGATATGATTGCAGAGGCGCGAACCCGGGCGGCAAGAGATCATATTCAATATTTAGAATTAATGATCTCTCCGGATTTATCAGGTGCTATGGCGCAGGGGCAAAAACTTTCAGAAGTTAAAGAGGTTTCTGCTGAAAGGGTTTTTCGTCAATGGCACAAAGAAATTTCTCCATTTTTACCGTTGCGTTTAGAGCGTGCTGTTCAGGAAATTGATCAAGCACAGGCCCGGAGTGATGCGCTATTAGGATGTCATAAAAGGTCACCAAGAGAAGGATGTAAGGTTAATGCACGTTATCTCTATCAGGTGATACGCACAGCGCCTCCAAAAGAGGTTTTCTCACAACTTGCCATTGGCTACGCTCTGACTTCGAAAGATCCACGATTCGTTGGAATTAATTTTGTTGCACCGGAAGATGCGCCAATTGCTCTAAAAGATTATACACTGCACATGCAGATGTTTCATTTTTTTCATCATCTTTATCCGCACGTTCATCTTGCTTTGCATGCGGGAGAGCTTACCAGTGAACTGGTTGGAAAGGATGCCCTTAAAGACCATATTCGCCAAGCTGTTGAGATTGCAGGGGCGGAACGTATTGGGCATGGGGTGGATATTGCCTACGAAGAAAAATCCCAACAGCTTTTAAAAGAAATGGCTAAGAAAAAGATTTTAGTGGAAATTAATTTGACTTCTAACGATGAAATTCTAGGCATAAAAGGTAAGCAGCATCCGCTTTCTCTCTATCAAAAGGCAGGTGTTCCTGTTTCTCTTTCGACAGATGATGAGGGTATATCACGTGGCGATTTGACGCAGGAATATGTCAGAGCTGTGTTTGAGCAGGGAGCCTCTTATCAAGATTTAAAGAATTTCAGTCAAACAGGTTTAGAATATGCGTTTTTAGAAGGAAAATCTCTTTGGAAAGCGCAGGTTGGCGGTATTTTCGTTTCCGCTTGTAAAAAGGCGCAAATAAAAAGGCATTTAACAGACAAGTGCCAGAAATATCTCGAAAAGAATGAAAAAGCGGCGCAGGAATGGGAGCTTGAGAAAAGATTTCAAACCTTTGAAAATCTCTATTTATTAAAAACGGAAAAGGTGAAATGACACAAATTTTTTCTTGGAAAAATTGGAAAAGCAAAACTCTTTTGGGAGTGTGTGCGCTGACCTGTCTTTCTTTATCAGGACATATTGCCATAGCGGCACCTCAAAAGGAGATTTCAGATCATCAGAAAAAAATGGCTGTTCGGGTTGTTGTTTTAACCGCTTTTGAAATTGGAAAAGATACAGGAGATCAGGCTGGAGAACTTCAAAATTGGGTCGAAAAATATCCTCTGAATAAAAAAATTGAGGCAAAAGATAGTTATCATGGACATTATTTTTATAATGAAAAAGATCATGTTCTCGGTGTTTTGCTAGGCGAAGGGCATACCAGCACAGCGCAATCTTTAACTGCCTTGTTAAAAGATCCACGTTTTGACTTTAGCCATGCTTATTTTGTTTTGGCAGGGATTGCTGGTGGAAATCCGCATAAGATTTCTGTTGGGAGCGTGGCGTTGGCACGTTACGTTGTCAATGGCGGTATGTCACATATGATTGACCCAAGAGACATGCCAAAAGAGTGGCGTGATCCTTATATTCCAGCTCAATCCAGTGAGCCGTATCCTGTGCCACGGCCGGCAGCCCATTCTCAAGCCGGCGACATGGTTTATGATTTAAATTCATCTTTGGTTGATTGGGCCTTTGATAAGGTTTCTCAATACCCTTTGCCAGATAGTGAGAAATTACAAAATTCACGTAAGGCCTACGCCGATTATCCAGCGGCGCAAAAAGCGCCAGAGGTTGTTATCGGTGATGTGATTTCAAGTGAGACTTTCTGGGCAGGGCCGCATAGCAATGCATGGGCTGAAAGATGGGTGGATTACTGGACAGAGGGTAAAGGCTATTTCTCTACCACAGCGATGGAAGATCTTGCTGTGCCACTTGTTTTGGAAAGAGAAGCGAAGGCAGGGTTGGTTGATTCTAAGCGCTTGCTTGTTTTCCGCTCTGTCAGTAACTTTGACATGCCTCCAGCGGGGAAAGAGACGGCGGATCTATTTAAACAAGGAGAGGAAGGCTATATTGGTCTGGATGCTTCTGTAAATAATGTTTATTCTGTTGCCTCAATCATTGTTCGTGAAATTTCACAACATTGGCAGTCTTATAAAATGACTGTGCCTCAATCAGAATCTAAAGCGTAATAGAATTAAAGGGAAGGGCATCTTATTGTTTAGTCAGATATGTACAGATCTTGTCGGATGGGCAACATTGGGTTCCTCTATTTGCTCAGGCCTTTCTGCCAAACTCTGGTGGGATGCTTCTCGCTTGCGTTTGCCCGAAAGATCTATGAAAGCAATCGGCTCTTTGAAATTACAGCAAATTTCAATGGAGAAAGCCTTTGATCAAATTGATACGGGCTTAAACAATCTTAATGAGATACAAGTTGCACTCACAGAGAATAGCCGGGCCAATGCCAGAGCGGCTATTTGTGGTATGGGCGGAAGCGGTCTAGCCGCTTTAGCACTTTTACTAGGTCTTTTGTCTCATTTGCATTAAGTTAGGGATTCTTATAGGTTTCGAGAGGGCTATCCCTTCATAAGAAAATTTGACTTTTCTGTGAAAATAAGGAATATAGTTCTTGAAATTTTTTCTTATTGGCCGTACCTCAGTACTATTCTGAAGAGAGTTTAATAAGAGTTTTTACCAACACAAGTTAAGACGCGTCTTAGACGTGGAAAGTGGAACATGAAAATACGTCATAGTCTAAAATCAGCTAAAACGCGCGATAAAAACTGTCAAATTGTTCGTCGCAGAGGCCGCGTTTACGTTATTAATAAAAAGAATCCTCGCATGAAGGCCCGTCAAGGCTAAGAGGATTTCCTTTTGATAAGATAAAAAACCCTGATTCTTAGAGAGATCTGAGAGTCAGGGTTTTTTATGTTTGTTATTTAAAGATTTTAGAATGGCTAACGATAAAAAAGAGATTATCCTTTTATCGTTTACAATATTTCTATTTTAGAAATGCCCACCGGTTCCAAATGGCCCAAAGTCAATATTTGCGGCCATACGTTTCTTTTGCTCCTCATCCAATAGGGTAATCAGAGAATCATCTTTTTTAGCCGCACTTAAGACTTCATCTGTGGTGTGAGCCATTGTTTTCTTAAGCATGTCAGGGTTAAAGCTATCTATTTTTGAAGCATTTTCAGAAGAGGAGACACCGGAAAATTTACCAAGGTCAACTGTCACTTGATGATCTACTTGGTGTAAGAGATCAATCAGAGAGGAATGAGTGTCCATTTTGCGATGTGGATCAAGGAATACGTTCTTGTCTGGCTCTCCAGGGATGAAAGAATCGTTTGATGCACCTTCGGGTAAAATACCGTCTTTTGGATATAAGAGATTACCTGAACTATCTTTAAATGGTAGGGGAATATAGGGCGTTAATGGCGCCGTTTCGCCATGACCAAAACCAGAGAATGTTCCAGAAATTGTGTCTGAGAATGGGGTTGCGCCACCGGAAACGGTTACGCCAACAGCACGAATAGTATCTTGAACAGTACCGTTTATAAAATGAGGATTCCCTTGAACGGAGATATTATCCATATGACGTAAAGCGTCAGGACCCGCTGCAGAAATCGTGTCTTTTACATCTGTTTTAAGAAGTTCTGCTTTTTGAAGCCAAGAAACTTGCTGAGCTGAGGTTTCCCCTAGGATACCGTTGAGCGCACCAGACAAAGTATCAGGACGTAGAAAAGCGTTATTGGATGTTGATTCAAAGCCTGTAACACTGGGGGTGAGGGCAGTCGTATTCAAAGCGCCAGAAACGCTATCTTTCGCTATATTTACAGGAGATGAATTGTTGTCTGCCATGCCCGTCTGAACTTGGCGCATGGTAGCATTATAGTGATGACTTAAATCACTAAGATCATTTTTTGTAACAAAGGAAGGGCCAGAAAGCCCCCCACCAGGAAGAGTGGGGGAAGCATTTAAATGGGTATAAACCACGTATAAATATATTCCTATCTTTAAGATCTTCCTCGATAAGGCTAAAATCCAATATCAAGAAAGCTATAATTTAATGATCTTTAATCGAAACTCTTTTATTTGTGATCTAGCTAACATCGGAGATAAAATAGAAAACAAATTTTATATAATTTGTTCCACGCTAGAATGCACAGAACATCTTCTTAATACTTTCTATCTCAGATGTCCAGATTCTTTCTTCTAAATCACTTGGCGCACGCCAGTCTCCTCGTGGCGAGAGGCCAATATCAGGCAGTATTTTCGGTCCATTTGGCATTGCGCTTCGTTTAAATTGACTGAAATTGAAAAAGCGTTTCCCAAAGATTTCAAGCCATTTTAAGAGTTCTTTTGCCTCGTAGGAATGGCTGTTTTCTGTGCTGTGTTTTCCCCAGGCTTTTTGGAGAAGAAAAGCGATACGTTTCGGGCCTGCACCATATTTTAAAACATGCCATAGAATGAAATCTTGCAATGCGTAAGGTCCGATGGCGGATTCTGTGCTTTGAAGCGTATTTGGGTTATCACTTGGCAGGAGTTCCGGTGAAATAGGACGTTCTGCAATTTTTGCTAAAATTTCTCGAAGCGCAGAAGGATAGGTTTTTAGGGCATCTTTATTTGAAAAATAGCAAACAATTTGTTGAATAAGGGTTTTTGGAATACCCGCATTCACATTGTAATGTGCCATTTGATCCCCAACACCATAAGTACACCAGCCTAAGGCGAGTTCAGACAAATCACCTGTGCCGATGACAAGCGCATTCTGCTGTCCGGCTAAACGGAAAAGAAGATCTGTTCTAATACCTGCTTGCACATTTTCAAAGGTAAGATCTAGGCTATTCCTCATCTCATTTGGAGATATGTTGCCCTGAAGAGGAAAATCTTTTGCAGGATGATCCAAGCTTTGAAAGATTTTCTGACAAATGGGGCGGATATCAATATTTTTTATCTCAACTTGCAGGCTCTTCATAAGTTGTGCGCCAAGATCTTCGCTGGTTTTGGAAGTCCCATAACCAGTAAGCGAGCAAGCGATAATTTTATCGAAAGACCAGTTTAAAATCTCTGCTGAACGATGGCAGACTAGAAGCGCTAAGGCACTGTCAAGACCGCCTGAGACACCGATAACCATTTTGGAAGCTTTGCTGGCTTGAAGGCGCTTAGCGAGACCAACTGCTTGGTATTCTAAGACCTCAAGGGTATTTTCTGCCATGCTTTCTTTTTGAAAATGGAAAGGAAAGGGCGAAATATTTCTTTCAAAACCAATATCTTCGGAAATGGGGGAAAGATGAAATGCAATGAAAGTAAATTTATCTTTCGTCTTACGGGGAGGGAGCTGACGAAAATAGTTGGACCTAAGACGTTTTGCCCGTAGCGCTTGCAGATCAATGTCACGGATGAGGAGCTCTGGAGAATCTGGAAGGGAAGAGGCTATATCGCCAAGCATTTCTCCGGCTTCATAAATCATCATCTGACCGTCCCATACAAGATCGTTGGTAGATTCTCCCCAGCCAGAGGCGGCATAGATATAACCTGTCATAAGACGTTTTGCGTAAGAGGCACATAAAAGATGACGATCTTTTTTACGTCCGATCAGTCCAGGAGAAGCAGAAAGATTCGCAATGATTAAGGCTCCAGCCTCGATTTGCGCAATACCAGGGGAGTTTGGAACCCAAAGATCTTGACAGATTTCGACACCAAAGCACAAATCAGGAAAGTCTTTTGCTTGAAAAAGTAGATCTGTTCCAAAAGGATATGTTTTTCCCCAGAGAGAAATTTGCTGCTGTTGAACATTTTGGCCAGAGGCAAAATGGCGCGCCTCATAAAATTCGCCTTCCGAGAGGATATGCGTTTTAGGGACAAGTCCTAGAAGTATTCCTTTATGAAAAATGGCGGCGCAATTATAGAGGGTCTGGTTATGGCAAATGGGGAGACCGACAACGCCAACAGAATACCAATCCTTAGAGGCGTGAACAAGAATTTTAAGCGCTTCTAGCGCTTCATCAAGAATGGGGCGCTGAAAAAAAAGATCTTCAAGACTATAGCCTGTCAATGATAATTCCGGAAAGACGGTGACAGCAACCTGTTTTTTGTCACATTGCCGCATGATATTTGCCACCAGCTTGGCATTCTCCTTAGGCGCACCTAAGCGAATGGGATGGTGAGCCGCCGCAACACGGCAAAATCCTTGATGATAAATAGAATGGAAGCAATCTTTAGGCATTATTTATTTTTCGTTATTGAAATGAGATTTTGCAAAGATGAGAAGAAAAGTCCCTAGAAGTGTGAGCAGACTATAAATAAATCCCCATAATGTGAGGGGAAGACCAAAAAGATAGTCTGGTGTGTCACACGGCTTTGCCGGCAAGTCAGGTAAATCCTTGATAAGATTGAGATGCGTATGGGTGTAAAGACTTGTCTGTGCAGAGCAAGAAGCAAAAGGGCTTTCCCACCAGCCTTGTTCAACACCAATATGTAGAAAGCCTAATCCCAGAGAGGCAACAAGCGTTAAGCATCCAAGTGTGACAAAAAATGGAAAGCCACGATCCTTGAAAAAAAGAATAAGTAAACCGGTAAGGCTTAAAACAATCCAAGGTTTTCGTTCCAGATAGCAGAGCTCGCAAGGGACAAGGTAGAGGACATGCTGTAGAAATTGCGCCGTCCCAAAGGCAAAAATCCCTGCAAGAAGAAAGAAAATCCCTAAAAAGAAAGGGGAAGATAAGGGCTTGAAAGAAAATGTCATGTGGCGGCGTTTGCGTTCGTTGCTGAAGGCGCTCCAATTGGATTTAAAGTTCCCTCTGAAGCGGTGGCACTACGATCTTTTGACTTTTCGTGGTGGTGATGTTTGTGTTTTTTCTTCTTTTTAGATGTGTCTTCTGCCGGATTTGAAGCAAAAGGAAGATCAGTGGCCTTAGCTGGCGGTAAGGTGAGATTTCCAGGTGGCGGTGTCCCCGGTGTCAAAGTCGCCTGTTCTGTAGGGTCAGTAGGGGGTGCGACAGAATTTGTTATAGGCGCAGAAGTGTCCTGAAGAGGTGTTGTCACAGGTTTTGAGGAAACGAGAGGGGAAAGCTTGGGTGCTACTGGTTCTCCTGTGCAGCGGACAGCCTGAATACTATATAAGGGGCTGGGATAAATATTGACAGCAGGTTCTGCGGCCAAGAACCATCCTTCGAATTGCCGTTGCAAAGGCACTTCACCATCTTCATTCGTCTTGAGTGGAATTTCTGAGAGTCCTAATCGGATCGCCGTATCAGCCGGAAGACCAGCCGGTTTCTGATTGCAGGCGTAAAGCCGTAAGGTGAGGCGATGGAAAGTAACCGTTGTACCGACTGGGATTTCAAGTTCTTTGGTTTCAGAAGTCACACGATCTAAGATGCGGATTTCACCGATAGAGCGCCCTTCCCAGCTAGTGGCAGGATAGATCAAAGGTGCCGGAAGTAATGCCGGTGGTGTTTCCGGCGTGGCACGCATAGGCAATGTTGGTGTCGTTGGCGTAGCTGGTGCAGGCGGGGATGTCGTTTCTTTATTTTGTGTCTCAGTGGTGCTTGTGGGGAGCGGAGAGGCAGCAGGAATGGAGGGTGATTGTCCCGAACCTTGAGGCAAAACAGAAGATGATGGCGTTGTGTCTTGTGTTTGTGCAATGGCTGGCGTGTTTAAGAAAAGCGTAAGAAGGCCAAAACCGGCAGCAAGATAAAGGAGAAGCTTTTTCATTGCTTCGTTCATATTTTCTTTAGAAACGCCCATAGCCAGACCATCCTCAAAAACATCTTGTGTCATTTGAGTCAGTTCCATTTCATTCTCATGGAGAAGGCGAAGCTTTTCGCTGCATTCCAGCTTATCACCGTTTTCATCTCGCCAAGTGAAGTTTGGGGGTATATTCGACATATTTCAAAGCTTTTAAGAATGTTTTGAAGGGGGGGGCGCAGAATCTTTTTCACCGGCGGAAAAGACAAACTTACTAATGAGTTCTTCAAGGCTAACTGTACCTTGGGTATCTGAAATGACTTGATGCGGCTGTAGAATTTTTGTTTCTGCGCCTGGGGTTAAGGCAATATATTTGCCGCCCAAAAGAGAATCCGACGTGATAATGGCATTTGAATCAATGGGCAGTAAGATTTCTTTTTGCAAGGAAAAATCCGCATGTGCTTGCCATGTTTTCGGATCAATGAAAATTTTTTGAACAGTTCCAACTTTTACGCCTGCTAGACGAATATCAGAGCCTATCTCTAATCCATCAACCCGTGGGAAAACGGCTGAGAGCGAATAATGTCTCAGAGAGCGGTGGTGAAAAGAAGAAAAAGCCGTAAAAGCAATCAGACCGGCAATTAAAATGAGTAAAAATCCTGTCACAATTTCCCAAAAATTTTGTGTGGTTTTCGTAACTGGGAAAAAAGACATGATAAAAAACTGATCCTCCGAGGGTAGAGAGTACTATTCGGGGTAAAATTAACAGAAAAAAATCATCCTGACACTATCTATAATTATCCCCTAAAATCTTTCAGAGGTGATCTGTAGAATAAATGCTGCATTCTGAAGAGAGGGGTTGAGCTCTCTTAAAGATACGCTATTAAAGGAGCCTGTGTCTTTTTCTAGGGATGTTCTTCCCTCTGGGAATCGAGATATTTATTTTAATCCGTGGGGATGGGGTAACAACAGGGTTATGGCAGGAAAAAGATCTTCTTTCACATCTATTTGGCAACGTAATGGCCAAGAAAACTGCTGGGCAGGGGTCCAGATGCGTACCTTAGAGGTGGAGGATAGTTTTGATGAGGAAAGAGAAGCACGGAAAGTTATTTTCCCGGCGATCTGGCCTGATAGTGCAAGCTATGGCTTGGAACAGCTTGCCAGCGCTCCTGCGGGTACCGTGCGTTTGCAATCGGAATCTGCTTGGTGGCTAAATTTGATGGCACCACCTTTGGAGGGCGATTCTGACGCTGCTCTGGGAGATGGGTTTGTTGGGCTGTTGCTTTTAAGGCAAATGTCTCCTTCATTATCTTTATGGAAAAAAGACCTTTCTCAGTCACCCGCTTTTATTGTGCGCTTAAGTGCTTTTGTCGAAGAAGGTATTTTTCAAGCATCTCACTTTCTCGCTTGTTTGGAAATGGCTGCAAAAGGGCTGAAAAAAGCAGTTGAAAGTCGTACAAATCTTTCAATGCCGCTTCTCCCGATCTTTCAAGATGATGCAATAGATCTGTTTGAAACAGGGGGAAAAAAATCATCTGAAAATGCTTTGGAAGAAAAAGCAGTCTCTTTTGAGGCTTCCTTTCTCCTTACGGATTTGGATTCAGCCCTGGCTGAAATGGGATTGGAATACGATTCCAATGCAGGGCGCTATGCGGCGCAAGGTATTGTTGCCTTAGCAAAATTGGCGGCTTATGCAGGGGAGGAGAATTTTGCAGCGTTGGTTGGCACAGATTCTCTCGTACCTTTGGAGTCCCCACCGGAAATGCGGCACGCTGGTTTTGAGTTCTGCACAAGAATTTCACAGAATTTTCAAAAAAAACAACAGCAGATCTCTGAGACATCTTTAAAAAAATCTTTTAGAATTAAGGTTGGTTTTTCCTCTCAAAGTCCTGTTGAAAGTCTTCTTGGTGTGGAAGCATGTGGTTTGGCACCGATCTTTTCCCCTTTGGATGAGGCGGGAAAAATTAGGCACTCTTTTACGTCACGCCTATTGCGTAAAGGGTTAACGCCGGAAACAGCCTTAGCCTTAACAATGGCTGGAGAGAGAAATTTTACGATGCCTGGTAATGCGGCGCATCTGAAAATGCGGGAAGCCGTGGCAGAAATTGGTTGTGTTTTACCGCCAATTCCAAATTTTGAGACATGTGAAGTCAAAGCAAAGCTTGAAAGGGGCACACGTCGTTTGGTGCCGGCGCGTAAAAAAAGTTTAAGCGAGCATGTACTTTTAGATAATCGGGATCTTTTTTTTCAAGTTGGAGAATTTGAGGATGGTGCCCCTGCGGAATTGGAATTCCATATGCTCAAAGAATCTCCCCTTGCTAAAGGTTTAATGGCGTGCTTTGGGCAGGCTGTAAGCCTTGGTCTGCAATATGGCGTGCCGCTGGAAGCCTATGTTGAGCAATTTAAATATAGCGAGTTCCCACCCTTTGGCGAAATAGAGGGAGGGCGTAATATCAAACATGCAACCTCAATTTTAGATTATATTTTCCGTTCTTTGGCAGAATTATATTTAGGAAAAGTGATTCCCGACCATGAGGGGGCTGCAGGGACGGCAAAATTTTCACGTCCACGAAAAACAGCCTCTGAGAGTCTTTCTCTTCCTTTTAAAGAGGCAAGGCGCACAGGGACAGAAGGCTGAAATGGCAGAAGAAAAAGATCCCTTTTCTTTTGCGGAAAGAATTGCCCGTTTAGAGGCAAGAAAACAGAGAAAAGTACCTTTTGTACAATTAGAGTCCAAAGAATTCTTGGAAAAAAAAGAAGAAGGTGCTAAATCAAATTTATCCTCTGGACTAGGCCTTGCATTTCATCTTGCAAGCGATCTTATCGCTGGCCTCGCTGTAGGGGGTACCATAGGATATATAATAGATTATTGCCTCAGCTACCGTGCTATTTTCCTCATCATTTTTGTGTTTTTAGGATTTGCTGCTGGCTTGGTAAATATGTGGCGCTCGCTGAGTCGGGCAGGTTTTTCGCCGTTAGATTGATTCTAAAGGGCGCTAATAAGTAAAGGGAAGGGCAAGATGGCAGGTCAATCCAAAATTGACGTGATGGATGGATTTAGACTTCATCCCGAATTTGGTCAGGTAGGTGAAAAGCTTGGAATTTCTCAAGCGCCTTTGTTTATGCTGGCTGGCGCGATCTTGGTTTGCGTTTTCTTCTGGATTGCGATGCGCAATAAGGCGATGATTCCTTCTCGCCTTCAGACCTCCGCTGAATTTGCTTACATTTTTGTGCGTGATATGGTCGAAGCCAATATGGGAGCGCGTGGCAAGTTTTTCTTCCCATTCGTCTTTACATTATTCTTCTTTGTTCTTGCAGGGAATTATATTGGTCTTTTGCCATATTCTTATACTTATACAAGTCATTTGGCCGTAACATTGGCGCTTGCAATGACTGTTTTTATTATGGCATTGCTGGTCTCTCTCTTTTATCAAGGTTTTGGGTTTTTTAAGCATTTTATGCCTGCGGGTGTTTCAATGTGGCTTTCCCCGATCTTGATTCCGATTGAGATTTTATCTTGGCTATCGCGTCCAATTAGTCTTTCTGTCCGTTTGTTTGCAAATATGGTTGCGGGACATGTGTTGATGGAAGTCTTTGCTTTGGGCACGGTGATGCTCATGGGATTCGGTATTGTCGGTTATGCGTTTGGTATTATCCCCATCATTTTAAATATGGCTTTGATTGGTCTGGAACTATTGGTGGGCGGATTGCAAGCATATATCTTTGCCTTGTTGACATGCATTTATCTCGGTGAAGCTGTTGGTGAGGGATCTCATTAACTTTAATATAAAGTTGCTGATTTTTGTGACCCGGTATTGTTTTTAAAAACGGGTTTTTATTAGAGAAAGAGGAAAAAAAAATGGTTCAAGATACAGTTCAGCTTGCTGTTGCTTTAACTGAAGTTGCCCATAAATGCGGTGCTGGTTTAGCCGTTATCGCTCTTGCAGGTTCTGGTGTCGGTATTGGTAGCATTTTTGCGTCACTTGTTACGGCAGTCGCACGTAACCCAGCATCACGTGCACAGGTTTTCGGTCTTGCAATGCTTGGCTTTGCATTAACAGAAGCTATTGCATTGTTTGCTTTGTTAATTGCTTTCATCATCCTGTTCGTTTAATCGATAGATTTTTTTTACGAATAGACTACTGGAGCGGGAGAGCGATGCGTAGTAAAATTTCTTCCCTTTGTGCTGGCAGAGGGGCAAAAATCCTTTTTGTCGCTGGAGGCGTTGCTTTTCCGGCTCTGAGTCATGCTGAGGGGATGCCGCAGCTAGAACTGGGAAACTGGCTTGTTCAGGCGCAAGTTTTTTGGGGTGCAGGAATCTTTTTCCTTTTTATGTTGGCGTTAAGATATTCTGTTATGCCGCATATCGAAAAAATCCTTGCCGAACGTGAAGCACGTATTGAGGCTGATCTCGCTTATGCAAAGCAGGCTCAAATAGAAGCTGAAAATCTCAAAGCAGATATTGAGGCCGAGATTCAGGCTTCTCGATTAAAAATTCAAAAAAATATGCAGGATATAGCCGATCAAAATCGTCAGAGATTTAAGGTGCAAGAAGCTGAGCTTCGTCAGCAGATGCAGGCAAAAATGCTTGTTGAAGTTGGAGAAATGGAGCTTTCGGTACAAGAGGCAAAAAAAGATTTGCATAAAATCTTTGAACCTGTTGCGGAATTTATTGTTGGGCGTTGCCTAAGCGGAAGCAAGTCGCTAGATGCGCAAAATTCACCAGAGAAGCTAGAAGCGCGGAATTTTTTACTGCGTGAACATGCTCAAAAATATCACGCTTAAAATAGCAATAAAGTAAGGAGCACTCTCTCTAATGTTTATATTTGCTGATCCACGGACTTGGGTGGGTGTCGCTTTCATTGTCTTCTTCCTCATTTTTGGTCGTAAACTTTGGAATGCTCTTAAAGAGCAACTTGATGCGAAAAGAAATGCGATCCGTTCTGATTTTGAAGAGGCAGCTTCCCTACGTGAAGAAGCAGAGAAATTAATGCTTCAAGCAAAAGAAGAGCGTAAACAAGCAGAAGATGATGCGGCTGCGATGATCGTAAAATCAAAGCTCGAAGCTGAATTTCTAGAAAGAGAAGCACAAAAACGTCTAAAAGAGGAGGCCGATAGCTACCTCAAAAGAACGGAAATTCAGATCGAAGCAATGAAACAAGCTGCAAAAGATTCTCTACGACAAGAGGTTCTTGAGACAGCGATTAAAATTGCCTCTGAAGTTCTTGAAAAAGATTTAGAGAATAATAAAGATCTACGTGAGAGGATGACAGAAAATTCTCTTTCTCGTCTCTCTGAGATGGCGCACGTTTCTTAAATCTTGTTGAAAAATTCTGAAAAACCTCATTTAGCACTTGTTATTCCAGTGTTAAATGAGGCTAAAAATATTCTTCCTGTTTTTAAAGAAATTTCAGATTTCAAGAACTTATTCCCACCCTTTGAAATTTTAGTGGTGGATGATGGAAGCCAAGATGAGAGTTTGGCCTTCTTACAGGAAGCGCGTCGGCGTTATAAACTTCCGATGCGAATTTTTAAACATCCTATTCCTTTAGGAAAATCAGCCGCTTTATATACTGCGATTTCACAGGCAGAGGCCTTCTGGATTGCAACAATGGATGCAGATGGCCAGGATAATCCTCTTTTTATTCCTGAATTTTTGAAGCAGGCAGAGATACTTTTAAAGAAAGGTCTCTCTCCGATGATTGTTGGGGAGCGGATAAAGCGCCGTGATTATTTTTCACGACGTCTGGCAACTAAAATCGCCAATAAGATACGTTCAACGCTTTTAAAAGATAATTGTTCAGATACGGCAGCACCGATAAAGGTTTTTTCTAAAAGCTTTTTTTTATCTTTGCCGCAATTTGAGGGATTGCATCGTTTTTTGCCGGCTTTTATGAAGATGAAAAAAGGGCATGTTGAGATGATGCCGGTTATTCATCGCCCACGCCTTCATGGAAAGTCGAAATATACGAATATTTCGAGAGCTTTTTTAGGTTTTTTTGATCTTTTAGGTGTTTATTGGTTTTTGAAAAGAAATCGAAATAATCGCTTTTTTAAAGAATATTAAAGATGCAAAAGCCCATTCTTTTTTATGTTGCTGTTATTGGGGCTTTGATCGCTTTTTGCCTTGCTTTGCCAGCACGTCAGACACTTGCGCCCTTTGATCGGGATGAGGCCCGTTATATGCAGGCCAGTCGTCAAATGGATCAAACAAATGATTTTATTCAAATTTATTTCCAGGATACGCCTAGGAATCATCAGCCTGCGGGGCTGTATTGGCTTGAGGTTGCAGCCCTTAAAATAGATAAAAAAATTTATGGTAATAAGATCATTAGCGCCCCTTTTGTCTATCGTTTACCGGCTTTATTTGCGGCAGCATTGATCGGTGGTTTGACAGCTTTTATCGGGGCGTTTCTTTTTTCGCCATGGATTGGGATTTCTGCGACCATCTTATTGAGCAGTACGGTTCTTTTTAGTGTTGAAAGCCGTTTGGCAACTCCTGATCCTTGCTTGTTAGCTTTTATCATGGCGATGATGTCTTTGTTGGTTTTAATTCTGCGTCAGCAGGAAAGAGGCGAGAAGACATCTTTTTTATACGCTTTAGGCTATTGGGGGATAATGGGCGGAGGTCTTTTAATAAAAGGGCCAATTATTCTTCTCCCCGCTTTTCTTACGCCTCTCGCACTTTCTCTTACAGGGAATGGGAAAGAGCTTTGGAAGCGATTATCCTTATGGGGAATTATTTTCTCTCTTTTACTTGCGCTGCCTTGGTACCTTGCTATTTATTTGAAAACAGATGGACAGTTTTTTGCCTATGCCCTCAAGCATAATTTCTTTGGAAAGATTGTTGGGGCGCAGGAAACGCATGGCTTTCCTCCTGGTTATTATCTTGTTACTTTTTTGCTGGCTTTTTGGCCGGGAAGTTATCTTTTTGTAAAATCTTTTCCAGAAGTTTGGAAAGCACGCTTTACATGGCAGGTTCGTTTTCTTTTATGCTGGATCATTCCTTTTTGGCTTATTTTTGAATGTGTGCCAACAAAATTACCGCATTATATCTTGCCCATTTATCCAGCAATAGCGATTCTAACATCTGCTTTTTTCTTTAAGGAATCCGCTTTTAAAGAAAAATATTTTAAAATCTCTGTAAATTGTTATGGGATTTTATGGGGTTTTTTAAGCCTATCATTGCCGATAGGGGTTGTTTTGCTCTTAAAGAAAGATCATGCGCCTATTTCGTTGATATTGTGGGGTATCATCGTCTTTTCTCTTTTGAGCATGATAGGCGCCATTTTTTATCTATTAAAAGATAAAAATCTCACAGGTTTTGTCTTACTTCTTTTTTCGGCACTCTCCCTTGAAATGGGTATTTATTTGTGTGCATTGCCTGTCTTTTCAATTTTCCACCTTTCTGAAAAGACGGCAAGAATTTTTGAAATGCAGAAACCTTGCGCGCAAAGCCGTCTTATTTCGATTTCTTATAAAGAGCCAAGTCTTGTTTTTTTAGTCGGTGGAGAGCGTACTATTCTTTCAGGAAAATTAAAGGCGCTTTCTCTTTTAAAAGCAGAAAATAGCTGTGATATTCTCTTGTTAGATTGGAAAAGAGAAGGGGATTTTTTAGATTTGGCTTCTCAAAATCATCTTTCTCTACAGAATGTGGCACAGCTTCAAGGGCAGAATTATTCAAATGGCCATTATCTAGATTTAAGATTTTATAAAAAAAGCCCCTAAAAAGGGGCTTTTTATGGCTTAAAAGTTTAAACATTAATGGAAAAGACTTTTGAGACTATTGAGCGTTTCTTGGTTATTCTCTTTGAGACTTTTGATTGTCTCTTTATTTTGCTCTGCCAGCTGTTTTAACTGATTTTTATTCTGGCTGAGAATATTTTGAAGCTGTTGCTGCTGCTGTGACTTCGAATTATTTAAAGCTTCCCGCTGAGATTCTTCTTTTTGACGTAGTGTTTCAATCTGTTGCTTGAATTTATTCTGCTGTTGTTGCGGCAGAGACGTATATTTCTTTTTCAGGTCGTTCAGACGGTTGATTTGCGCCTGCTGATCCTGCTGCATTTTCATTGCACGATCCGCATAGGCTTGTTTTTCAGCATTGATACTATCTTGTAATTGTTTTTGCTTATCGAGAGAGGCATTTGCAAGCTGGTTTTGTTTGTCCTGAATGTTTTTTAAAGCTTCTGCTTGTTTTTGATTATAGTCCGTTAGACGATTTTGAAGGGCTTGGTTTAAACATTCTTGCTGCTGTAACTGCCTACTTGCGAGTGTATCCGCACTTCCATTTGCAAGCGGACAAGCTGTTTCTGCATAAGCAGCAGAGGTGCCAAAAGTTAAAAGTGCAAAACCTGTTAAGAGAGAAAAACGTAAATTCATGTTGTATTTCCTTATTTAATGAAGATTTGATTTGTGCGTCTTCTGATTGGGGAGAAGAGCAGGAATGAAGAGAAGGGTACAAAGCAATGTTGCCCCAAGTGAAAAGAGAAGAAGCCGTCCCATAGAAGCTGTTCCTGGATGAGCCGATAAGGCCAAAGATCCAAAAGCGCAACCGGTGGTTAAAGCAGAGAATAAGACAGCTCGTGCTGTTGGAGAGCTTAAAGGATCTATTTGTCCAGCCCGCCAATTCATTACAAAATAGATATTAAAGGAGACGCCAACGCCAAGAAGGAGAGGCAATGCAATCACATTGGCGTAATTGAGTGGTTCAGGAATGGAAACATCAATAATAACGGTCAAAAGGGCAGATAAGATCAAGGGTGCCAATACGAGGCAGACATCTAAGAGTCTTCTTAAATTGATAAAGAGAATGATAAAAATCATTCCAAGCGCAGCCAAGGCGGCAGTAATAAAGGCTGTGACAATCGTATGTGCACTTTCCGTAATCTCAAGAGCGGGGCCTGCAATATTAGGATTAACCGCTTTCACTTGTTCTACAAAACGCCGCAAGATGGACGCATCAGACATATGGCCTTTTGGGTGTATGATGAGGAGGTAACGGCCATCTGGAGAGACATATTCACGGCGTAAATCATCTGGAATATCCGATAGATGCGTGATTTTTGGCTGTAAAATCCGTTCCAATTTTGTCAGTTGTGGCGTGAGGTAAGAGGTAAGCGCTTTATTCGTTTTTAATAAAACCTCATCAGATGATTGGCTGAGAAGATTCATGGATTCATTTAGTTTTAATAAAGGTCCGGAAAGTTTATCTTTAACTTTATTAAGTTCGTCTGCAGCTTGTTGTGCTGCCTTGCGAAGCTCGGCGGCTGTTGGAGCCGGTTCTGGATCATGGATGCTTTCCAATGTTGGCAAAAGAAGATCAGAGCTGTCCTCAATCATTGCCATTTTCGCTTTTTGATGCTCAGGAACCAGCGCACCGAGCCACAAAACATCATGGATCGTGGAATTTTTATCTTTTGCAAGGGCGCTGAAGGCTTTTGCCTCATGGGAGGCAGTCTGGATATTCGGGACGGGTACCTGCGCATTATAGGGCGTTGTGAAAGGGTTTTCCTCAAGAATATGAAGCACTTTCATGCCTTCTGTATTCGGATTTTTTGTATGAAGAGGGTCTGAATCAAATTTTAGGAAGTAGAGAAGTCCAATCCCTAAAAGGGCAATAAAAGCAAAAACACCTAAAATAATGCTACGATATTTTCGAATTTTATGATCAACAGGATGCATAAAGGCAAAGCCTGTTTCTGCTTTGTCAGGATGAGCCTTAAAAATAACAAGAAGGGCAGGAAGTAAAGCCAGCGTGCAAATAAAGGCGATTAACATGCCAACACCTGCAATGATACCAAGCTGGGCAACGCCAACGAAACTGGTAAAGGTAAAGGCTAAAAAACCGGCTGCCGTGGCGAGTGCGGCAACGAGGATTTGAATGCCGCATTCTTTGGAGGTTTGTACAATGGCCTCCGGTGTTCTCATTTCTCTTTGACTGCGGAAGCGGACGCTATATTGAATGGCAAAATCAACAGCGATACCAACAAAAAGAACGGCAAAAGCAACAGAAATAAGATTTAAGGTGCCAACGCTAATGGCCGCAAAACCTGTTGTTAAAATCAGACCAAAAATCAGCGTGATGAGAACAGGGAAGACAATTCTTGGGGATTTAACAGCCAAAAAGAGCCAAAGAGAAACAAGAACAATGGATAAAACAAGACTTAATGTCATCCCATCGGCAACGGTTGAGAATTCTTCGTCATTGATTTTAGCCTCTCCCGTAATGAGAAGATTAACACGCCCATCTTTGGCAAGTTTGAGCTCATTAAAAGCCGTCCGCATCGCAGTGGTAGAGGCTTCTGAGGGTTGGAGAGAGTTAAAATCACGCTTTGGGTGTGTTAGGACAAATTCAGGGCCAGCAGCTAAGCTATCAAGGTCTGATAAAAGAAGTTTCTGCCAAGAAAGCGGGGCATATTCTCCTTTTGTATTTTTTGAAAGTGCATCTGCTAAGCCATTGAGCGGTTTATTAAAGTCCGTTGGGATATTTTCGCCTGTCTCAATCCCTTTCCCCATGAGGGTAAAGGCTCCAAAAAGTCCACGTGCAGAGGGATCTGCGGCAAGCGTTCCGAGAAAAGCCTGCGAAGAAACGAGTGAGTCTAAAAGAGATTGTAATTGCGGCTCTTCTAAAAAGAGTAACGCACGGTCGAGATAATAGGGATTAGCATTGGGAAGGCTGACGGCAGAAAAATGCGTTTTATCTTTTTCCAGCCTATCTGCAAGCTGTTTTGCAGCATCTTGCGCCTCTTCAGGGGTTTTCCCACGTATAACAGCAACCAATGTGCCTTTTTCACCTGGAAAAAGATGTTCCACCTCTGAGATTTTTTGCTTCCATTGCAAAGAATCTGAAAAAAGACGATCCGTTTCGGTTGTAATTCCAAGATGCTTTGTTGTGTAGGCACAGGATAGGATTGCCAAGAGCGTAAAGATCCCAAAAGTTTTCCACGCATGTTTCTGACAAAGATGACCGAGGCGGGTAAGGATCGAAGTGAGAGAAAAACGCATAAAAACCTCTTGGGATAGAACCGAATAAATCGTTTTTGAAGGCTATAATGGCATTGGATCTATGGGGGGCGGAACAGGCGTATTCCACTCTGACATTTCCCAATCGCCTTTAAGCCATTCCTCTCTCAAATAGGAGGCCGTTTCAGCAAGATTTTGAGAAATAATCGCACGACGAATTTGTTGCATCAAGCGTTGATAATATGCCAAATTATGCAGAGTCAAGAACATTGCGCCAAGCATTTCTTGGCATTTAAAAAGATGATGAAGATAGGCCCGAGAGACATTTTTGAGTGGCCCCTCTTCATAAGGTGTAAGAGGGCGAGGGTCTTCTGCAAAGCGTGCATTTCGGAGATTGATATAGCCTCGCTCCGTATAGGCTCTAGCAGTTCTACCTGCACGTGAAGGCATGACACAATCAAACATATCAATACCACGCTCAATCGCCCCAAGCATATCTTGCGGCGTTCCAACACCCATTAGGTAGCGTGGTGCCTCTGTCGGTAAAAAAGGCAAGGTATAATCAAGGGTTGAAAACATCAGTTCCTGAGGTTCACCAACAGCAAGGCCGCCGACAGCATAACCTTCAAAACCAATTTTTTTCAGCCCTTCGGCCGAGCGTTCTCTGAGGTCTTTTTCCGTACCCCCCTGAACAATTCCAAATTGCCCATATCCGGGACGTTTTTTGAAAGCATCACGGGACCTTTGTGCCCATCGGAGAGAGCATTCCATTGAGCTCTCCAGACGTGCTTTGGTAGCGGGAAGGGCTGGACATTCATCCAAGACCATTGAAATATCCGCATCAAGCATAAATTGAATATCGGTCGAGCGTTCAGGGCTTAGAAAATGACGGGAACCGTCAATATGAGATTGAAAAGTAACGCCTTCCTCTTTGACTTTTGCAAGTTTTCCGAGAGACATGACCTGAAATCCGCCTGAATCTGTTAAAATAGGGCCAGCCCAGTTCATCATCTGATGCAAGCCGCCTAGCTTTTGGACGCGTTCCGGGGTTGGGCGCAACATTAAGTGGTAAACATTTCCAAGAATAATGCCAGCGCCTGTTGAGCGTAGCATTGCAGGAGTCATACCTTTGACGGTTGCGCAGGTGCCAACAGGCATAAAGATAGGGGTTGGCACCTTGCCGTGGGCAGTATGGAGCCAGCCAGCGCGGGCTTTACCATCTTGTTTTTCAGAAACCCATTGAAATTTATCGCAAGGTGTAAAATCAGGCCATGGTGGTGTGTTATTTTTTAAAGTCATTGTGATTACTTATTTTTTTCTAAGAGGCAAAGATCCCCATAGGAGTAAAAGCGCAGGTTATTTTTAATGGCATATTGATAGGCATGACGCATTTTTTCTGTTCCTGCAAAAGCACATACCAGCATAAATAAGGTTGAGCGTGGCAGGTGAAAATTGGTTAAGAGCGCATCTGCGGCATGAAATTCACAGCCGGGACGTAGAAAAATAGCCGTTTCGCCAGTCCAAGGCTGGATTTTACCTGTTTTTGTTGCCGCACTTTCCAGAAGGCGTAAAGAGGTCGTGCCAACGGGGATAATACGTGCCCCTTTTGAGCGTGCTTGATTGATTTTATCAGCACTTTCTTTTGAAATTTCACCCCATTCAGGATGCATGACATGCTCATCTGGAGAGTCGTGCACAGGAAGAAAAGTACCTGCGCCGACATGTAACGTCACAAAAGTCCAGTCAATTCCAATGGCTTTAAGCGTCTCTAATAAGCTATCTGTAAAATGCAGGCTTGCGGTTGGTGCTGCAACGGCCCCTTCTTTTTTTGCAAAAACGGTTTGGTAGTTTTGCTCATCTTCCAGCGTAGGGCCTTGAGGACGTTCAATATAAGGCGGCAGGGCGAGCTTGCCGACACGGCAAAGAAAATTATGAAAATCTGTTCCGGAAACAGAAAAAATAATTTCCGCTACCCCCTGATCAATGTCGGAAATTTTTGCGCTGACAGGATCCGGTTTTCCTTCGGGGAGAGTTGCTCCATATTTATTGCCAGCGATCGCAGGGAAAAAAGAGAGCGTATCTTCTTTTTTAAGACGTTTTGCATTACGAACCAATACACGCCAAGCCCCATTGGGAAGAGGGCGATCTAGCGTAAGTTCGACATGAGCCGTCTGTTCATTTCGGGTGCGCCATGCTTGTATTTTCGCGGGAATGACCTTGGTGTCGTTAAAGACGAGCAGATCCCCTTTTTTTAAAAGCTTTGGCAAATCCCTGACAAAATGAAGATCTGGTGATTGTGTGTCATTTTGAGAGGAGAGGACATGAAGCAATCTTCCACTTTCACGTGGTGAAGCAGGATTTAAGGCAATCTGCTCACTAGGAAGGTGGAAGTCAAATACTTGCATGGGGTCCATAAGATAAGATCCCGTTTTTAGCTGGTGGTACCTGATTTATTCGTTGTATCGTAACCCCCAACTTGCTTTCTCATGGCTAAGATAAGTTGCTTCACTTCGCCATTATGGTTTCCAAGGAAAGCACGATAATCGTTTCTCTGGGTAATACGAATGCTCATACCTTCTGTATAGACATCCACAATTTTTGGAGGTTCCCCATTTGTGACAACAGAGAGCTTAATGGGCTCACCGCTTGGACGTGTGACAAGGGCATCCACTTTTTCACCAAGCGGCAATGTCGTACTACTGAGAACATTGATGCTGATATTTTGAAAATTTTCCACTTGGGTTGTGATGGCATGCATGAGAACTTTACGGAAAAGTTCAAGATATTCTTTTTGCTCTTCTTCCGTTGCCTGTTTCCAGTAGTGGCCAAGGCAATATTGTCCGATGGCCGGGATATCAACATTTTTGCTGATAAGTGGTAAAATTTCTCGGCGTTTTTCGGTCAAAGTAATCGGGGCATTGATAATGGTTGCAATTTGCGCACCAAAATCAGTAACAAAGGCCCGTCCACTTTGGGCGGCATCTTGTGCCTGGGCATGAGGGGCATTTACCACAGTAAGAAAGCTTCCCGTTGCAAGCGCAGCGCTGAGAGGAAGAGATCTTAGGAAACGGCTCAAAGACATAAGGCTGGGAACTTTCGAGAAACTTTTATGTTGGATAGGTTTAGAAAGATTAAGCTGATCCAAACTCTCATCAAGAGAATTTTCAGAAAAACGGATAATTTTCAAGAGATTAGGTTTATTTTAAAATAAGATAAAATAGAGCGTTTGGCAAAGATATTTTCGATAAAGCGGAAAAGCCGACAAAGTGGGATTTAGTAATACCAGCTTGGCGGAGTTGAGCGCTTATCTTTTTTAAGGGCATCAATTTGTCCTTGCCGGTTCTGCTGCCATGCGCTTCGCAAAAAGGCATAAGGATCAAGGCTTTGATGCTCCAGCTGTTCCAGCTGATCCGAAGCAGACGCAAACATGTTGAAAGTGCCGAGGACGTTATATCCCCAGTCAAATTGAATCAGACCGTAACCGCTTGGCACATAGTTAATCGGGGTGAGGGCTTGTCCAACAGCATAACCGATGGCATCACGAAAGTTACTTGGGCCAATGCCGGGAAGAAAGAGATAAGGTCCTGGATCAATATCCCAGAGCGCAAAAACCATACCCGGATCTGTTGGCTCTTCTTTATAGCCTGCAAATTTAGCAATATCGAAAAAACCCGCAATTCCAAAACTCATATTAATGGCAAAACGCATAAAAGAATTACCCGCACGATAAGGTTTTCCTGCCCCCGCACTGGAGAAAAAAACCATTGGCTCACGCCATGTTTCTTCGAGGGTGGAGATAGAATCCCGAACAGGTTTAGGAATATATTTTTTCCATAATTGTCCCAGAGGACGCAGGGCTTTGTGATAAACCCACATATTTAATGCAAAAAGATCACGGTTCAGAGGTTCTAGAGGGTCATTTGCCTCATTATATTCTTCAAGCTCATCCGGATCTGTTGGTGGGGGCTTGATAAATTTATCACTGCTGCATCCTGTTAAAATACCTAGAATAAGTGCAAGAGAGATGACTTTTTTGGACAGTGCGCGCTGCTTTTTGAAAGAAGGGCGAGCCAAGGCTAATTTTTTAAGAAAAGAGGACAATCCTTAAGCACTTTGCATTTTAAAAGGGAAGAGAGCAGATCATTTTTATTTAAAAATAGAAAAAAAATCTGAAAGAATAAAGGTTTAATAAATTTATCTCTTTGAAGACGGGTTCTTTTCGTTTCATCTTCTGTTTTTCCGTTATATATCTTAGGCAGTTGGAAACGCTTTTATGACATAAGCGCATGGAGAAACCCTTTATATGCAGTTCTCAAAGATTTTTTACACCGCATCATCGGCTTTTGCTGTTGGTATCATTTCATGCGGCTTTCTGTCGCTTATCCCTGTATCCGCTCTTGCAAAGGCCAAGGTGCCGGCAGCAGTGCAGCAGGAGAATGGCCCTAAGATTAAATTGGAAAATTGGGGAAAAACACAAAAAGGCAAATCGGTTCAGCGGATTATTTTGTCTAATCAGCATGGGGTTACAGCGAGAATTTTGACCTATGGTGCAACCCTTCAGTCGCTTGATATTCCAGATGCAAAAGGAAAATCGGCCAATGTTGTCCTCGGCTTTAAAGATCTAAAAGGCTATGAGGCGACTGGCCCCTCTCCACGGACTTATTTCGGTGCAACGATCGGACGTGTTGCGAACCGTATTCCAAATGGGACATTTAGTCTTGATGGGCAAACTTATAATGTTCCAACCAATGCCGGTGATAATGCCATTCATGGTGGCAATGTCGGCTTGGATCAAAAGGTTTGGAAAATTCTTGATAAGGGACAAAATGCAAAGGGCGCTTGGGTTAAGCTAGGCTGTGTAAGTCCAAGTGGCGATCAGGGGTTCCCCGGTGCCGTTAATATTGAAGCAACTTATTTCTTAGGGGCGGAGAATGCGCTGACGTTGGAATATAAGGCGACAACAGATAAAAAAACACCTCTTAGTATGACAAACCATACTTATTGGAATCTTAATGGGGAAGGGTCAGGCTCCATAGCATCGGAAACTTTACAGGTTTTTGCAGATCGCTATACGCCAACAGATATTTCCCTTATCCCAACAGGGCATATTTTACCTGTTGAGGGCAGTGTCTTTGATTATCGTAAGCCAATTTTGTTGCGCGAGCGTTTAAATTTATCAGAAAATCAAATGCTATGGCATCACGGCTTAGATGAGAATTTTGTTTTAAATGGTGCCTATGGCGAGGAGCCACGTCCTGCCGCTATTTTAGCAGATCCACGCTCAGGCCGTGCCTTAAGAATTTCGACAACGGAGCCGGGAATTATTGCTTATACAGGGAATTCTTTGGATGGTGGCTATGTCGGCACATCTGGGAAAACTTACCGTCAAACAGATGGAATTGCTCTTGAATCAGGTGGTTTCCCCGATTCTCTGCACCATCCGAACTTCCCCTCTATCATTATTACGCCAGCAGACGCTTATCATGCGACAACCGTCTGGGAATTTGGCGTTATTGATAATGGAAAATAAAAGAAGTGGGATGACCTTAAGGGGTCATCCTTCTCCTTTTCCAAGGGATTGCTTGGCGATCATTTTTCGCAGGGCAGGAATTTTCTTAAAGAGGCCAAGCGTTGCCTGACGTCCTGCTCTGAGAATAGGATTTGAGCTACTAAAAGAGCGCTCCATTAAATCGCAAGAGGCGAGCAACGCCATATTATAGGGGCGTGTTTTGCGTTGATATGTTTTGAGAATTTTATCAGAACCGAGATCCTCCCCTCTGGAAAAGGCCTCTGTTAAAATCTTTTTGAGAACAGAGACATCCCTAAATCCTAAATTCATTCCCTGACCCGCAACGGGATGAAGGCCATGTGCGCTATCACCGATAAGCGCAAGCCTCGATGCGATATATTTATGCGCATATTGAGAGCACAGCGGATATGTCCAGCGTGGGCCAATATTGGAAATTTCCCCCAGCTCTTTTTCAAGTTTGGGACGAAGCAGATTTAAAAAAGATTTTTCTGGAAGGCTTTTTAGGCGTGCGATCCATTCTGGAGTATCTGTCCAGACAATTGCGGAACAATGCGGATGATTTTCCATGCCTTGGAGGGGAAGACGTGCGAAAGGACCTTCAGGTAAGAAATTTTCTAAGGCACTCCCTTGATGCGCATGTTCGTGAGCAATTAAAGTGACAAGCGCATCTTTATGATAGGGGATGATTGTGAGGTCAATGCCGACCTGTTCACGTAACTGTGATTTTCTACCATCTGCGGCAATGACTAAAGCGGCTGTAAAGTTTTCTATCTCTACAGCATCTTCTTTTTGGGCGGAGATATATACTTTCTCTTGTGATGTTTTAAAGTCGAATTTTGCCGTATAGGGAGAGAGGACGGTCAAATTAGGGCAAGTTTTTAGGGCGTGTGTAATGGCCGGTAAAAGATCAGCGGCCTCCACCATCCAGCCAAAAGGTTCTTTTTTTGGGAGGTCACTTGGAAGAAAAGAAAAGCCTTCCATATTTTTTAGCCAAGAGAAAGCAGGTTTGAAGCAATCTTTGACATGAATGATATTGATGGCTTGCGGAAGATTGGAAAAATTTTCCCAAATTTTTGTTTTTTCTAAAAGCGGACGAATGCGGGCATTGAGGGCATAGGCTCTGCCATCTTGAGCAAGAATTCTGTTCAGCGGAAGTTTGCGCCGCTCCAACATTAGAACCTTGAGGCCTTTTTGGGCGAGAGAAATGCCGAGAACAGCCCCAATAGGGCCAGCGCCATTGATGCAAATATCAAAATGTGTCGTTGGTTCCGAAGCAGTGAAGTTTTGTACCATTAGAAATCTTTCATTGGATTTTGTTTACTAGGGTAGGTTTCTCCGCTCCAGATCCACCAATTTTGAGGTGTATTAGGGGAAGAACGTAAAATCTTCCCAGCCTTCATGGCATCGTCTTTTGTCTTAAAAAGAGCAAAGCACGTAGCGCCAGAGCCACTCATTCTTGCAATTTGGCAAGCAGGAAGCGTCTTGAGCTGAGAAAGAAGTTTTTGAATTTCTGGTACCAGTCGGATGGCTGGCAACTGTAAATCATTGCGTGTTTGGTTGAGAAAAGAAAATAAGCTTTCTGCGTTTTCCCATCCATTCGTAGGGAATTCAGGAAAAATTACCCGTTGAAGCTTTTCAATCTTTAATTTTTTAAAAATTGCAGGTGTGCTGACTTTAATGCGAGGATTAACCAGTAGAATTCCAAGTTCTGGAAAATTTGAAATTTTTGTTAGAATTTCACCAATACCCTGCATTCTTTTTGGCATTGAATCTATCGTGACAGGTCCGTCAGCGCCTAGTTTAAGGGCGAGTGCCCTATAATCTGCTTCTTTCAGATGGGGGATTGGATAAAATTGGCGGAGTAAGTTTAGGGTGGCGGAGGCATCTGCGCTACCGCCGCCAATACCGGCTGCAACGGGAAGATTTTTTTCAAGGAAACAGTTAAAGAAGGGCAGAGAGATATTTTGTTCTTGAGCGGCTTCTCGCCAAATGCGACAGGCTTTCAGGACGGAGTTTGAAGAAATGTTTTTTTCAGCGTTAAGAATATCTGCAAAATCGCCGGAAATATGAAGAGAATCATGCCTTTTTGTTGGATTTTCCTCAAGGGAAATATTGTCCCCGTATTTCGCAAAAACGGTTAGGCTATCAAGTTCATGATAGCCATCCTTCCGCCGAGCTGTGACATGGAGAAAGAAATTAATTTTCGCAGGGGCAATGGAGTGAAGCGAAGAAATGCTGAAAAACCTTTCATCAATGATTTAAGTTGGCGGAACGTAAAGGATCTTCTGAAAAAGAATAACTTTTTCTTAAATGATTCTATGTATTATATGCTTATAATTTGATTTTATGAAAAAAGAATTAACGTTTTTGAGACTTTCTTCCTTAAAAGAAAGGGCGTTTACGGAGATTTTTGGAAGGTTCAGCTGGGGATGCAAAATCTTGTCGATCAAAAAGCATTGGAAGAGAAAAATTCGGCAGCTTTATGCGCTTCTTGGGAGAATTCTTCCGCTTTTTCTATTGTAGATTTACACGCTGCCTTAGCCTGTCAAATGGATTGGGGAGTCTCAGATGTTTTTGATGCACTTCCGGGTCTTTCGGCAGAGAAATACGAAGAAACAGAGCAAAAAACCAATCCTTTTTCATTCTTATCCTCTCATGCTTCAGGAGTCTTCGTAGAAGAGAGACTCTCTGCTATTGGGAATAGTTCACAAAAGAAACCGCTTTCACAAACAGCACGTGCCCTTTTAGATGCGCCGCCAAAAGTCAATATTGCGAGAGCCCCTGTTTCGCAAATTTCAATCAAGGATTTGACGCTTAAGCTTCAAGAAACGCAGACGATTGAAGACGCCTTAGCATGTGCAAGATCATTTGGTGGTGCAGGTTTAGCTCAAACAGCTTTAAACGATATTAAAGGCGCAACAGGCATAAAGGGCGGTGGTTTTTTTGTCAGTTCAGAAATTTCTCAGGAATCTGAAAGAGCAGGAAAGATATTGGTAGGCGATGAGGGGCTTTTAATGCGGCGGCTTTTTCTCTCTGTTGGACTTTCTTTAGAGGCGCTTGGATCAGCACCAGCCTTGCCTTGGCGCCCGCCAGGTGGACGAGATCCATTACCCGAAGAGGTTGAGGCATGTGTTCCCCTGCTGAAACGGATGATTGTGTTGAACGCACCAAAATGGATTGTTACTTTTGGTAGCTTATCGGCACGTATGCTTTTGGATAATGTGCCGCAGGATGAAACGGAGGGGGGCGTAAAGCGTTTTTTGCGTCCTTCCTTCCGTCTTTCTTCTGTAAGAGGGCGTTGGCATAAGGTTTCTTTTTTAGGGATGGAGGAAAAAATAAATATTTTTCCATTGATCTCTCCTGCCCGCTTGAAAAATTCTGCGAGAATGCGTCAGTCTATGTGGCAGGATCTTCAGGTTTTTAAGCAAGGATTGGCTGAAATTTCAGAAAGAGAAAAATAATTTTTCATTTTTCTTTTTCATAGTCTCAAAAAGAAAACGCTGATATATTGCACAGGAATCTAGATCTACAAAGATGACCCTAGCTTCAGATTTTATGTCATCAAAAACTGATTTTTCTATAAAATCTAATAAGACATAATAATCTTTTACGCAGATAAAGATTGTAGATGTGTAAGATCGCACCTACATGCGTGAGGAAGATGAGGTAAGTCTGTTTTTTAAACCTCGTGGCAATATTGAAGAAGCCCTAACGAGGAAATATAGAGGAGAGGTTTTATGTCGCTAAATCCAGTTGTTGAAGCGGTTACCGCTGATATTCGGAAAAGATCCGCAAAAACGCGTACTGCTTATTTGCAACTGATGAAGCGGAATAAGGAAAAGGGAATTTCTCGTCCTAAATTGGCTTGCGGCAATTTAGCGCATGCTGTTGCCGCTTGCAGTGATGATAAGCCTGCTTTGATTGCAGACCGTACGCCAAATATTGGTATTATCACCTCTTACAATGATGTACTTTCAGCACATCAGCCTTATGCAAACTATCCTAATCAAATGCGTATTTTCGCCCGCGAAGCAGGGGCAACAGCTCAGGTTGCCGGCGGCGTTCCAGCGATGTGCGATGGGGTTACTCAAGGGCAGGAAGGGATGGATCTGTCTCTCTTCTCAAGAGAGACAATTGCACTCTCTACCGCTATCGGTCTGAGCCATGGTATGTTCGATGCGGTTGCTTTGTTGGGTGTTTGCGATAAAATTGTCCCAGGTCTTTTGATCGGTGCATTGCGTTTTGGACATCTGCCCACAATGTTCTTCCCGGCAGGCCCAATGACTTCCGGTCTTCCAAATAAAGAAAAAATCCGTATTCGTCAGCTTTATGCACAGAAAAAAATTGGCAAAGACGAGCTGCTAAAAGCAGAGATGGAATCTTATCACGCTCCTGGAACCTGTACTTTCTACGGCACGGCAAATAGTAACCAAATGCTTGTAGAAGTTATGGGTTTGATGATGCCAGACGGTTCTTTCGTCAATGCAGACACAAAATTGCGCCAGGAAATGATTCGTAACTCAACCCATCGTTTGGCAAAAATGAGTCATTTTGGCAGTGATGAGCGTACATTGGCAGAATGCGTTGATGAACGTGCGATTGTGAATGCAATTGTTGGTTTGATGGCAACAGGGGGTTCTACGAATTTGACCATGCACATTCCTGCAATTGCACGTGCTGCAGGAATTAAAGTGACATGGGAGGATTTTGAACGTCTTTCCAAAGAAGTTCCGCTTCTTTGCCGTGTTTATCCAAATGGTCCGGCGGATGTGAATGCTTTCCGTAAGGCCGGCGGTCTTCCTTTTGTGATCAACCAACTGATGAAGGGCGGTCTTTTACACGATATTTGCACTGTTTCCGAAGACGGTTATAAAGCTTATTGCTTAGAAGCAAATTTGGATGACAATGGTAAGCTTGTTTACGCAGAAAGAAAAACTTCTGGAGATGAGGACATTATCCGTCCAATCGATAATCCGTTTCAAAAAGATGGCGGTATGTTGATGCTTAAAGGTAATTTGGGACGTGGTGTTTATAAAATCAGTGCCGTTCAGCCAGAACATCAAAGTGTTGAAGCGCCATGCCGTGTTTTCGAAACACAGCAAGCTGTTGTCGATGCCTATGAAAATGGTGAATTGAATAAAGATGTTGTTATTGTCTTAAGGGGTCAAGGACCACAGGCAAATGGTATGCCTGAACTTCATCGTCTGATGCCGCTTCTTGGTGTTCTTCAGGATGAAGGCCGTCATGTTGCTGTTGTAACAGATGGCAGAATGTCCGGTGCCAGTGGTAAAGTCCCTTCTGCACTTCACGTTTATCCAGAGGCGGTTACCGGTGGGCCAATCTCTCTTTTAAGAGATGGTGATGTCGTCCGTCTTTGCGGTAAAACAGGTGAGCTATCTGCACGTGTTGATGAAAAAGAATGGGCAGAGCGTAAACCTCAGATTCCTGTTCCTGAAGTTGAGGGAACCGGTCGTGAACTTTTTGCGATTTTCCGTCATTCCGCTCCGGCTTTGCCAGAGGATGGCGCATCTTCGATGCTTCATCTTATGGATGAAGAGATTGAAGCGCTTCATGGTGGTTTAACAGGTCGCGATCTTTAATTTAGAACAAAGGAAAAAATAATGCCTGTGAATAAAATTAAAGAGGTTGTTAAAACCTCTCCTATCGTGCCTGTTTTAACTCTTGATGATGCTGCGCAAGCACATGCTGTCGGGGAGGCGCTTGTTACGGCAGGCGTCAAGCTTTTAGAAGTGACTCTTCGGACAGAGGCTGGTCTTCAGTCCATTAAGGAAATGTCACGTATTGAAGGCGCCGTTGTCGGCGCAGGGACAGTTTTGGATGCAGAACTTGCAAAAAAAGCTGTTGATGCCGGTGCAACTTTTCTCGTAAGCCCAGGTCTCAGCGCTGGTGTTGCAAAAGAGGCAGAAAGACTTAATGTGCCTTATCTGCCGGGTGTTGCAACCTCTACAGATATTATGCAAGCCAGAGATCTTGGGATTAATTGGTTAAAATTCTTCCCTGCAGGCGCATTGGGCGGTATTAAAACGCTTAAAGGCTATGCCTCTGTTTTCCCTGAAATCGAGTGGATGCCTTCTGGCGGCATTAGTGAAAATGATTATGCTCAATGGTTAGAACTTTCTAAAGTGATTGCTGTTGGCGGATCATGGCTCACAAGCGGTGGTGCCGATGCAAAAGAAATTCATGCGCGTGCAAAGCGTTTGAAACTTGTTGCCTAAAATAGAGGTTTAGGGTGTTTATTTCTTCTTTTAAAATACACTCTAAAAAGGCTTTGGCGGTCATGGGGCTTTCCGCTCTTATGGCCGCTGGTCTTCTTTTTGATACGACTGTTTTTGCTGCACCTTGTCAGTTTGACGTTGATACTCTTGCCTTAAAAACTGGAACGGTGACGAGAATTAGCGGAGATGGGGTTATCATTTCTGACGGGACAGATGTTATTCTGCCAGAGGCGTTATTGCCCTATGCCCGTTTAAATCAGCCCCTCAAAGTAAAAGGGCTGGCAGGAATTAAAGAGAAACAATTTTGGGCGGTTGCAGTTCTCTTACCAAATGATGATGCGGTTTGTCCTAATGTTGGTGATGTTCGTAAAGGGGCACATCCCGGATCGAATGTTTATGATGTTATCATTGGTGGGGTTCGTCCTACACCGCCATTATAGTTCTTACCTGTCATTTTTTCTTAGGATGAATTCATTTGGTGTTCAAAATCGCCTTTCTGCATTCTAAAACGCCAAAAGCAAGCAAAGCGACAGAAGCTTTGGTCGAAGCTTATGGAAACTATTCAATAGAGCAGGCAGATATAATTGTTTGCTTGGGGGGAGATGGTTTTCTTTTAGAAACACTTCATCGTATCTCCTCACGGAAAATTCCTGTTTATGGGATTAATTATGGAACAGTTGGCTTTTTACTCAATACACCTTTAAGCCATACAGATGATTTGAAAAAAAGGCTTTTGGATGCACAGCCTGTCAAAATCTCGCCCTTACGAATGAGCGTAAAGAAGGTGGATGGCACAGTACAGGAAGCGCTTGGTTTTAATGATATTTTTATTTTTAGACAAAGCCACCAAACCATCCGTACCCGTATCGAAGTTGACGGACGCACACGCCTTTTTGATTTAAAAAGCGATGGTGTTATTCTTTCAACACCCGCAGGTTCGACCGCTTATAATTATTCTGTCAGAGGTCCAATCGTTCCTTTGAATGCAAATATTTTGCCGCTGACGCCTATTGCACCAACCAATCCTCGTCATTGGGGAGGAGCACTTCTACCTATGGGGTCTTCGGTGAAATTTATCCTTTCCGAAACGGATAAACGTCCTGCCGCTGCAGTTGCAGATTCACGTGAAATTAGGGATGTGGTAGAGGTCTCTGCTCGGATGGATCTTTCTATCGAGGCAACATTGCTTTTTGATCCAGAATTCAGCCTTTCTGAAAAAATGGTTCAGCAACAATTCTCCGGATAATTATAAAGGTTCTCCGTCAGGACCTCTTGCTATAGAGGTTTTTTGTGTCGGACGTGGGATTCTTAGCCCACAATCTGCACAATAGCTTTTGGAACGTGCAGGCCCATAATGAGAACTGCCATCTTCACCAATAGGGTAGCTACTTGCAAAAGGAATATTGGTAAGTGGATGGACATCTCTGACAGGGTTCGTATCACATCCTGTTAAGATAAGAAGCGTTGATCCTAAAAGCAGTCCCATTTTTTTCTGCGTGGGGTTGAACATATCAGGAAAATCCTTTGAGCGGTGTCAGAAGCGGTTTATGCATAAAATATGCTTTTAAATTATCAATAACATTCATTGCCATAGCTTGTCGGGTCTCCAAAGCAGCTGAGCCTTGGTGCGGCTGAAGAATACAATTGGAAAGTGTATAAAATTCAGGATTGATTTGAGGCTCTGTCTGGAAAACATCTAACCCAGCCCCTTTGATAATTTTATGTTTTAAGGCGCTTATGAGGGCGATTTCATCAATAACACTGCCTCTGGCAATATTGATGAGTAATCCATTTTGCCCTAGTTTTTTTAAAATATTTTCATCAATTAAATGGGATGTTTCTTCTGTTCCCGCAATAGCAAGAATAAGAGAATCAGACCATTCTGCAAGCCTCTCTAGGCTCGCCTCCCGTTGAAAGCTAGCGCCACGATCTGAACGATTATAATAGCGGACAGAGGCACCAAGTGCTTTTACCCTGTGGGCAATAGCTTGGCCGATAGAACCAAAGCCGACAATGCCAATTTTGGCGTTTTTGACTGAATGTCCGAGAGGCGGCTCTCCCATTTTTTCCCATGAGCCATCTTTCATCCATGCTGTATTTTTTAAAAAATTGCGTTTCAGATTGAGAAGAAACATGAGGGCACTATCTGCAACTTCATCAGCACTTATGCTGCCTGTTGTGGAGATTTTTATTTTTTTATCTCTCACTTTTTCTAGGGGAATACGATCAATACCAACACCAAAAACAGAAATCATTTCTAAAGCGGGAAGATTGTCGAAGAGTTTTTCAGGTAAGCCAATCGCACCATTCGTAATAATTGCTTTTATATTTTGGCTTTGCGTCAGCTCACCGGCTTCATTGAGGTAACGCATGGTGAAAGGAAAGAGATTCTTGTCTATAAGCGCCTCAAAGCCCTCGTCTAAAAGGAGAACTTCAGAGCTGTGGGGATGGAGGGGCATTATATTCTCATTGGGAATTGGAGGGTTATTATCTATCAAATAGCGCTATGGCTAATTCAGAACAAGCTTCTTTGATTAAAGACCAAGAATATTCAAAGTCATTTTCAGATCCAAAATAAGGGTCTGGCACATTTTTATCTGTTGTCTGCGGAAGATATTCCATCAAAAGAGAAATATGTGGGTTTGCGTTCTGTGGCTTTTCCTTTTTGAGCCAGTCAAAATGCGTTTGATCGAGTGCAATCATATGTGTAAAACGCAGAAAATCCTCTTTGGTAACCTGGCGGGAAGAGAGTTGTTCCATCGCCAGTATTTGGGAGGGGTGATATTTTTGAATAATATTCTGAGCCCGAAAATCTGGACGCTCATGTAGATTCCATCGTCCTGTTGCAGCAGAATCAATATCGCAGGTTAGCCCCCTTTTAGAAGCCTCTATTCTCATTGAAATTTCTGCTAAAGGGGAACGGCAAATGTTTCCTGTGCAGACAAAAAGAATAGAGGGCAACATAAAAGTACTAACCTGCGATAAAAATCATTTCTTTGACGCTGCTTGTGCCGGAGCTGGCTTAGAAGCAGATGTAAGGGGTGCTGGCGCAGAGTTAGAGGCTGGCGCAGCAGGTGCTGGTGGAAGATTTTGAACAGGCGCTGATTGGATAGTCGTCGTCGCTGTCGGTGTCTCTAACTGTGGTGGCGCAACAAAACCGGCGGGTGCCTCTGTTTTAAGTTCCGTCTTGACGGAAGCAGGGGCTTTCCCTTCCTCACGCAATTGCTTTTCAAGCTTTTTAGCAGCCTCTCTTTCTGCTTTTTTCTGCTCTTTTTGCTCTCGTGTTAATTTAGGCGGTGTTGGTGGCGGGACATAATCCGGCGGTGTAATGAATTTCTGGCACACTTGCGTGTCCTGATATTCTTTTTGATCACATCCCAACCACCATTGGAGAAGAGCATTCCCGAAATTTTTATGACGAATAATTTTCGTCGATTTTATCGGATGTTTTGCCTGATAAGCTTGGAACGCATCGAAAGTTGTTTTTTGGTAATCCGTCATCGCACTTAAGTTGCCATCAAGGATTTCCATATTACTTTTATCAATGGCGTAATAGGTTTTATTGCCGTAACGAATTTCCTCCCAATTGACATGTTTCAAGGAAGGCGGAGGTGCAATATTCTCACGTTCCTGTTCCTCCGGTGGAATGGTTACCCGGTGATATGTGGAAACCGCACAGCCAGACAAAAGCCCTACAGAAAGTAGTAAAAGATATTTATTCATTTTTTAACTTCGTCCTTGGCAAAAGAGGAGAAAAGCTGATTCTGTTGCTCACCCAATTGGTCAGATTTTACTTTAACGGGTTTTAGTGGTGAGACCACATTTTTTATAACATGAACATATTCATGATTCTGCTGGCAAAGAGGAAGAGCCCAAAAAATGGAAGGAGGATGGAAGGAAAGAGTTGAGCTCTGCTTTGCATCATATTGTTTTAAATCCCCGATCCAGTTTGTTACTTGCTCGGCAAATTTTTGCTTTGCAGCATCTTCATCTTGGAGGGCGTTGTATTTCACTTCTAGGCTGTCAGCTTTCTTACTGAGACGATCATAAGATTCTTTTTGGTCTTCGAGCTGATTATGTTGAGAGAGCAAAACGATACCAACAATCCCTGCTATGATAATAATTAGAGTGCTTTTAATAAACAGTCCTATATAGCGTTGATTACGATACATGCCTGTATTTTCCTTTATAGGCGTTAAGAAGTTCGGGAATAAAAGAAGGTTAGAACTTCAGAATTTTGTCGATTCGTCCATAAGGCTGTAAAAGCCTTTAACTAGAGTTGCTTAGAGATATCATTCCGTAAAGGGCGAAATGCACTTTCATAAGTCCTTGAAGCTTAAGAAATAAAAAAAATCTGTCTATAGAGGGATATAAAAGAGTTTTGTATTTCCTCCTTATTTAGAAGAGAAATGTATGCGATTGACGTTACAAACAGATTATGGGTGTCGAATTTTAATTTATTTGGCCGTAAGAGAAGGAGAATTGGTTTCGGCGGCTGATGTTGCAGAAGCCTATGATATCCCTTTAAACCATGTCAAAAAAATCATTACGCATTTGGTTAAAGGAAAATATGTCGTCTCTCTCCGTGGTCGTAACGGCGGGATTAAAATTGCACGTTTAGCGAGTGAAATCCGTTTGGGAGAGGTTATTCGCTATCTTGATGAAGGCGGAAATTTACTTCGTTGCATGGATGAAAGTATCACAAAGGAAGAAAAAAATCTTTTTTGTATTTTATCGGCAGGCTGTCATTTAAAATCTTTGCTGGCAGAGGCGCAGGCTACTTTTCTGGAGAAGATGAATCAATCCACTCTCAAAGATATTATCGGCCCCTGTGAAATCAAAGCATTACGGAAAAAGCGTTAGTTGTTCGCCCCAGATACCTCGACATAACGTTGACCATCCCAGATCCATTTATCTGTTTTATCAACGAGAATATCCAGCATGCCTTTATGCCGTTCTGATAAGGTGGAAATTTCGCCATTAATGTCATCTAAAATGGTTGTCCATTGGCCTTTTTCTAAAAGGTAAATGGAGGTAGCGCACCCAGCGGCGCCGCAAAGGCGCCCTGATTGGATGCTTACAAACAAAGCTGCTGGCTCTTTGCTATCTCCTAAATGCATTGATGTTGTAAAAATAACAGGCTTTTCGCCATGCATTTGACTATCTTTGATCAGATCAGAATTGAGAGAGGAAGCTATTTTTTCCAAATCACTTCCAGGATGTCTGCTAAGGTGAACCGTCGCAGCAGAGCTAAGGCCAGGGAGCAGAAAGCAAGAAAGAAGAAAAGGTGCCGCAAAGCATTTAGAAAGATGTTTCATATCATGATTTTATTCGTGACGAAGCGTAATGACAAGAACATCTCGTGCAGCAGGTTCATCGATATTTTCAGGTTCAATGGCTGTAACACCGTGATAAACACGGTGGTCATTGACAAAAGCCGCATCAAAGGGCTCAAAGAGTGTAAATTCGGCAAGTTTTTTTGTCTTGTCCAAATCATAAATACTCGTTGTGCCTTCTTTGACATTATGGCGCTTAATCATCAGCACAAAAACCCAGTCAACACCATCACGGTGCAATCCTTCTGGCGCAGGATGTCCCTTTTCGGATTGGTTGGCTTCAATACGGTATTGATGTATTTCGGCATGCCAAGAATCTGGTATTTCTGATCTATTTGTAAATGTTTCTGCAAGAGTCCAAACAAGTTTTAAAGTAGCCCGGAGGGCAGAGCTTTCTTTAATTTCTTCATTAATCGGATCAAACCAACGTTCTATACCGCCGTTTAAAGGATTGTAATCATGGCTTTGATAGTGGGGCTGATGCGGTTTGGAGATGATTTCATTTTCTTTGAGAGAAAAAACACCATAGCGACGACGGCGGTAACGTCCGCCATCGGCCATAAATTTATCTTTTCCAAGATCATTCCAGCTTTCTGTAAAAAGATTCCAGTCCGCAGGAGATCCGCCAAGTTTTTCAATAAGGGCGCATGTTTCCTTAGCTGGAAGAAAGGCAAAGCCTTGCTGCTGGATAGGGGGCTCTATTTTCTGAAAGAATTTTTGAGCTGCTATATCCGCGGCTAAGGATTTTATTTCTTTACCTTTAGAAAACATACGTTTCTTCCTTATCGGATTAGACCTAGGACAATTTCTTTTTTAGAAATTTCTTTACAACAAAAGAAAGGCCACCAAGTTCATATTGCTGGCGTATAAAAAGACAATTATGCAAAAAATGTGCAAAACAATTGCCTAGACCTTTTCCACCATAGGTTTTCCCAGAGGGAAGTTCAGCCCAGCCAGCATATTGCGCTAAAACAACAATACTCCCTTGGTCTTGATAAACAAATGATTCTGGCGTTTTTCCTTCAAGAAGTGCCGGAAGAGCTGTTTGCTGAACGTAGATGCCTTCTTTACGGGCAACTTGCGCTGTTGGTGGAAGCGGTTTATCTGCAATAAAGGCGCAGTCACCGACAGCCAAAATACGGGGATCTTTTGTTGTTTGAAGCGTATTTCTCACAACCAAAGCGCCATTTCGGGCAAACTCAAAATCGGGAAGTAAGACTTTAAGGCTTGTATTTGCTTTTACGCCGGCTGTCCAAATGACCATATCCGCAGGAATAAAAGTTTCATCTTTGAGAAAAATTCCCTCCGGTGTCGCTTTGGAAACTTGCGCATTAAGACACACATTAACCGGTAATTGTGCCAGTCGTTTTGCGGCATTCAGACCGATATTTTCAGCAAAGCTCGGTAAGAGTTTCGGAGCCCCTTCGACAATGCTTACGTCAATTGAAGGGGAATGTCTTTTTGCAAAAGTTTTGTAGAGCTCTGCTGTCAACTGAACGCCTGTCGGGCCGCCACCAATCACAGCCACTTTAAAAGAACGTTTTTGCTGAGAGGCTGCACGGACGCCAATTTGCACTTTTTTATAAATATCATCTGCATCTGCAGTGTTATTTAAAAAATAAGCGTGCTCTTCAACACCTTCAATGTGGAAAACATTTGGAACAGCGCCACAGGCGATGACAAGCCAATCATAGTCAATCACGTCACCTGTCGAGAGCTGAATAGTGCGTGTATTTGTGTCAATAGATTGGGACTTTGCTTGGATAAAATTAAAGTTAAATTTTCGGGCAAGTTCTGTGAAGGGGAATCCGTTATCTTTAGGTGCGAGAGAGCCAGCGGCTACCTCGTGCAAGGCAGGTTTACAAATGTGAAAGAGGTGAGGATCGATGAGGGTTGCAGAAATATTCTTAAGATCTTTTAATTTTCTAAGAACATTCATTCCTCCAATGCCACCCCCTAAAACAACGATTTTTTTAGTGGTTTTATCAGCGTTGGGCACGGTATTCCTTTTAATTTAGGCATAATTCTTTCTGGAAAAAATCCAGAAAATTGGGTGGAGGATAAATTAAAGTCGATCCAGCTTAATACAAATTTACACTGAAAGGAATATTCTTCCATCGAATTTCGTTGCGTGCTGATTAGCTTCGATATGCGGCGTTGATATCAATATAGGTTTTTGTAAGGTCACATCCCCAAACCTCAGCTTCTGCCTGTCCATTCCCAAGGGAGACGACAATCGGAACCTCTACCGTACGCATCTTTTTTTGGAGGAAAGATTCGTCATAAGAGAGGCATTCTCCAGCAGCAGCGACATCAATCCCGCAAAAAGAAATCCTGACATGTTGAAAATCAATTTTAACACCTGATTTACCGATTGCCATTGCAATTCGACCCCAATTTGGATCAGCCCCTGCAAGTGCTGTTTTAACAAGGGGGGAATTCGCAATCGAAAAAGCGATTTTTTTTGCATCATCTCGAGAAGATGCTTCGACCACTTTGACATGCATAAGGCGAGAAACGCCTTCACCATCTTTTAAAACAAGGAGGGCAAGTTCTGTGGTGATCTCTCTTATTTTTCTTCGAAAATCAGAGAGAATAGGATCGTCCAAATTTTTAGGCTGAGGATTTTGTGCTTTGTTCAAAGCAAAACAAAGAGCCATGTCAGAGGTAGAAGTGTCAGAATCTACCGTGATCGCATTGAAGCTCTCTTCTGCGGCTTCTGAAATAATTTGTTGTAAAATAGAAGAGGGCAGGGTTGCATCTGTAAAGATATAGGCGAGCATTGTTGCCATATTTGGCGCAATCATGCCTGATCCTTTGACAAATCCCTGAATTTTAACTTTTGTATTGCCAATATAGGCGCAACCGACAGCACCTTTTGGAAAGGTATCGGTGGTCATAATGGCACGTGCCGCTTTTTCCCAGTTCATGGGAGATAGACTTAATTTCGCAGGCAAAATCGCTTTGAGAATAGAATTTGTAGGAAAAGCCTCTCCAATGACCCCTGTTGATCCTAGAAAAATACTTTCAATTGGAATGTCAAAAATTTTGGAAATTTTTTGAGCACAAAGCGAGGCGGCTTCTTTCCCTTCTTTCCCGGTTAAAACATTTGCATTACCGGCATTGACGAGGAGGGCTCTTGCAAAATTGTGAGGGTGAGAGAGACATTCTCGGCACCATGTAACAGGGATTCCGGGACATTGGTTCGAGGTAAAAACACCACCAACAGAGGCTGGAGAGTCGAAATAAACGAGTAAAAGATCATCTCGATTTCGGTAGCGACTGTTGGTCTGTGCTGTTCCAAACGTAACCCCCTCAAGAGGCATGAAAAAAGGCAGAGGCTTCTGTAAGGGGGATTTGTTTGTCATATAAAAGCGTTATTTTTTTGAAGAAGCTGGAAGTGGGTTTCCGTTTGCATCATAGCGGACAACTTTAACGTCTGCGACGGCTTTTTGGATAACAACTTTAACTTCGTCACGGACAATATTACGGCGAATATCATCTTGAACTTGATTATAAGCAGGAATAGGCGCTGTTCTCGTTCCAAGAACTTGAATGACGTGCCAGCCATATTGTGTATGAACTGGTTTTGGAGAAATTTCGCCTTTTTTCAAAGAGAAAGCTGCTTGTGAGAAGGCTGGAAGCATATCGCCTTTTTTAAACCAGCCGAGGTCACCGCCATCTGTACCGGCAGAGCCTTTATCTTTTGAATCTTTAGCTGCTAGCTGAGCAAAATCAGCACCGCCTTTGAGTTCTTTAATGATGTTTTGTGCTTCGGATTCTGTATCGACAAGAATATGGCGCGCATGCACTTCTTCTTCAGGTTTCTGGTCAACATAATGGGACTGATAATAAGCCTTCATTGTTTTTTCAGAAATTTTAGGCGCAACTTGCTTTTCAAGGTAGGCATTCTGCAAAACGGTGTCAGAAGCTGCTTTCATGGCTGCCTGAACTTCAGGTTTTTTCTCAAGACCATCTTTTTTAGCAGCTGTTTCAATCGCTTTTTGCTCAATTAACTGATCGACAACAAGCGGTGTGATCATTGTTGCTTGAAGTTGGCGTGCCTCAGGAGGAAGCGCTGCAATTGTTTTCTTAACATCCTCTAAGGTGATTTTTTCACCGTTCACGGTTGCAACAGGTGAGGAAGGATTGGCGCTAGGATTATTAATTGCGGATGCTGCGGTTGCCGCAGGTTCTTCTGCCATCGCACTGCCAAAGGAGATGGGGGCAATAGCGACAGCCGCCAAGAAAGTCCATCTTAAGGAAGTAAGAGCAGAGTTAAAAGCATATTTGCGGATCATTAATTGCCTCAAAAACATATTTTTATTGAAAGAGCCTGAAATCTGAAATATCGCAAGCCTGTCAGAGTTAAGATGGTAACCTAGAATGCATAATAATTCTCAATGTTTTTTGAGGATCGCATAGAAGGCACTTGATTACCAGCTTAGGGGTCACCATTTTTTTTGTAAAGCACTCCGAAATTAGAATAAAGTGCGTTGTTATTGTTATTTAGCATTATTTAAGGTTATAAAAGCAACAAGATTTATAACAAGATTTAATAGAGAGCTGATTGCGCTTAGCCCATGTAAAAAGAATGTTTTGGGCTTTGATCTTACTTTAAACAATACGTTATTGATATTGAAAAAAGTTTTGCTAGCGGCTTTTTCTTACATGCCCTGATGGTTCAGGGAGTTTGTCAGGTTCACAGTTTGGATATTTATGTTCGCACGTTTTGCCCATACCCTCTTTGGATCAGCCAATGATCGCGCTCTTAAAATTTATCAAAAGCGTGTCACGCATATAAATGCCTTAGAGGACGAAATCCGGGCTTTATCTGACGCAGAGCTTCAGCAGAAAACGCTTCTGTTTCGTGAGCGGCTGGCAAAGGGTGAGACTTTAGAAGATTTGCAGTGTGAGGCTTTTGCTGTTTGCCGTGAGGCTTCCCGCAGGGTACTTGGAATGCGGCATTTTGATGTGCAGCTCATCGGCGGCATGGTTTTACATGATGGGCGCATTGCCGAGATGCGGACAGGGGAGGGAAAAACCCTTGTTGCAACATTGGCTGTTTATTTAAACGCCCTCGCCGGAAAAGGCGTTCATGTCGTTACCGTTAATGATTATCTTGCCTCTCGAGATGCATCTGAAATGTCGGTTCTCTATCAGTTTTTGGGGCTTTCCACGGGGGTTATCGTTCCGAATCTTTCGGATGAGGAACGTCGTGCGGCTTATCATGCCGATATTACATACGGTACGAATAATGAATTCGGATTTGATTACCTTCGTGACAACATGAAATACACGCTTGAAGAAATGGTTCAACGACCCTTTTTTCATGCCATCGTGGATGAAGTTGACAGTATTCTTATTGATGAAGCCCGGACACCTCTAATTATTTCTGGTCCCGCCGAAGATAGTTCAGAGCTTTATCGTCAGGTTGATAAGATTATGGCTGTCTTATCAAAAGATATGACAACGTACGAAAAAGATGAAAAGCTTCGTACGGTCATTTTGACCGAGGCTGGGGTTGAAAAAATTGAAAATACCCTTCTTGAAAAGGGTGTTTTGACGGGTGGGCTTTACGATGCTCAAAATGTTGAGGTTGTGCACCATGTCCAGCAATCTTTGAGGGCGCACACGTTATTTGCACGTGATGTGGATTATATCGTTCGAGATAATAAAGTTATTTTGATTGATGAATTTACAGGCCGCATGATGGATGGCCGCCGTTACTCAGAAGGGTTGCATCAAGCGCTGGAAGCAAAAGAAGGCGTTGAAATTCAAAAAGAAAACCAGACACTGGCTTCGATCACGTTTCAAAATTATTTCCGTCTTTATCCAAAATTGTCAGGCATGACAGGAACAGCAATGACGGAGGCAAATGAGTTTGCCGAAATTTACAATTTACGTGTTATTGAAATTCCGACAAATCTGCCTGTTCAGCGTGCTGATTCAGATGATGAAATTTATCTCACAGAGATACAAAAATTCAATGCAGTGGCTAATCTTATTGAAGAAATTCATGCAACAGGTCAGCCTGTTCTCGTTGGGACAACCTCCATCGAGAAAAGTGAGCGTTTATCCGAGCTGTTGGTTGAGCGAAGGGTATTGCATAATGTGCTTAATGCCCGCCACCACGAACGTGAGGCGAGTATTATTGCGCAAGCGGGCTCTCCCGGTGCAATTACAATTGCAACGAATATGGCAGGGCGTGGCACAGACATTAAATTAGGCGGGAATCCTGACTTAATGATTAAAGAGCTTTTGAAAGATCTGCCAGAAGAAGAACAGACGGAAGAGCGTAAAAAAGCGATCGAAGATGCTGTTATGGCGCAAGTCAAAGAGGGGCAGAAAATTGTTCAGAAAGCAGGCGGCCTTTATGTGATCGGTACCGAACGACATGAAAGTCGTCGTGTTGACAATCAGCTTCGTGGACGTTCCGGACGTCAAGGAGATCCTGGAAATTCCAGATTCTTCCTTTCTTTAGAAGATGATCTTATTCGTATTTTTGCAACTGGCCGTATGGGCGCGATGATGCAAAAATTAGGCCTAAAGGAAGGCGAGGCGATTATTCATCCTTGGCTCAACAAAGCACTGGAAAAAGCACAGAAAAAAGTTGAAGCACGTAATTTTGATATGCGTAAAAATACATTGAAATACGATGATGTTATGAACGATCAGCGTAAAGAAGTGTATGCGCAACGTCGAGAATATATGGAATCAGGGAATGTTTCCGAGATCATTATAGAGATGCGAACACGTATTCTTGAAGATCTTTTGGATACGCACATTCCAGAAAAGACTTTCCCTGAATCGTGGGAGATTTCAGATCTCAAAAAAGAGATTGCAGAAATTTTTGCATTGGATTTGGATTTAGAATCTTGGATTCTTGAAGATGAAATGGATGAGGAAATTCTGCTTTCCCGTTTAGAGGAAGAAGTAACGGAATCTTATCAGAAGATTATTGATTCTATTGGTGAAGAAACGATTCATCTTTTAGAAAAACATGTTCTTTTGACCTCATTTGATGCCGTATGGAAAGAGCATCTCCACGGTTTGGATCGTTTGCGTCAGGGGATTGGTTTACGTGCTTATGGTCAAAAAGATCCTCTGAACGAATATAAGCAGGAAGCCTTTCAAATGTTTGGCTTTATGTTAGAGGAGTTGCGCCGGCGTGTTCTTTC
Source organism: Acetobacteraceae bacterium (assembly GCA_004843165.1). Taxonomy (NCBI): domain Bacteria; kingdom Pseudomonadati; phylum Pseudomonadota; class Alphaproteobacteria; order Acetobacterales; family Acetobacteraceae; species Acetobacteraceae bacterium. The sequence continues at coordinate 1,713,805 of CP039459.1, forward strand.
CTCTTTGAGTCGCATGCGTACGGTTTCAGAAAATCCGTTTGCAGAGTCTGAAGTCAGCAGGGAGGATGCGCTATCTTTCCAGCAAGAACCGCCAGCTAGCGTGCAAATGTTCTCACAAGATGAGACAAGTCTATCAAGAAACGCATTATGCCCTTGTGGCTCAGGTGCGAAATATAAGCATTGCTGTGGCCGCATTGCGTAAAGAAAGTTTTATCTGATTTTTATTTGAAAATGTATATTAAGGGTTTTTATGGCAGGTCATTCCAAATTTAAGAACATTATGCACCGTAAAGGGGCGCAGGACGCACGTCGGGCACGTGATTTTGCAAAGGTGCTTCGTGAAATTACTGTTGCGACAAAAGAGGGATTACCTGATCCTGCAATGAATCCCCGTTTGCGTAGCGCTATTATTGCGGCACGTGATGTTAATATGCCAAAAGATAATATTGATCGCGCCATTAAGAAGGCATCTGGGGAAGGTGGCGGCGAAGATTATACAGCCGTTCGCTATGAGGGGTATGGTCCAGGCGGCATTGCTGTCATTGTTGAGGGCTTGACAGATAATCGCAACCGGACGGCCTCGGATGTGCGTGCGGCTTTCTCTAAACATGGCGGATCATTGGGCGAAGATAATTCAGTTTCTTTCATGTTTGATCGTGTTGGCGCCATTGTTTATCCACTTTCTATCGGAAGTGAAGAGGAAATCTTAGAGGCTGCGATTGAAGCTGGTGCTGAAAATGCAGAGCAAGATGAAGAAAACCACGAAATCTTGACCAGTCCGGATACCTTAATGGCAGTGAGAGAGGCTCTTGAAAAAACATTGGGAGAGCCTCGTTCTGCAAAGCTTGATTGGCGTCCTAAAAATACAATTGTTTTAGATGGGGATCAGGCTCGGACGGCACTTAAATTGATAGATGCGCTGGAGGACAATGATGATGTTCAGACTGTCTATGCAAATTTTGATCTTTCCGATGAAATAAAGGCAGAGTTTTCTGAATAAAATCTCCTCATTTTCCCCAGTTTCAGGAAGATCTTCCGGTTCCGTACGTCTTTTAGGGCTTGATCCTGGTTTGAGATTTCTTGGCTGGGGCATTATTGAGGCTGTTGGAAATCGTATTTCACATATTGCGGATGGTGTTTTGGTGACAGATAGCAGCATGTCTGTTCCGGAACGTTTATGTGCTCTTTATGAGGGGATTGAAAAGGTTATCGAAACCTACTCTCCGCAAGAGGCTGCAGTTGAAGAAACCTATGTTAATGTCAATGGTGCTGCCACGCTTAAGTTAGGCTATGCTCGTGCTATGGCTTTGCTTGTGCCGACGCAGAAAGGGCTTCTTGTCGCAGAATATGGGGCAAAAGAGGTTAAGTTGGCGGTTGTTGGAACAGGGCAGGCGACAAAACAGCAAGTTATGTTGATGATTAAGCATTTGCTGCCGGGGGCGACGTTAAAACGTGCAGATGCCGCAGATGCCTTGGCTATGGCAGTTTGTCACGCATATCGTCGTGCGACAAATTTACGTATTGCACGGGGGAGGGTGAGTGCATGATTGGAAGATTGCGGGGACAGGCAGACATTCTTGAGACAGGTGAATGTTTATTGGATGTCAATGGTGTTGGCTATCTTGTCTCAGTTTCCTCAAGAACATTAGATAAAATCTCAGAAAATTTAAATGAATGCACCTTGTTAATTGAAACCATTGTGCGTGAAGATGCTTTTTTATTATTTGGTTTTTCTGACAGAACGGAACAGCAATGGTTTCGCCGTCTTCTTGATGTTCAGGGGGTGGGAGCAAAAGTTGCTCTGGCGCTTTTGTCCGTTTCTTCCCCTGCGGAACTTTATCTTGCCGTGCAAGAACAGGATAAAAAGGTTTTCTCAAGAGCTGCTGGTGTGGGGCCACGCTTGGCTGCACGCCTTGTGCTAGAGCTTGGCGCTCGGCCGTTACCACCTGTTCCTTTGTCTGAATTGCCTGCAAAAGAAATAAAAACACCTCAAAAAACAGCCTCCAAACTTCAAAGTGATGATGTGATTTCGGCTTTGGAAGGGCTGGGTTTTCGTAAAAATGAAGCGGAAAAAGCCTTTCAAAAAGTTTCAGAAGCGCAAGGGGATGATTTATCAACGTCTGATTTTCTACGTCTTTGCCTCAAAGAGCTTGGTTAAATGGAAGATCGTCTTGATGCATTAGACCCTCAGGTGATTGATTTACCTGAAATTCGCACAGAGGCTGCTTTACGTCCCCAAAATTTACAGGAATTTATTGGACAGAAAGCCGCACGTGAAAATTTACAAATTTTTGTTGAGGCAGCAAAAGAACGTGGGGAAGCCTTGGATCACGTTCTGTTACATGGTCCGCCCGGCTTAGGTAAAACAACATTGGCGCAGATTGTTGCCAAAGAGTTGGGAGTCGGTTTTCGCTCAACCTCAGGACCTGTGATTCAGCGTGCAGGGGATTTGGCTGCAATTTTAACAAACTTACAGCCGCATGATGTACTTTTTATTGATGAAATTCATCGTTTGCAACCGGCGATTGAAGAGGTTCTGTATCCGGCAATGGAAGATTTTCAGTTAGATCTTGTCATTGGTACAGGGCCTGGAGCGCACTCCGTTAAAATTGATCTTCCGCCTTTCACCCTGGTAGGCGCAACAACACGTTCAGGCTTGCTGGCGACACCTTTTAGAGATCGTTTTGGTATCCCTATTCGTTTAGAATTTTATAAAACAGAGGATTTGACAACGATTGTCATGGCCAATGCGGCTAAAACAGGGATGCATTTAATGCCAGAAGGTGCGCATGAAATCGCCCGCCGTTCTCGTGGAACGCCTCGAATTGCAGGGCGTCTTTTGAGACGGGTAAGGGATTTTGCAGCCGTTGCGGGGCATGAGACTGTTGGAAAAGATATTGCGGATCGTGCGCTCATTCGTTTAGGTGTGGATGCGAATGGTTTGGATGCGATGGATTTGCGTTACTTGCGTAGGATCGCTTCCTTTCATGCTGGGGGGCCTGTTGGAATCGAAACACTTGCTGCCGCCTTGGCAGAGGGGCGTGACACTTTAGAAGAAGTTGTTGAGCCATATTTAATACAAGAAGGGTTGGTCGTGAGAACAGCAAAGGGGCGAATGATCGGCGATAAAACTTGGAAAATTTTAGGCATTATTCCGCCACAAAGGGGGCTTATTTAATGGAAACAGAAAAATATAAATTTCGAATCTACTATGAAGATACAGATGCAGGTGGCATCGTCTACCATGCGCGCTATCTGATGTTTGCAGAGCGCTCACGTGGTGAAACCTTGCGTATGGCTGGTTTTCCGCCAAAAGAGCTTGCAGAAAAACGCAATCTTGGTTTTGTCGTGCGCCAGCTCGAAATTCGTTATTATGATCCGATGGAGCTTGATGATGAGGGGGAAGTCCGTAATCGCATGATTGAAGAAAAGGCGATGCGGGTGATTGTCGAGCAGGAAATTTTTAACCTTACGAAAAATAAGGTTGCTGCCCGTTTAAAAGTGGAGCTTGTTTTGATTGATTGCAAAACATTGCGTCTATGTACAAAGCCGCCGGAAGATTTAAGATTGGCTTTGCGGCATGTTTGGAATGGGGAGTATCCGCCAGAAGCGCTTAGGCAGAGAATTAAGGAAGCGAATCAGGCAATAGGATAATGGCTGTTGAAAGCGTTTAGTGGCAATAGGAGAGAACGTGGATCAAGTTAATCAAGCGGTTTTGGGTTCAGGCGGTTTATCGCCTTTTGTACTTTTCATGCATGCATCGGTTGCGGTTAAATTCGTAATGGCGACGCTCTTACTTTTTAGTATTCTTGTTTGGGCGATTGTTTTTCAAAAATCGCTTCTTCTTATTCGGGTTAATAAAGAAGCTAATCAGTTTGAAGAAAAATTCTGGTCGGGGGCTTCCTTAGATCAGCTTTACGAAGAAGAAGGAAGTCGCCCGGTACATCCGATCGCAGCTATTTTTTCTGCTGCAATGGGAGAGTGGCGTCGTTCTTCTCGTATCGCAGGGATTAATATGTCTTCTTTGACTGTGAGAGAGCGCATTGAGCAAGCTATTTCCGTGACCATCAGTCGTGAAAGCGAAAGACTTGGGCGAAATATGGTTTTTCTTGCAACAGTGGGGCCGGTTGCGCCTTTTATCGGTCTTTTTGGCACAGTTTGGGGAATTATGGTCTCTTTCCAAGCTATTGGCCAAATGCACAGTACAAATCTTTCTGTTGTTGCGCCAGGAATTTCCGAAGCGCTCTTTGCAACAGCCATTGGGCTTGTTACGGCCATTCCAGCCTATATGGCTTATAATTTTTTCAGTGCCGGCCTCTCGGATTTTGAAGATAGAATGGATGCATTCGGAACTGAATTTGCTGCGATTTTGTCACGACAGGCGGAAGAGCCAAAATCCCACAAATTATAAAAGGTGGATTTTTAAGAATGGCGATCAGAAGAACACGTAAAAAGAAGAAGTTTGAAACGGCTATTAACGTGACACCTTTGGTGGATGTGATGCTCGTTCTGCTGATTATTTTTATGGTAACAGCACCGATGATGACAACAGGGGTTAATGTTGATCTGCCAAAAGCAAGTGCAACGCCGATTAACACAGATTCAAAACCGATCACCGTTTCTTTAAAGAATGATGGTTCTGTTTTTGTTGGAGATAACCCTGTGACGTTGGAAAATATTGTTCCGACTTTGCAACAGGCCTCTCATGGTGATACGGCACATCGTATTTTTGTTAGGGCGGATGCAAAGATTGACTATGGGAGAGTGATGGGCCTAATGGGGAAAGTAACCTCCGCAGGCTTTACGCATGTTGCACTTTTAGCGCAGCAGCCACCGACATCATAAGAAGGGGCTGATCTTTTTATGTCCGGAGATGATGAGAAAAAAAGAGTTCGTGAATCATGGGGAGGAGGGATTTCTTTCTCCTTCCTTTTACATGGCGCATTTTTTTTAACTTTTCTTTTTGTTGGCTTTTCTTTTTTTCATAAAGAGGAACAGCCGGCACAACCTGTGGAAATGGTTTTTGATGACGGACATACAAAGACAACGGCTGTAAAATCAAAAAATTTAAAAAAGACGCCAGAGCCGCCTTCTGAAAAGGATATTGCGGCACCGCATTCACCTGTGCCGCCGACAGAAAAGCCGCCAGAACCGCCACCGCCCTCAACACCACCGCCACCACCTTCGCCAGCCTCACCGGATGCGAAGGAGCGACCTTCAGATCAGAAAAAAATACCACCTTCACCGGAAAAAGACGATTTGGCATTAACAAAATCGCCTCAAAAAAAGGAAATAGAAAAACCGGCTGCTGTCAAAGGTCCTAAAAATAACATAGATAAACCACCGATTAAAACACCGCCTTCTGAGACAAAACAGGAGAAGGCCGCCTCTAAAATGGCTTCAGACAGCCACTCGCTTTTAGCTTCGATTGAAAATTTTCGCTCGGAAGAAAAACAGAAGGCACCACCAAAAGCGCATCCTAATCCAACGCCGGGGGGAACGACAAAGGGTGGGGGGAATCCCGATGGTGATACGAGAGCTTTAACTTCTGGAGAGCAAAAGGCAATGGGATCTTCTGTTCGTCGTTGTTATGAACAGGATACAGGCAGCAGTGGCTATGAAACTTTTCAAGCACATTTAAGCATTACAACAGATACAGAAGGGGTTGTGCGCATTGCTGATTTTGCGCCAGAAACAGCAGAAAAAATGCAATCTGATCCTGTTTATCGTGCTTTTGCAGAGCGTGCGAGGGACGCAGTTCTTAGCCCAGCTTGCTCAAAACTACCTTTGCCGGCACGGATGCTCGGTGAAGAACATGTCTTTAAATTTGTCTTTCGGCCTTAATTTTAGCATTTCGGATTCACTTTTTGGATAAGAACGTGCTAAAGCGGAAAGAGAATGTGTTACATAGCCGAGGAAGCTCGTCGGAGTATATCAATGGATTTTTCTTCTTTTTCTCAATCCCCCCTGTTGTCTGACTTATCACGCCGAAAAATGCTTGGCGGTTTGAGCTTGGCTGGGGTTATGATTAGCCCCTTAAGCGCTTTAACAGCGCAAGCTGCGCATGTTTCCAAAAAAGAAGAGGGAGCGCCGGAAATCACGGTTGATCAGGCGCGCCAAGCACCAATTCCTCTCGTTCTAACAGATTTTGGCTCGCCAGAAGGGCAAACAATTTCAGCGATTATTGCAGGAGACCTCGCTTCCACGGGATTGTTCCGTGTTGTCAGTGGTGGTTTTTTGCCGGCAAATGTACCACCAGATTTTACGGCAATGACACGTCGCGGCGTGCGCGCCGTTGTTACGGGAAAGATTACCGTTTCTGGCGATCAGCTGACTGTTGAGATGCGTTTATGGGATGCGCCGGCTGCTAAGCAATTGCAAGGTACTTCCTACTCAGCTTCTATGAGAAGTTCTCGGCGGATTGCGCATATTATTGCAGATGTTATTTATCAGCGCCTTTTAGGAGAGGTCGGCTATTTCGATACACGTGTCGCTTATATCGCCTTATCGGGGCCTCGACATAAGCAGACAACACGTCTTGCAATTATGGATTATGACGGTGCAAACCAGCATTTTTTAACAGATGGGCGCTGGCTGACGCTGGAACCAAGATTTAATCCGATAAAAGATCAGATCGCCTTTTTGTCTTATGCGGGTGATAGACCACGTGTTTATCTTTATGACCTTCAAACAGGTAATCAAAGCTTGATGGGCGAGTTTGAGGGAATGTCTTATGCCCCTCGATTTTCACCAGATGGAAAATTTTTAATTCTGGCAGAAACAACACGCTCCGGCGGCTCTGACATGTATATTATTGATGTAAAGACCCGGCAGCAGCGTCGTTTATCCCATGCGCCTGGCGTAATTGATACAAGTCCATGCTTTAGCCCGGATGGTAGTCAAATCGTCTTTAACTCTGATCGTGGCGGCTCGCCTCAGCTTTATATTATGCCTGCCGCAGGTGGGCCTGCAAAACGGATATCCTACGGGAATGGCCGATATGGCTCTCCAGTATGGGCGCCGTCAGGGGACTTGATTGCCTTTACCAGAATTAACGGCAATGGCTTCTCTTTAGGTATTATGCATCCAGATGGCACGGGAGAGCGGATTTTAACGCAAGGCTTTACCGTTGAGGGGGCGAGTTTCTGTCCCAATGGACGTGTTTTAACTTTTTGCAAGCAAACAGCTGCTGGTTCGCAAGGGGCAGGTTTTAATTCTCAATTAGCAACGATTGATATAACGGGTTATAATGAGCGTGTTATTCCAACAGCAACACTCGCTTCAGATCCCGCTTGGTCTCCAAGACGAGATTAAACCAAAGGATTGATGTTGAATTTATTTGTCTTTCCTGATTTGTGGAAATTTATCGGCTTGACAGATAAGGCTTCAAAAGCCTTTTATGGGGAGGTGGAATATGTTGCTGTAAGTAACAGGAATTTCTACTTTCAAAGGCGTTTTCGTCACATTAGAACTAGGGTGAGTTCATGAATTTTAAAGTTTTGGGCGCAACAGCGCTTGGTATGCTTCTCGTCGGTTGCTCTGGCCATCATCACCATCGTCACGACATCCAGGACCAATCAACAGAAGTTTCTGACAATACAGTAACAACAACATCTACAGAAACAACAACTTCTGCTGCTGTCGTTACACCGGGCTCCGAAGCAGACTTGGTTGCCACAGCTGGGGATCGTGTTTACTACGCACTCAATCAGAATCGTCTAACAGATGCTGATAAAGTGACTTTGGATAAACAGGCAGCATGGCTTGCGCAATATCCAAAAGTAAACATTATTATCGCCGGTAACTGCGATGATCGTGGAACACAGGAATATAACTTGGCACTTGGTGCACGTCGTGCAAATGCAGCGCGTGATTATCTTGAAGCTAAAGGTGTTGCCAGTTCCCGTATTAAAACCATTTCTTATGGTAAAGAACGTCCAGCGCTTGACGGTGATACACCAGAAGCATGGTCTGCAAACAGAAACGCTATCACAAGCGTTCGTTAATTTTATTTGCAAGTAGAGAGAACTGATGCCACAAAAATGTGACTTCTTTATACGCCGTACAATTTCTGCTGCGGTGTTAGCTCTTCCTTTAACGCTATGTTTTGGGACAGTAGCTTTTGGGCAGGAGCAGGAGGATGTCAGTCGTTCCTCTATTGCTGCGAATAATGAGCGCCTTACGGCAGAGCATCGCTCTGCCGTAAGAGCGTCTTCGCTCCCGCCAACAGATCAACGGCGTATCTTGGATGAAGTGCCAGACGTGCCGAGTGATTCTTCAAATGTCGGGGGAGAGCCGCCGGTTCTCGATGAAACTGTTAAGCATCCTATTGCGATGACTCCGGCAGAGGAATTGGCTGCAAAAAATAAAATTGTAAGACAGAAATCTGTTGCCAGCACGCAAAGTGATATGATTTCACGCTTGTTAGAACGTGTAAATGACCAAGAGGATCGTATTCGAAATCTTCAAGGGTCTGTTGATGTTTTGCAAAAGCAAGTTTCAACGATGCAGGCAAGCTATGACAAGCGTCTTGATGATCTAAAATTCCAAGTTTCCCATTCTTCACCTAATGTGGTGCCCGCAGCGGTTCCAGCTCGCCCTGCAGTAAAAACCATTGATGAAAGCTTTTCAGGTTTAATCAGTGCGGCACGGAGTGCAAAAGCGCAAAAAAATTACAGCAAAGCGGAAACATTATCACGTAAAGCTCTCGATAAAGCGCCAAAATCAGGGAGAGTGGATGCGCAATATTTGCTGGCGCAATCACTAGCTGGTGAAAAGGTTTGGAGTAAGGCGGCAGTTGCTTATTATGATTCCTACAAGCTGGCCCCAAAATCTTCTGTAGCGCCGCATGCGCTTTTAGGAACAGCACAATCTATGCATGCACTTGGAGATCATCAAGCGGCCTGTGAAGCGCTTTCTAAAGTAAATAAAGAATTTCCACATCCGGCACCTTCTTTTAAGGCAGAAGTTTCTCGGGTGCAGACGCAGTATCATTGCGGCTAATGGATTGATTTGTTGGGCGCTTTTTAAAGGGTGCCCAATAATTGAATGTTCTAAAAGGAGATTTCAAATTCAGGATATTTTACCTGTTTCAGATTTGGAATTTTCTGGACTTATGCGCCCCTATTTAGGGCTATTAAATTCTCAAAAATCTCCCTTGCTCATTGGGGTTTCCGGCGGAACGGATTCTATGGCTTTGGCTTATTTAGCCTCTCGCTTTATGGATGTTTTTGCTGTGATTGTAGATCATGGGCTGCGTACAGAATCTTCAGAAGAGGCAAAGCTAACAGCAGAGCGCCTTTCTAAACTTGGCATTGAAACGAGCATTATTCGCATAAATCCTGATTATTATCCAAAAGGGACTGGGGTTCAGGAGCGCGCGAGAGGCGCAAGGTTTGAAGCTTTTCATAAAATAGCCCGAGAGCGCCAAACAAATTTAATTGCTTTAGCGCATCATCAAGGGGATCAAGATGAAACGCTTTATATGCGTTGGCGGAAAAAAAGTGGAAATTTCGGTTTAGCCGGGATACAGCCGCTTGTAAAAGATAAAGATCTTTTTGTTTTGCGTCCTTTACTGCCCATTTCTAGAGCACGTTTACAGGCGACTTTGATCCGCAATAAAGTAAATTGGTGTGAAGATCCCTCTAATCAAAATCGTCACTATGAACGGGTTAGGGTGCGCCAGGATATTTCGAAAGATGAGCGCCAAAAAATGCGTCATCTTTCCGGTTTGGCACGCTGTAATATTGTTTTTGAGCGATATGCACTCTTTGAAGCGTGGAGAAAACATTTCCAATGGCATGAAGATGCCGGCTGGGCTGAAATCTCTATTTCATTTTGGACAAATGTCTCGAAAAAAACGGCTCTGACGCTTTTAAGATATGCTATTCAGCTCATTTCTGCCTCTCCGCATCCGCCTGCTTTTTCAGCAGTATCTCGTCTCTATATGGATCGTTTTGGAACGCTTGGCGGTGTGCAGCTTAAAAAATTTTTCAAAAGAGAAACTTATTCTCAGCCAACGTTTCTCCTTGTTCGGGAGATGCGAGATCTTCCAGTGATTTCTTTACAGGATTTATATTCTCAAAATTATGAAACTTCTTCTTTATGGGGAGGGGTCTGGGCTTGGGAAGGCGAGCATTTTGAGGATCCAGAAATAGAGGTTCGCCCTTTGGGAAATTTAAAAGAGCGTTTAAGGGAAAGAGACTTGCCATTGGAAGTCGCACAATCCTTGCCGTCTCTTTGGAAGGGAGAAGAATTTTTAGGCACCGTGGAAAAAAAAGGGACTTTAAAATCTTTTCCTAAATTATCCTTTAAATGGGCTGGAAATGATTTTTTAGCATTAATTAGGTGTAAAGAACTTTATTAGAGCGTTGATGTTGTGATTAGCGTTTCTAATAAGGCGATGGTTTGTCACCTTATTAGAAATAATATGCTGGATTGCATATTAGTGTTGATCAAAAAAGCCTTCTTTAGCAAAGGTGTCTTTAAGGATACTTCTGCTTAATAAAGGAAGAAAATCGTTTTCAGAAAATGTAATCGTTAGCGTAAAGGCAGTTTTTACTTATCTTCTGTGATAAGTGTTTCTAAAACCTCTATGAGTTTCTTTCTGGCTTCATTGTTGCCCGGAAGCATAAACCAAAGAGGATTTCCATGTCGTCCAGTTGGACAACTAGATGTCCCTGGCGCACCGCTCCAACGGATACCTGTACCATTCTTCCATTTACCTTTTGTTATTTTTGCAATGGAAAAGCATTTATCATCAAAAAGAACTTCAACCTCATCAACCCAGCCTTCTGGGAATAAAACACTTTCAGGATTTACGGAATTAGCCAAGATCTTGATCCTATTTTTATAAATTTTAAAGGGATATTAAAGACAGATTGTCCTTGAAAAATATTTTTCTTTTGTTTGTATACAGAGGTCAAGGGATTTTCTCTATCAAAAATACCGTTATAAATGGGCTGGAAGTGATTTTTGTGATCTTATTCACATAAAAAAAAGATAAAATTGTCAAAGATTTCGTTTTTTATCCTTAATTTTTAAAGAGAAACCCCTATATTGCTTAGAGATAAGAATTTTTATCTTTCCTCTAGATATGAGATGGCATCAGAATATATCTTAGGATTGAGTATTTTTGGATGTATGGGTTTTAAATGAAAAATATCGGACGCAATGTTGCCCTCTGGGTTATTTTGATTTCATCAGGACTGTTGCTACTCAGTGTCTTTCAGTCTGGGAATCGTCACCATCCATCTGAGCAAATGAGTTTTTCTGAATTTCTACATGACGTTGACCAGCATCAGGTGCGTTCTGTTGTTATTCATGATCAAAATATTTCAGGCCAGTTTACAAATGATAAAACATTTGAAACCTATGCGCCCTTAGACCCAACTTTACCACAGCATCTTGTGAGTGCAGGGGTAAAGGTCGAGCTTGCGAAGCCGCCGGAAAATGATGAAAATCCTTTCATGCATTATATTTCCGCTTGGTTGCCAATTCTACTTCTTCTTGGTTTGTGTTTTATGGTTTTTCGCCAGATGCAATCCGGTGGGGCACGTGGCGCGATGGGGTTTGGTAAATCCCGTGCAAAGCTTTTAACGGAAAAGCAAGGGAAGGTTACTTTTGCAGATGTCGCCGGAATTGATGAGGCAAAAGCTGAACTTGAGGAAGTTGTTGATTTCCTTAAAGATCCTCAGAAATTCACACGCTTGGGCGGAAAAATTCCAAAAGGCGTTCTTTTGGTAGGTCCTCCAGGTACGGGTAAAACACTTCTTGCAAGATCTGTTGCAGGTGAGGCAAGTGTCCCATTTTTTAGTATTTCAGGATCTGATTTTGTTGAGATGTTTGTGGGCGTTGGGGCATCCCGTGTCCGTGATATGTTTGAGCAAGGTAAGAAATCCGCACCATGCATTATTTTTATTGATGAGATTGATGCCGTTGGCCGTCATCGTGGCGCTGGTCTTGGCGGAGGAAATGATGAGCGTGAGCAGACACTGAACCAAATGTTGGTAGAAATGGATGGTTTTGAAAGTAATGAAGGGGTCATCCTCATTGCCGCGACAAACCGTCCGGATGTTCTTGATCCTGCTTTATTACGTCCAGGACGTTTTGACAGGCAGGTTGTCGTGCCAAATCCTGACGTGAGCGGCCGTGAGAAGATCTTACGTGTTCACATGAAAAAATTGCCGATTTCTTCCGATGTTGATGCTAGAATTATTGCTCGGGGTACACCAGGTTTTTCCGGTGCTGATTTGGCTAATTTAGTAAATGAAGCTGCGCTTTTTGCCGCACGTCAAGATCATAAACTTGTCTCAATGATTCAGTTTGAAGAGGCGAAAGACAAGGTGATGATGGGGGCAGAACGTCGTTCTATGGTGATGACGGCAGAAGAAAAGAAAATGACAGCTTATCATGAGGGAGGGCATGCGCTTTGTGCCTATCTCATGCCTGGCAGTGATGCGATTCATAAAGCAACGATTGTTCCCCGTGGACAGGCGTTGGGGATGGTGATGACCCTGCCAGAAAAAGATAATGTTTCCTATAGTCGCAAATGGTGTCTTGCACGTTTGGTCATTGCGATGGGCGGGCGTGTCGCTGAGGAGATTATCTTTGGACGTGACGAAGTAAGTGCCGGCGCTTCGGGAGATATTAAAGGCGCCACAGATATTGCGCGCCGTATGATTATGCAGTGGGGAATGAGCGATACGCTAGGAATGGTTGGTTATGATGGTGGCCAAGAAGTCTTTTTAGGGCATTCCATGGCGCAACAGCGTAATATTTCTGAGCAAACAGCACGTGAAGTCGATAAGGAAGTCAAATCCTTAATCGATGATGCTTACGCAACAAGTCGTCAGTTGATTTTGGATAATATTGAAGCGCTTCACCGTATTGCCCACGCATTACAAGAGCATGAAACCCTAACAGGGAATGAAATTGGCAGTATTATTAAGGGGGAAGAAATTCCTGCCCCAGTTATTGAGGGAGAAGTTGTTCGCCGTTCTAGCTCTGGGCGGCGTGCCTCGGTACCAACAGTGCCTTTTCCCATCTAGGGAGAGGCATTAAAGATAATGCAGATATTAGTGAAATGATAATTTTAACCCTGCGATGAGAATAGGGGATGGGAATTTATGGCCGGACAGCATAAAAGACGTTTTTTTGGGACAGATGGTCTTCGTGGCAGGGCAAATCAGTCACCATTACTCGTTGAAACAGCTCAAAAATTAGGGCAGGCTGCCGGCCTATATTTTCAAAGACGTCCAGCTGGCCGCCATCAGGTCGTTTTAGGAAAAGACACACGTCTTTCGGGCTATATGCTTGAGAGTGCTTTGGCTTCGGGATTTCTTTCTGTTGGGATGGATGTGATTTTTTTAGGTCCCTTGCCGACGCCGGGAGTTGCCGCTCTGACACGTTCCTTGCGTGCTGATCTTGGTGTGGTGATTTCAGCCTCTCATAATCCTTCAGAAGATAATGGCATTAAATTATTCGGCCCAGATGGTTTTAAACTTTCGGATGAGGCAGAAATTGAGATTGAGCGGTTGATGCTGTCAGATCTGACAGATTCTTTAGCCTTTCCTAAAGAAATAGGTCGTGCAGGGCGTCTTGATGATGCCGCAGGCCGTTATATGGAAATTACGAAATCCTCTTTACCAAGAGGTGTTCGTCTTGATGGACTTAAAATTGTTGTGGATTGCGCTCATGGGGCGGCATATCAAGTTGCACCAAAGGTTCTCTGGGAGCTTGGTGCGGATGTTATTAAAGTAGGCTGTTCTCCAGATGGTGAAAATATCAATGATGGGGTAGGCTCCACCCATCCGGAAAAAATGTGTCAAAAAGTTGTTGAAACAGGTGCGCATTGCGGTATTGCATTAGATGGTGATGCTGATCGCTTATTGATGGCGGATGAAAAAGGCCATTTGGTGGATGGGGATCAAATTTTAGCTTTGATTGCAACGCTTTTTCAGCAAGAAGGCAATTTAAAAGGAAATATCGTTGTCGCAACGATAATGTCTAATCTTGGACTGGAAAAATATCTTTCAGAAAAAAATATTTCTCTTGAGCGGACTTCTGTCGGTGATCGTTATGTACAGCAAAAAATGCGAGAACTTGGTGCCAATATTGGAGGAGAGCAATCTGGGCATATTATTCTTTCAGATTATAGCTTTACAGGGGATGGACTGGTCGCTGCATTGCAAATTTTAGCAGCCCTTGTAGGAAGCGGATCTAAGGCGAGTGCGTTATTCCGTGTTTTTCAGCCCTTTCCTCAGAAAATGGTTAATCTTCCTTTAAAAGATAAAAATGATCCTGAATTGCCTCAAAAAATAGAAGCGGCAAAAAATTGGGCAAAAAACTCTTTGCTTGAGAGAGGACGTCTTGTCCTGCGTCCAAGTGGTACAGAGCCTCTTTTGCGTGTTATGGTTGAGGCGGATAACCAAGACCTCCTAGAGAAGACGATGGCCGGAACGCTTGAAATCTTAAAATAAGACGATATTTTTCTCGAAAAGATAATCATAAATATGCAGGATAAAGTTCGAAACGATCCTATCCATGACATTCACGGGGCGGAAAAAGCGATTGCGGCTCTTCGTATCTTGTCTGCTGAATCTGTTTATCATGCAGGTTCGGGACATTTAGGGGCACCTTTAGGCTTGGCGCCGGCCTTATATGCTCTATGGGCACATGAAATCCTTTATGATCCAACGAATCCTTTATGGGAGGGGAGAGATCGTTTTATTCTCTCTGGTGGACATGGCTCTGTCCTCTATTATGTTTTGATGCATCTGGCTGCGTTTAGAGATTCAAAAGGACAAGCTTATTTAACCTCTGAACAGCTTAGAAAATTACGAAAACTCGGCTCTTTAACCCCAGCACATCCAGAATATGGCCATACTTTAGGCGTTGAAATGACAACCGGTCCTTTAGGGCAGGGCTGTGCCTCTTCGGTTGGGATGGCGGCAGGAGTGAAATGGCTACAGGCATCGTACCCAGATTCAAATCTTTTTGAACAGCGGATTTTTACCTTTTGCGGTGATGGCGATTTGATGGAAGGCATAAGTGCCGAAGCAGCTTCTCTCGCCGGTCACTGGGGGTTAGGAAATCTTGTTTGGATTTACGATAATAATAAAGTGAGTATTGAGGGGAAAACAACCCTTGCTTTTAGCGAAGATGTGACTGCGCGCTTTAAGGCTTATGGCTGGCATATTGAAACCGTTGAGGATGGAGAGGACTGGCAAGCTGTTCTTCAAGCTCTAAAAAAAACACGGGGACGTGACAGGCCAACCTTTATTGATCTTCATACTTGTATTGGACGTGGTCTTTTAAATCGTGAGGGGACAGAAAGAGCCCATGGCGGTACCCTTACTAAAGAAGAGCTTCAAACTTTATATCGCTTGAATAATTGGCACGGGAAAGATTTTCTTGCAGCGGATCAAGATGTTTTTGCGCATTTTGCCGAAACTTTAGGGTTGCGAGGACAAAAAGCCCATGAAGCATGGCAACGAAAATTTCAGATTTTTAAAAAAGATAATCCTGAAAAAGCGCTCTGTTTAGAAAATATTTTTAAGGGGAAATTGCCTCAAAATTGGGATCAATGCCTTGAAGAAATACTAAGCGAAAAAGGAAGCGTTTCGACCCGTATCAGCTCTGGAAAAATATTATCTGCGATTGCGGAAACGGTACCCTTTCTCTTAGGCGGTGCAGGGGATGTTGGTCCTTCAACATTTACTCTTTTGGCGAATGAAAAAGATTTTGGAGGCAAGGAAGGCTTTTCTTTCACAGGACGAAATTTCCATTTTGGTGTTAGGGAGGCCGGGATGGGAGCGATCGCAAATGGGATCGCTCTGATAGGATTGCGTCCGTTTGTTGGAACTTTTTTAGCCTTTTTTGATTATATACATCCGGCAATCCGTTTATCTGCCATGATGAAACTTCCTGTTATCTATGTTTTTACCTTAGACTCGATTAAAGTTGGTGAAGATGGGCCAACCCATCAGCCGGTTGAGCAGTTGGCACAGTTGCGTTCTATTCCTGGACTGACCGTTATTCGGCCTGCGGATGAATGTGAGACACAACAGGCTTGGCATTTTGCCATGGAAGCCAAGCGAACGCCTATTGCTTTGATTTTTTCCCGTCAGTCAGTGCCGCAATTAACTGCATCGCATATTGCAGATTATCCTGTTTCTAAAGGGGCCTATATTTTAAAAGAGGCTTGTCATGAAAATGGCCTGCCAGAGTGTATTCTAATGGCAAGTGGCTCCGAGGTAGCATTGGCGGAAGAAGTTTGGAAAAAACTTATCTTGTCAGATGTTAAGGCACGATTGGTTTCTTTCCCAAGCTTTGAATGTTTTGAACAGCAGTCCGAAGCGTATAAAGAAAAAATTTTACCGTCATCAGTTCGTGCCCGTATTGCGGTAGAGCTGGGGGTTTCTCAACCTTGGGGGAAATATTTAGGCTTGGAGGGGGGAATGCTTTCGGTTGAGGATTTTGGAGAATCTGGTGATGGAGAAATTTTGGCGCGTTCCCGTGGTTTCACAGAGGAGAATTTGTTGGATTTAGTTCGCAAAGTGCTTTTGCGTTGTCAAAATAAAATTGAATAAAGTGCTTGGGGGTTTTGATAAGAGTTTGTTAAACTAATCCCGAAAAACAAGATTATTTTTCTTCCTACATATTTTAGAAATTTCAAGAAAAATAAGAGGAAAATCAAAGATGTCAGATACTCATCCACAAAATTCGCCAATCTCTCTTTTAGAGATCTCCTTTTCCCTTCCTACGGAGCAAAAAAAACATTTTGCTGAGTCTTTGGAAAGATGGAAGGAAAAGGGGCTCATTTCAAATCTTTGGGCCGGAGATTCAAACTTGTGGAAAGGGGATTCTGATGAGCATATGCTTGGATGGCTGAAAGCACCGGAAGATGAACCTGCGAAACTTTCTCAGGGTTTGAAACAGCTTTATGCAGAATCCAACAATTGGCAGCATGTTGTTTTACTTGGAATGGGCGGTTCTGCTCTGGGGGCAGAAGCTTTAAAAGCCTTCCTAGAACAGAAGAAAGAAGCGGCATCTTTGTTGGTTCTCGATAGTCTTGTACCGAGTGATGTTGAGGCTGTTTCAGCGCAGATTGATCCGCTAAAAACATTATTTATTGTTTCAAGTAAATCCGGTGGAACTTTAGAAAGTAATACGCTTTTTCATTATTTTTGGGGTAAGTTAGACTCTCTCCCGGAAGACAAACGTGGTGCGCATTTCGTGGCTGTGACAGATCCCGGCACCTCTTTGGAAACGCTTGCCCAAGATCGTGGTTTTTCTCATATTTTCCACGGCCACCCTAAAATTGGCGGTCGCTACTCTCTTTTCTCTGCTTTTGGATTAGTACCGCTTGCCGCTTCAGGATATGATCTTGAGCCTTTGTTGGCGGGTGCTGTTGAAATGATGCAGGCATGCTCCCCAAAAGCCCAAGCTGAAAAAAATCCGGGGCTTCTTTTAGGTACAGCGCTTGGGGTAGCTTGTCTTCAAGGGGCTGATAAGCTGATTTTTGATGCTTCAGATAAATTAAAAGCCTTTGGCCCTTGGCTGGAGCAGCTGATTGCAGAAAGTACAGGAAAATTAGGGACAGGTATTTTCCCTGTTCTTCCAGAGGGAAAAAAAGCTTTAGCAGGGGCTGACCGTACTGTTGTTTATGCAGGGCTTTCTGCGCCGGAAAAAGCAAAGAATGCCTCTATCACTCTCAATCCGGAAAATACACAGCAAATTGGACAGATGTTCTATCTTTGGGAGTTTGCCATTGCCGTTGCAGGTTCTGTCATTTCCATTAACCCTTTTGATCAGCCAAATGTTGAATCCAGTAAAAAATTAAGCAGAGCCTTGGCGAAGGCCTATCATGAAACAGGCAAAGTTCCTGAGGTTGAGAATTTTTTAAAGGATGGTCTTTTAAGCTTTGCCTCACCAAGTGCGGCGCTTTTTGCAGCAGATAAAAATGCGGTTGAAGTATTTAAATCGGCCCTTAAAAGTCTAAAAGCTGGTGATTACCTTGGCCTTTTATTCTGGACCGGGAGGGAAAGTGCCGTAGCCGGGCAAAAAATAGCACATTTGCTTCAGGAATCTTTGGATGTTCCTGTTATGTTGGAAATGGGTCCTCGTTTTCTGCATTCAACAGGTCAGGCTTATAAGGGGGGTAAAAATGTAGGTTTATTTTTACAACTCACCTGCAATAAGAAAACTTTTTCTTCGGAAGAGTCAAAAGAGCTTGCTGTTCTTTCAGCGACACAAGAACAGGGAGATTACAAGGCGCTTTCAGAATCTAAGAGAAGGGTTTTACGCATTGAAATCGAAGATAATCTTGTTGAGGGCTTAAAAATCATAGAAAAAGATATTAAAAAAGCACTTGATCAGCTATGAACTTACTATTCATGATATATTGAGTTTGTAGTCAAAAATGTAAAATTTTGCAGAGGTGGGGGACTTCTGCGAAGGATAACGATTAAGAAAACCGAAAAGAGGTAAAATGCGGATTGGAATAATCGGTTTAGGACGTATGGGCAGTAATATTGCAGTTCGTCTTACACGACATGGGCACGAGGTTGTCGTTTGGGACTGCGATCCGCAGGCCATTGCTGAAACGGTAGATCGTTGTGAGGAAAACCGTGCGGTTGCCGCATTTTCTCCTGAGGATCTTGTTCGTTATCTTGGAAAAGACGGTGGGCCCAAAATTGTTTGGGTGATGATCCCTGCCGGAAGTGCGACACAACAATGTTTAGATATTCTTTATGATTTGTTAGAAAAAGAAGATATCGTTATTGATGGCGGTAATAGCTATTTCAAGGATGATATTCGCAGGGCAGATCATTTCGCAACTAAAAATATTCATTATTTGGATGTCGGTACCTCTGGCGGCGTTTGGGGGCTAGAGCGTGGCTATTGCCTTATGTGTGGTGGTCGTAAAGAAATTTTCCTCAAAGTTGAACCTATCTTCAAAACACTTGCGCCGGGAAAAGGCTCTGTTAAGCCTGTTAAGCATCGTGGAGATGAACGTCATGATCCACGAGCGGAAGAAGGGTATCTTTACTGTGGACCATCTGGTTCCGGTCATTTTGTAAAAATGATTCATAACGGTATTGAATATGGCATGATGCAGGCATTTGCCGAAGGATTTGACGTTCTTAAATCACGTAATCTTTCCCGTCTTCCAGAAAAAGAGCGTTATGACCTTAATCTTGCCGATATCGCAGAATTATGGCGTCGTGGCAGTGTTGTGACTTCATGGCTTTTGGATTTAAAAGCAGAGGCGCTCGCAAACTCTCCAGAATTATCTGAATTTAGTGGTGTTGTTGCGGATTCAGGTGAGGGACGTTGGACGGTTGAGGCCGCTATTGATGAGGATGTTCCTGCACCTGTTATGACGGCAGCTCTTTTTGCGAGATTCCGTTCCCGCTCAGGGAATACATTCGGTGAGAAATCACTCTCCGCAATGCGCTACGGTTTTGGTGGTCATAAAGAAAATTCAACATCTGTTTCCGATGTTGGTGAGGCTGCGAAATAGGTTCAGCCTTTATTGCATATATTATAGAAGTGAATCATGAATAAAGAGATTACCTTAGAAGTTTTTCCTAATCCTCAGGCTTTAGCAGAAGCGACGCTAAGTTTTATTCAGGAAGCATCTGAAAATGCAAAGAAGGCGGGGCGTGTTTTTCGCATTGCCATTTCTGGCGGCACGACACCAAGGCGTTTATTTGCTTTAATTGAGGAAAAGGCACAGCAAGGATTTTCTATTTTATCTGATGCTGAAATTTTCTTTGTCGATGATCGTTGGGTTCCGAAGGGTCATGCTGACAATAATGGCAGTATGGCTTGGGACTATTTTAAAAATAGTGGTATCTCTAGAGAACATTTTTATCCCATCCCCACCGAGGGTATTTCTCCCGAAAAAGATGCTGAGATTTATGAAAATCTTTTAAGAGAAAAATATGGGAAGAATACGCTTGATCCAAAAGAACCTCTTTTTGATCTTGTATTATTAGGGCTTGGCGGTGATGGTCATACAGCTTCTCTTTTCCCTGAAAATGAGATCCTAAATGAAAAAACAGCATGGGTTGGAACTTCAAAACCCCTTGAAGCACCACATCGCCGGATTACACTAACTTACCCTGCGATTGCCAGCACCAGAAATGTTGTTTTTCTTGTGGAGGGAACTTCTAAAGGCGAAATGCTTGCCCGTCTTTTAGAGGGAGATACTTCTATTCCTGCGGGTTGTGTTGTCTCTGAGGGAAATCTCCTTGTTATGGCAGACCTTAATGCAACGGATGCTTTATGAGTGACCTTTCTTCTCAGAAGCAAATGGCAGCAAAAGAGGCTGTTACGCATTTTGTACGTTCAGGCATGACCTTAGGTTTAGGGACAGGCAGTACAAGTAATTATGTTTTAGAAGAAATTGGCCAGCGTCTAAAAGATGGACGTTTAAAAGGGATTAAAGGGATTCCAACCTCTTTAGCGACAGCAGAATTAGCGAAGCGCTGTGGCATTGAAGTTCTTTCTTTAAAAGAATGTCCAAGACCTGAACTTGCGATTGATGGAACAGATCAGGTTCTTATGGGAACATTGGATCTGATTAAGGGGCATGGTGGTGCGCTTTTAAGGGAAAAAATCATTGCTTCTGCCGCTGAAACATTTATTGTTGTGGCAGATTCTACAAAAAAAACAGAGATACTCGGTAAAAATTGTGCTGTTCCGGTGGAGGTGCCTGCTTTTGCATTAGGCGCTGTGGAAAAGGATTTAGTGCAGAGTGGAGCAATTGAAATTACTTTAAGACATAGAAAAGACGGTCAAATTTTCTATTCTGATAATCATAATCCCATCCTTGATTGCCTTTTTGATGCAATATTATCTCCCCAAATATTATCAGATAGGCTAAACTCTATACCAGCCGTTCTAGAACACGGATTATTTTGTAGATTAACGTCGGGTATTTTTATAGGAAGCCCTGACGGCGTAGCGTATTTTTCAGTAAAATGAGATCACTCTCTTCTGAAAAAAGAGGAACGTATTATGAAAGTTTGTCGAACCATAGAGGCACTTCAGAAATTACGTTCTGCCTTTAAAGAAGAAGTTGCCTTTATCCCAACGATGGGAGCTTTACATAAAGGGCATCTTTCCCTTCTTTCTCAAGCAAAGAATTCTGGAAAAAAAACAATTGTGAGCATTTTTGTTAATCGCTCTCAATTTAATCAGCCAGAGGATTTTGACAAATATCCAATGACGGAAAAAAAGGATTTAGCGCTTTTAGAAGCCTATGATCCTGACATTGTTTTTATCCCTTCCGAAGCGGAAATCTATCCAGACGGTTTTGAAAAAAGAGTTTTGGCAGGTAAAGTTGCTCAAATGTGGGAGGGGGCGGATCGTCCAGGACATTTTGACGGGGTAACGACAATTTTAGCTAAGCTTTTTAATATTGTTCGTCCCGATGAGCTTTGGCTAGGGCAAAAAGACGCTCAGCAAGTTGCTGTTGTCGCCGATATAATAAAAAATTTAAATTTTTCAATTTCTTTAAAAACGGCACCGACTGTCAGGGAAGAGGATGGCTTGGCTTATTCCAGTCGGAATATACGTCTTTCAGAATCAGATCGGAAACGTGCGCCAGAAATTTTTAAAGGATTGCAAAAAGTACGTGCTGCTTTTGAAGCCGGGGAACGTAAGAGTAGTACCTTAGAGGAAATATTGCGTCATTCATTTCAGGAAGCTGGATTGCCTAATCCAGAATATGCTGCTTTGGTTCGTTCGCATGATTTCTCTCCTGTTAAAGAAGCGGATGAATCTTCTTTAGCCATTGTAGCAATGTACCTTGGAAAGGTGCGTTTGTTGGATAATATCAAAATGAAAGATGGATACCATGAGTGACGAAATAGAACGGACACCCTCCATAAATCAGGCCAGTAGTGGAATGGGAACGCCCCTAGCACTGCTTGCGTTTTTAACATTTTCAACCAGTGATCTTTGTTCAAAGCTTTTGCACAACAGATTGCCTGCTTATGAAGTTGCTTTCTTTGGCGGATTGCTCGGTATTCTTTTATTTCCTGTTTTATGGAAAAAAGAATACACATTTCGTTCCTTCTTTCCTGTTGGTAAAACAGCATGGTTATTGTGGCTTTTACGTGCATTTTGTGTCTTTGCTGCGACGGCGCTGGCTGTAACAGCTTTTATGCTTTTGCCTTTACCGATAGCTCAGGCATTGATGTTTTTAATGCCGCTTGTAACAGCAATTTTAACGGTCGTTGTTCTACGTGAAAAAGTTCCGTTTTCCACATGGGTTGTTGCTTTAGTAGGGCTTGTCGGAGTTGCTACGGTTGCAGGTCCTGATCTTCTTGCTTCTTTTCAGGAAACATTGCAATCTGGGAAATTTAATGATTTAGGAATTGGTGGACTTTGTGCGATTGGTGTCGCACTTACAGCCGGCGTTAATATTATGGCTGCGCGAGGCTTAAATGGTAAGGCAAATGATCTTAGTATTTACGCTGCTGTTGTCTTTGGACCAATCATTGGAGATGGCATTGTTTTTGGCAATACTTTTGTCATGCCTTCTTCCTTAGATGTTTGTCTTGAACTTTTTGGCTATGGCTTTTTAGCAGCACTTGCACAGCTGTTCTTAATCTATGCTTCGCAAAAAATTGCTGCGGCTAAGATTACTTTAGCTCAGTATAGTCAGCTGATTTGGACAACTGTTTTTGCCATTATTATCTTTAAAGATATGCCTGCCATTCATACTTATGTTGGATTGGGGATTATTCTTCTTTCTGGTGTTTTCGGTGCAATTTTACAAAAGAGAGAAGGGCGTGCTTCTCTCGTTAATCCAGAAGTTTAAAGTCATTCTTCATTTTGGATAAATAGATAGAAAAAGGAGGCTTACTTCAGTTGAAGTTAAGCCTCCTTTTTATTTTGGGAAAATTTCTTTGTGAGATTTAGAAAAAATGGTGAAGGAATGTCAGAAATTTTATATCCAGAGCCGTTTCCCGAAAGAGTTGATAACTAATAATGAGGAAGATAATTCCTGCAATTCTATCAATCCAAAGTGCGATACGGGGGTTGGAGATAAAACGGGAAAAAGAGTTTGCAAGGAGAACCATTGCACCAGAAATAAGCAAGGTATCCAGTGCCATAATCGCCCCTAAAATCAAGCTAAAATAAGCAGGATTATAACCAGGGGGAATAAAAGCAGGAAAAAAGGTTAGGATAAAGATCGCCGTTGTCGGGCTTAAAAGATCTGTTGCAATCCCTTGTTTAATTCCTGTGAAAAATCCGTCAGCAAGATTGAGCGTTCCCTCATTATTCTCTCCGAGAAAAGAGGCTGATTTACTCATAATCATTTGAATGCCAAGCCATGCCAGCCAGAGAACGCCAATGATAGCTAAAATATTAAAAATTTTAGGAGAGACGGCAATGAGTGCGCAGAGTCCAATCGCACTTGCACCTCCCCAAATGAGAGAGCTAATCATAATGCCAAAGACACATCCCCATGCCAGGCGCAAATTTCCCTTTAAAGCAGATCGGAGTACCAATGCCATATCTGGGCCGGGTGAAACCTGAAAGGCTGATTCAGCAATGAAAAATTTTAGGAGATAAGCAGATAGCATAAAAGGAACCTAAGGTAAGGTGGAAGATTAAGAGGAGGTGAGGAGCTTAAGGCAGAGATAGAGAAAGACGAAACCTGTTAGCCAATCAAGATAGCGTGAAATATCAGGGCGTTTGAGAAAGCCAGAAAGAGGACGTGCAAGAAGGGCTAAGGCACTAAAAATAATCAGACATTCGCCCATTGTGATTAACGTCAGCATCAAGCTGTAGAGGGGAGGATTGGCTCCGGCTGGAATAAAAGGCGGAAAAAAAGTAAGGGTAAAAATACCTGTTTCTGGGTTGAGAAGATCTGTAACCATGCCAATTTTAAAGCCGGCATAGAGGCCTGCTTCTTGTGTGTTAGCAAGATTATTTTCCATTTCTGTACCAAAAGCTTTTTCTTTTGGTAGAAACATTTTAATTCCAAGCCAAGCCAGCCACATCGCCGCCACCCATTTAAGGGGCGTATAGGCTTGAGGATAAAGTTTTAGGAGTGCGCAGAGGCCAAGGGCATTTGCTACTCCCCAAGCAAAAGTACTAAAAAGAACTCCTGCAATGACACCAAAAGCCGTTTTTAGTCCTTCTCGAAGGGTACTGCTTAAAACAAGAGCTGTATCTGTTCCTGGAGAGGCCATTACGAGCGTGGATGCGATAAAGAAATCCCATAGTGAAGTATGCATGAAAAATCCAAGTAAATTTATTTGATTATTATATTGAAAATTAAATTTCTAAGTAAGCAAAAGCGAAGAGTAAGAAAAAATCTTTTGGAATGCTAGGTATATTTTTACATTAGAAATTTAGAAGAAGAGAAATTATGCGCCATCGTCTATTCGTCGTGCATCTTTTTCCCAAAGCGCATAAAAATGGTGAACAGGACCGCAACCCTGACCAATTTTCAATAAGTCGGCATGCTGTATCGCATGGTTTAGCCAATCTTTTGCTTGGATAACGGCTTCACTTAGCGGTTTTCCCTGCCCTAAAAGGCTAGCGATAGCAGCGGAGAGAGAGCATCCTGTGCCATGCGTATTTTTGGTTTTCCAACGTTTACCTGGGATAGCGAGTGTTTGCGATGGCGTAATGAGTAAATCTGTGCTGTCTTGCGCTTCAAAATGCCCCCCTTTCATTAAAATGGCATTGGGGCCGAATTTTAATAAAGATTTTCCTTGGGCTTCCGCTTCTTCTAAAGAGGTGGCTTCTTTTTGTCCTAATAAATCGGCTGCTTCTGGAAGATTGGGCGTTAAGATCGTTGCTAGGGGAAGTAATTTTTTCTTTAGAACATTGAGAGCTTTTTCTTGTAAGAGGCGATGACCACTTTTAGAGATCATGACAGGATCAAGAATGATTGGGAGTGTAAGGTCTTTAATTTGTTTATAAACCGCCTCTATAATATCTGCGGTACCTAACATTCCAATTTTGATTGCATCAATATGAATATCTTCTATCAACGACTGAATTTGTTTTGCAACGAAATCAGCAGGAACAGGAAAACTTTCTTGAACGCCTTTTGTATTCTGTGCTGTTAAACAGGTAATGACCGCCATTCCATAAGCATGAGAGGCGGAAATAGCCTTTAGGTCTGCCTGAATACCTGCACCGCCGGAAGGATCAGACCCTGCAATGCTTAAAATATTGGCAACCATGTTCATTCCTTAAAATTTGATATGATATGTTTGTATTAAGCTAAATTTTTCCATGTCCGAGAAAATAATGCGATAGCTTCGGAAGGATTTTTATTCTGGCTGATTGCACTAATAACAGCAATACCTTTTGATCCTGCTTTTTTTAAAGGAGATAAATCTTCTAAGACGATGCCGCCAATGGTAATGACAGGAAATTTGGTTAAAGAAATAATTTCTTTGATTCCCTCAAAACCAAGCGGGAGATCATGGTCTTTTTTTGATGTGGTTGCCCGTAAAGGGCCAACCCCAATATAGTCGATCTGACATTTTGGAATAGATTTTAGCTGCCTAGGTGCTGTAATAGAAAGTCCAAGAATCATCTTGCAGCCAATTTTTTGGCGAATATGTTCGATATTTCCATCCTTTTGCCCAACATGCAGACCATGTGCCTGAACTTGGATGGCCACATCAATACGGTCATTGATAATAAGCCGGCAAGGATAGGGAGCGATGGCGTTTAAAATTTCTTTTCCCCATAAAATCATTTGCGCATCAGAAGCTATTTTATCTCTGAGCTGTATAACAGAAGCGCCATTTTGGGCCGCTTGTTTTGCCTGTTCAATAACAGAAAGAGAAGCGTGTCTATCCGTTATGACGTGTAGACCTTCGAGATGTTGTGTGTGGGATGTCATAAGAATTTCTTAAGAAGGGAGAAGGTAGGTTTTGTAAATTTGTTCTTTTGAAAGATTAAAAAGTGTGTCTAAGAATAAATTTTGGAAACTACCAGGGCCACGTGCGAGCTTGGCAGCGATTTCACCGGAAATATTGTAAATTAAAAAGGCTACTTTTGCGGCTTCAAAAGCAGGCAGTTCCGTTAAAAAACCGGCAAGAACAGAACTTAGCGCACATCCTGTTGCTGTAATTTTTGTCATTAAAGGATGGCCATTTTGATTTTGAGAAAAATCAGTGCCATTTGTGATATAGTCTTTTGCGCCGCTAACAACGACGATATTCTTATGCTCTAAAGCGAGGGAACGAGCAGCATCATGCGCTTCTTCAACTTTATTTTGACTATCAATGGCCGCATTTTGAGCTGTTTCACCAGCCAGCGCTAATATCTCACTCGCATTGCCACGAATGATATTGGGCTTGAAGATGATGAGATCTCGGCAGGCTTGCCGACGAAACAGGCTAGCGCCAACCCCCACAGGATCAAGAACCCAAGGTTTCTTGTGATGTTTCATATTTTCAACAGCTCTCAGCATGGATTTAAGCTGACGGGTGTGAAGGGTTCCGATATTGATTGAAAGCGCTTGAGAGATGTTTGTAATCTCTCTCATTTCAACATCTTC
The DNA here is from genome assembly GCA_004843165.1 of Acetobacteraceae bacterium. NCBI lineage: Bacteria > Pseudomonadati > Pseudomonadota > Alphaproteobacteria > Acetobacterales > Acetobacteraceae > Acetobacteraceae bacterium. The sequence continues at coordinate 1,740,362 of CP039459.1, forward strand.
ATCTGCCATAAGCGGGGAACACCCTAAGGCAAGTAGAATATCAGCTGTTCTTTGAGAGGCAACTTGGTTGGTGATGTTGTGAATGATGGGGGATTTTTGACGTAAAAGCATCAGGGTTTCAAAGGCAGAATCAAGAAACGGCAGTGCATTATTATTTTTGATCATGCTTAAAACTTTGAATTTTTGAGAGATCATGGTGGACTCGGCGCGATTCGAACGCGCGACCTTCGCCTTCGGAGGGCGACACTCTATCCAGCTGAGCTACGAGTCCATAATGCCAACACATTTTTAAAATGTCGGTGGCGTGCCTTCTTTTTTTACTACCTAAAAGATTTTGACGCTTTTTACCAGTCATTTTAGCATTTTTCTCTCTCCGGGGGCGTTTTCTTTTGAATAAGGTAAGACAAAGCTCGCCTTCCTTTGGTAAAGCTAGGGAAAGAAGAAAGATGCGCTGTCATTTTATTTGTCTTAAAGGCTGAGTTTTAGAAAAAGAATAGGGGATATTAAGGGCAATGGTAGACGAGATGAATTTAAGCAGCTTAGATGATTTCGATAAGGTCGGAGAGCAGGAAAGTGATATTAAAAAGCTCTTACTCATAGATGCTTCTGGCTTTATTTTTCGTGCCTTTTTTGCCTTTCCACCTTTAAATGCACCTGATGGAACCCCTGTGAATGCGGTTTATGGCTTCTGTAATTTACTCTTAAGAACTCTCAATAAACATCCAGATTGGGTTGTCGGTGTTGTTTTTGATTCCAGTCGAAAAACGTTTAGATCCGATATTTATCCAGAATATAAAGCGCATCGTCCGCCAGCACCTGAAGATTTGATCCCTCAATTTGCGCTCATTCGTGAGGCTTCGGAGGCCTTTGGTCTGCCACCGATCGAATTGGAAGGCTGGGAAGCCGATGATTTAATGGCGAGCTATGCTAAAGAAGCAGTGACGAGAGGGCAGCATTGCAAATTAATTTCGTCTGATAAGGATTTAATGCAACTCATCCGCCCTGGCGTTGAGCTTGAAGACCCGATGAAGCAAAGACCTGTTGGTATTCCTGAGGTGGAAAAAAAATTCGGCGTACCACCGCATCTTGTTACGGCAGCGCAATCTTTGATTGGTGACAGTACCGATAATGTTCCAGGTGTCCCGGGGATTGGCCCCAAAAATGCGGCACAGCTTATACATGAATATGGTGGCTTAGAAGAGATTCTTGCAGCGGCGCCGGAGATGAAAAAGTCGAAACGTCGGGATAATCTCATTGAATTTGCAGAGCAGGCACGGATTTCCTTAAAGCTCGTTACATTGGATGAAGATGCGCCGCTACCTTTACCTATTTCCGGTTTGAAACATCCCGATGTCAAAAGTGAGAAATTACAGACTTGGCTTGAAAAACTTGGGTTTAATTCTTTAATTTCGAAATTAGGAACGGGAAAAAAAGCGCCACTGAAAACAGAGCATTCACCTTCATTTGAAATGCAAAAATCAGCCTTGCAAGATGTGGTAGAGGCTGTGGAATGGAACAAATATCAGCTGATTAAAGCAGAAAGTCAGCTCATAGAGTGGATTGAAAAGATTAAAACTTCTGGGAAAGTTGGCATTTGGGTACAGCCTCTTTTCCAAGATCGATTTGTTGTCGGGATTGGCGGGATTGCTTTGTCTCCAGAAGAGGGGGAGGCTGCTTTAATTCTTTTCCCATCGGAAGCTCAAGAAGGTGGGGATTTGTTAGTAGAAGCGCCAGCTTTGTCAAAAGAGAAGATCATTTGTCTTTTGAATCCTCTCTTTGCGGATCTTTCCATTTTAAAAGTCTTTTACGATCGTAAAGAGCAAAATCGTTTGCTCAGAAAAGCTGGTTTTGTCGATGTTACGCCAAGTTCAGATGTACAGCTGATTTCTTATGCGCAATCAATGGGAGAGTTTTCGCATAAATTAGAGAAAATGGTGGAAAGAAATTTCCAAAAAGAACTTTCTGAATATGGTGATAAGGCAGATCGCCAGCGTCAAAAACGTTCCCTCTTAGAAATTAAGCCGGAAGAGGCATTGGATTATTGTGGGATGCGTGCAGATGCAATTTTGCGCCTATGGCATCAGTTGAAACCTTCTTTAAGAATTAAAAAAGCCCTTTCTTTTTATGAAGAGATGGATCTTCCGCTTTCCAGCGTCTTGGAGAGAGTTGAGGATAGAGGCATCCTTGTTGATAAAATGGAACTCGCAAAAATCTCTCAAGAGCTGATGGAAAGAATGGAAGTTCTTTCCCAAAAAATTTTCAAGGCCGCAGGGCGATCTTTTACGCTTGGTTCGCCGAAACAGCTTGGGGAGGTTCTTTTTGATGAGATGGGGTTGCCGGCACCGAAAAAGACAAAAACAGGTGCATGGTCAACAGATGCGTCTATTCTCGAAGAGCTGAGTGAAAAAAATTATGAAATTTGCACGCATATTTTAGAATGGCGTCAGCTTGATAAACTAAAAAACACTTATGCGGATTCATTGCCCAAAGAGATTAACCCTGAGACGGGGCGGGTGCATACCAATTATCAAATAGCCTTAACGTCAACAGGACGTTTTTCTTCCATAGCGCCAAACTTACAGAATATTCCTATTCGTAGTGCTGAAGGCGCAAGAATTAGAAGTGCCTTTATTGCCCCCAAAGGGCGCAAATTGATTTCAGCCGATTATTCACAAATTGAATTACGCTTAATGGCTATTGTTGCCAAAGTTGAACCGCTTTTGGAAGCTTTCCGCTTAGGGCAGGATATTCATGCAAGGACGGCTTCGGAAGTTTTTAATCTTCCTTTAGAAGGAATGGATCCTCTTGTAAGGCGTCAAGCCAAGGCAATTAATTTTGGAATTATTTACGGTATTTCAGCTTTTGGATTGGCCTGTCAGTTACAAATTTCAAATCTTGAAGCCAAGAAATATATTGAGGCCTATTTTACACGCTATCCCGGTATTTTAGATTATATGGAAAGCACAAAGGATTTTGCCAAAGAACATGCATATGTTCTTACGCCTTTTGGACGTAAATGCCATATTCCTGAAATTCAGGCAAAAGGAGCGCGCAGGGCAGGTGCAGAAAGACAGGCAATTAATGCGCCGCTTCAAGGGGGAGCCGCAGATATCATGCGCCGTGCGATGATTGCGGTGGAAGACAGGCTTTCAAAAAGCGGTTTAGACGGTAAAATGATTTTGCAAGTGCATGATGAGCTTCTCTTTGAAGCTTCCGACGAGGATGCGGAAAAGGTAGCAGCTCTCGCTAAAGAGGAAATGGAAAATGTGGTTAATCTTCCCATTAAATTAGAAGTTGAAACAGGGATCGCTCAAAATTGGGCTGCGGCACATTAAAGACGAGAAGAAAGATAAGTTCGATGAATGCGTTACCTGAATATTCCGTCTCTGCACTTTCTAAAGAGATTAAAGACACGCTCGAAGGGAAGTTTTCACGTATCCGTGTAAAAGGTGAAATTACAGAACTGAAATTTTATCCTTCAGGGCATATCTATTTTTCCTTAAAGGATGAGGGGGGAAAAATTTCAGGAATTGTATGGCGTAGTCAGGTTCCCAGACTAGGACTTTCTCCTGAAAATGGTTTGGAAATTGTGGCGACAGGTCGGGTATCGGCTTATGGAGAGCGTTCTTCTTATCAGTTTATTGTCGAAAGATTTGAATATGCGGGAGAGGGTGCAATGCTTGCCCGCATTGAAAAGCTTCGTCAAAAATTACTGCAAGAGGGGCTTTTTAACCAAGAATATAAAAAGCCTTTGCCTTATCTCCCTTTGAAAATTGGGGTCATTACCTCAAGTGCGGGGGCTGTTCTCCAAGATATTCGAACGACCTTAGAACGCCGTTTTCCCAGAGAGATTCTTTTATGGCCCGTAGCTGTTCAAGGCACAGGCGCAGCGGCACAAATTACAGAAGCAATTAAAGGCATGAGTGCCTTATCCAATCCGCCCGATATTTTGATTGTCGGGCGAGGGGGCGGCTCTTTAGAGGATTTGATGGCTTTTAATGAGGAATCCGTGCTGAGAGCTGTTTTCCAGTGTCCCATTCCTGTTATTTCAGCCGTTGGGCATGAGACAGATACCACTTTGATTGATTTTGTCTCTGATCGCCGTGCACCGACCCCAACGGCCGCCGCTGAAATGGCTGTCCCTTTACGGAGTGAAATGCTTTCCGACATTGCGCATCGGCATGTTCGCCTCCGCCAAGGTTTTGGACGTTATTTGCAGAATCGCCATTTAGCACTGCAAAATAGATCTGGTCGTTTGCCAAATTTGCAGCATCTTTTAGATGGCGTAAAAATGCGGTTAGAGGATCGCTCACAACGTTTGAGTGAGGCACTGCCAACTTATTTAAAAAGCTTACGTCAGCAAGTGGAACAAGAGGGTAGAAACCTCAAGCCAATGATAGAGCATGTTGTGCAAATGGCGGTAGGAAAGTTTAACACTCTGCCTTCTCCAGAGATACCAACACGTCGCTTATTTTCGAATAAACAGAAATTATTAGAGAGTAAACAATTACAGTTAGAGGCATTGTCACCTCAGGCCATTCTAGAACGTGGTTTTTTGCTGATTGAAGATGCAGAGGGGAAAATTAGATCCAGATCTGCAGAAATTCCTAAAAATTCGAGGGTAAAACTCGTTTTTTTTGACGGGAAACGTGAGGCTGTGCTGGATGTAAAAAAAGAGGAAACCCCTAAAAAGAAAGTGCTAAAACAAAAAGGGCTGCCATTGGAAAATGGCAACCCTCGTTTGCTTTAGAAGAATAGGATTATTTGGCTGTCTGCCAAGGATTTTTCCATTCTTTTTTTTCTGTAACTGAATCGATATCAACCGCTTTCGGCGCATTGAGATTTTCAGGTGCTTTCTCTTTTGGTGCCTTTTTTACAGTGGCCGCCGGTAGAGGAGCAGATGTCTTCTCAGCCGGTATATTTTCAATATCGCTCTTAGACGCAGGCGCTTCGGAAGCTTGTATATTGTCGGATTTTTCTTCCGTTACACTTGCTTTCTTAGAAGTTGCGCTTCGACGAGAAGTTCTCCGGCGACGTGTTGGTTTTGCCTCTGTATTTTCGACTTTTGGCATTTCCATATCAGCAGAAGCTTTTCCTTCATCCATTTCTGGCACTTCAGGTTTTGCCGTTGCTTCAATAGTCACTTCAGAAGATTTTTCATCAGGCTCTTGCGCTGTTTGCTCGGAAGGCTTCTGCCGTCTTTTTCTTTGAGAAGAAACAGATTTAGCACGTGTTTTACGCTGAGGTTTTTTTGAAGTTTCCTCTTCCGATCCTCTGGTTTCAGCGGAAGGATTTACCGGGGTCTGCGGTGAGATATTCTTTTCTTCCGCAATGGCTGGCTCATCCTCTTTGGGAAAGTCACGTTCATTGTGATGGCTATGACGATCCTGTCTTTCCTGCCGCTCATGGCGATCACTGCGGTCGTTGCGATCATGGCGAGAGCGTGATTTTTGGGTACGTCCGTTTCTGTCGTTTCTTTTTGGCGGATTTGTTTCTTCTGCTTTTGGCGGTGCAATGGCTTCAGAAATATCTTGTCCTTCAATTTGAAGGGCATTTTCCGTCAAGTCTGAATTCGCAGCGCACGTAATTTTAATATTGTGGCGGCGTTCAATTTGTTTAAGCGTATCGCGTTTATGATTAAGAAGATAAAGCGCAACATCTGTTGGTAATGTAATGATGAGGTCTTTACCGACTTTAGCGGCGGCTTCACGATCGAGTACACGCAATGCACGGAGGGTTAAGCTCTCAATGCTCCGTAAACGTCCTGTGCCTTCACAGTGTGGGCAAGGAATGGAAAGCGTTTCGGAAAGGGAAGGGCGCAAACGCTGGCGTGACATTTCTAAAAGGCCAAAGCCTGAAATGCTGCCGACCTGTAATCGTGCACGGTCAGCTTTTAACGCATCACGTAATTTACGTTCAACCTGTGCATTGTGACGGTTTTTTGTCATGTCAATGAAATCAATGACAATCAGCCCAGCCAAATCCCGTAAACGAAGCTGGCGTGCAATTTCTTCAGCCGCCTCTAAATTTGTGCGGATTGCGGTCTCTTCAATATTGCGCTGGCTGGTGGATTTGCCGGAGTTCACATCAATGGCAACCAAAGCCTCCGTCTGATTGATGACAACATATCCACCAGATTCCAACTGAACAGTTGGCGAAACCATGCTGTGAATATGGTCATCTACGTGAAAATGAGAGAAAAGACTGTCTTTGCGGCCATTCCAAATACGTAATTCGGGCGCATTTTTGGAGAGAAGGCTGGTCGCATAATTGCGTGCCGTACGGAAAGCGTCTCTGCCATCAATGATAATTTCTTCAATATCAGGCGTTAAAAGATCACGCAGGGCACGTTTGATAAGATTGCCTTCCTCATGGATTTGAACTGGTGCTTCGCTTTCAAGGGCAAGCAGACGCAGTTTTTCCCATAATTGGCGAAGATAATCGCAATCTCTTCTGATTTCAGCATCCGGCTGGCCACTTCCTGCTGTGCGGATAATCATACCCATGCAGGAGGGAAGTTCAAATTGCTGAATAAGATTTCTAAGACGTTTACGGTCTTCTCTGGAAGAAATTTTGCGGGAAATTCCACCGCCATGCAATGTGTTTGGCATGAGAACAGAATAACGGCCCGGAAGAGAAAGGAAGGTACTTAAGGCGGCGCCTTTATTCCCACGTTCTTCCTTTGTTACCTGCACAAGAACAACTTGGCGCGGACGCAATACTTCCTGAATACGGTAGCTTCGCAGGAACTTTGTCAGTTCTCCACGGGGAGAGTTGATTTCTTCTCTGGCAGAAACTTCAAAATCATCATCTTTTTCTGCATTGGAAGCTGATTCTTCTTGCTCTATAGAAGGGGTTTCCACTTCTGCGCAAAGAGAAGAATCCTCTTTGAATTCCTCTTCTTCCTGTGCGAGAAGATAGGCATTTTCCTGCTCTTGAAGCTCTTGTAATTTTTGGCGGTCTGCAACGGGAATTCTGAAATAATCCGGGTGGATCTCGTTTAGAGGCAGGAAGCCATGCCGGTTTCCGCCGTAATCGACAAAAGCCGCTTGCAAGCTAGGTTCAATACGAATAATCCGTGCAACATAGATATTCCCCTTTAGAGGCTTCCGTGAAGCGATTTCAACGTCATATTCTTCCAGGCGATCGCCGTTGATAACCGCAACCCGTGTCTCTTCTGGATGGGTTGCATCGATGAGCATGCTCTTTGACATGTAAATATATACTCCTGACGGAAATATCCCCTTTCGCAAAGCGTTGGGAAAAACCGTTGAGAAATGTGGAAAAAAATTGGGTATTAAAGTCGTCTGAAATAGGCGAAAAAGTCGAACCTATCCCTTTTTGATAAGAAAAAAGGGAGAAAGCGTGCATCGTGTCGTGTTCGGTTCGCCGTAAAAAGTTCAGTCGCAAGTTACCACAAAATAGATCTGGGTCCATTCAGAATGAAAGGACAAGACATCTGATTAAAAATCAGACGAAGAAAAGTTAGAGGCAAGTAGATAACTTTATATCAGTCTCTGCACGTAATATGTGTTCTACCTACTGCCACGATATTTACTATTTAGCGTAAAGATACAATTTTCTCTGTCCTTTAGAGAGAGAATAAAAGATACAGCTCTGCTTAAATAGTCTCTGAGTCTTTTTGGCCTAATAAATACATTCGGGCAAGAAGGAAGATGAAAATTAATTCATTTAATTGTAAAATTTTTTTAAAAACAGGATGATAGGAAGGTATTTTGTGACATATGAAGAGGGGGTTTAATGGGCGGTAGCTTTATTCCACGTCGGAAAATTATTCAAGCAGGCGCTTTGATTTGCGGTACTGCGGCTTCCGCATCTTTTGCAGAACAGGTTTGGGCAAAAGCCCCTTACATTTTAAAAAAAACGCCTAAACCGCTTCCGCTTGTCATGATTGATCCAGGGCATGGCGGAAAAGATCCCGGAGCGATCGGGGTTAGTGGAATTTATGAAAAGCATGTTGTGGAGGCCATTGCGCAGGAATTTCGTCTTGCTTTGATTCGTCAGGGGCACTGCCGTGCAGATTTGACACGCCATCAAGACCATTTCATTTCATTGAATGATCGTGTGGAAATCGCACAGGAAAAAAAAGCCTCTCTTTTAATTTCTCTACATGCAGATTCTTTTAAATCCGCCAAAATTCGTGGCGCAAGCGTTTATACAAAAGGAAAAAGAACGAATGATCCTTTGACGCTTGCTATTGAGCGCAGTGAAAATGGTGCCGACCGATTTGGTAGCTCGCATATGCGTGGTGTTGATTCGGATGTGATGGATATTTTATCGAGTATGGTTAGCGACCGAGCGCGAAAATCCTCGGCGCATATCGCCTCTGCTGTTGTGAAGTCTTTTCAGGGTAAAACACCGTTACTTGAGACCCCAACACGCCATGCAGGATTTTTTGTTTTAAAATCAAGAGAAATCCCATCGGTTCTTGTTGAAATGGGGTTCCTTTCCAATCATCAGGACGAGCTGGCACTCAGAAATAGGCTGCATCGTCGCCTTTTGGCAGAGCAACTTGCAAATGCTGTTAATCATTATATAGTCTGGCAGAAGGCGGAGGGATATTCCGTTTAAGCGTTTTGGAGGAAGAACAAAAGCGGCGTGCGATTGGTGGGGACCATTCTCGGCAAATTGATTGTACAAAATTCGCTCCTAAAGGCTGGCGTGAGCCGTCTTTTTTGTGCTACTTTTGACAAAACATCGGTACTTCGTAAATCGTTACGAAATGGGTGAATTGTGTAAACCCGAAAAAGTTTCGGGCAGTTACAAAAGATGAGGGAAATTGTCAGGCATGTTATCGCGTTTATTGGGTCTTCTTTCGGCCGATATGGCAATTGATCTCGGAACAGCAAATACTTTGGTTTATGTCAAAGGGCGTGGGGTTGTCTTAAGTGAGCCTTCCGTTGTCGCTGTTAGCGAGCAGAGGGGGCGTTCTCAGGTGTTGGCGGTTGGTAACGAAGCCAAACAGATGGTTGGTAGAACACCAGGGTCTATTAAAGCTATTCGTCCGCTTCGTGATGGGGTTATTGCCGATTTCGAAGTTGCGGAGGAAATGATTAAATATTTTATCCGAAAAGTACATAATCGAAGCGCCTTTTTTAGCCCTCGAATTGTTATTTGTGTTCCGACAGGCTCAACCGCAGTAGAAAGACGGGCGATTCAAGAAAGTGCGGAGAGCGCTGGGGCACGAAAAGTCTTTCTAATTGAGGAGCCAATGGCGGCCGCAATTGGTGCCGGACTTTCAATTACAGAAGCTGCCGGCGGTATGGTTGTCGATGTTGGTGGTGGGACAACGGAGGTTGCCGTTATTTCTCTTGGCGGTATTGTCGAGGCACGTTCCGCAAGGGTCGGTGGAGACAAAATGGATGAGGCCATCGTGGCGTATATCCGTAAATATTTTAATCTTTTAATTGGCGAAAGCTCAGCTGAAAAAGTAAAAATCGAGCTGGGTGCAGCGATGGCACCTGAAGACGGCACGGGGCCTTTGCGTTCTCTCAAAGGACGTGATTTGGTTAATGGTGTGCCACGTGAGATCGTTGTGAGCCAGGCACAAATTGCTGAGGCTTTGCAAGAGCCTGTTCAACGCATTGTTGAGGCTGTTATTGCCGTTTTAGAAAATACGCCACCAGAACTTTCCGCAGATATTGTTGAGCGTGGGATTGTTCTTTCGGGTGGTGGGGCGTTATTGCACCGTTTGGATGAAGTGTTGCGGGATGCAACGGGTTTGCCTGTTTTGGTTGCGGAAAATACGCTTTCTTGTGTTGCTTTAGGGACAGGACGTGCCTTGGAGGAAATGCATAATTTGCAACATATTTTAAGTACGGTTTATTGATTTTTCGAACCATAAAAATGGATCTGTCAGATGCTATCGGTTAAGAGGCGGGAGTTTCTAGCGAGCGTCACACGGACAGGAACAGTTTTAGGCGCTGTTTTTCTTCTTTTTGCGGCGAGTATTTTCCCCGTTCCATTCGAACATATGCGGCTTTGGGGACGGTCGCATGTGGGATTTTTTTATGAATGGGCGCTTTTTCCTCAAGATTGCATTGATGATTTACAGCACAAAATTTCAGCTTCTTTAACGCTTTCAAGTGAAAATAAACGTTTAAGGCTAGAGAACCAAGCGCTTAATGCAGAGCGGGACAATGCGCTTCAGCTACAGGTTGAAAATGAACATTTAAAATCACTGCTCCATTGGAGTGAAATTCCAGCCTTTGGATATGTTACGGGACGTGTCATGGGAGAAGAGCATGGCCCTTATCGTCATGCGGTTTTGATGGGGTGGGAAGGGGCTTCGAAACCGCCAGCCGTTGGAAGCGTTGCGCTAGATATGCATGGTCTTGTTGGGCGTGTGACAGAAGTCTCGCCGCATGCTTTGCGGATATTGCTGATTGACGATAAAGCCAGCCATGTCCCTGTTGTTGGTAAAAAAAGCGCTTCTCATGCTATTCTCGGCGGAAAAGGGGAAGAGGGTGGTTTAGAGCTTGCTTATTATGCTCAGGGTGCTGCGCCGCTTGAGGGGGAGATCGTCGAAACCTTGCTGAAAGATGGGGCGGTTTCTGGGATTGCCGTTGGGCGTGTCCATTATGAGGGGCAGGGGCACCCTGTGGTGTTGCCTTTTGCTGATTTACGCCATTTATCCATTTTAAGAGTTGTTGATTATGCGCCGCTTTTACAGGTGGCTCCTGGCTATATGGATGGGAAAATCCACACCTCTCATAAGCGGAAAAAAGCAGGATGATATTTGAAGAAAAAAAAGACCTAGAGTTTCGAGCATGGTTTAAGGCATTTTTACGCTTTATGTTACCGGCGTTGGGCTTGGGGGTATTGGCCTTATTTTTCTCTGTTCCTTTTCGTATTCCCGGCCGCCCTGAGTTACAGGTTGCCATTTTGCTAGAGGCCGTTTGGTTTTACACAATGTATGCGCCGCAGATGATGTGGGCAGGTAATATTTTTGTTGGCGGTCTTTTATGTGAAATTTTTGTGCCGACACCGCCGGGCTTCCTCGTATTTTGGATGATTATGGAAGCAGAACTCGTTCGGGTTGTAAGAATGCGTCTTTGTGAAGGTGGTTTTCTATTTTCATGGTTTTTATTTAGCTTTGTTTCTTGTGGTGCTTCACTTTCTTTGTGGGGATTATTTGCGCTGAGAGATTTCTTGTTTCTTTCGCCGCATCCTGCGATGTTCTTTTGTCTTTTAAGTATTGGAATTTATCCGCTATTTTATCTTTTATGGAATAGCGTTCTTTATTTTTTTCTAAGGACAAAACGTTAAAAAAGCTTCTTTTGAGAAGCGTTATTTGTGTCTTTTGCTTTTGCGGATAGATTTTCTATGTCACATCGCCGCCGTTTTCGTTCTGGATTTTTTCGCCGTTACTGGCGTTCAAAGGAGATTTTGACGGAATATAGAAGGGAAGCTTCTGCTGAAAAAATTTTTGGACGCAGAGCAACTTTTTTACTCTTTGGACAAATGGCTATTTTGGGGATCCTCTCTGCCAAACTCTATAAAATTCAAGTTACCGATAATGAGGATTTTTCAGAACAGGCACGCCGAAATCGTTTATTGCGGCGTTTTTTAGTACCGCCGAGAGGCGCCATTTACGATGCTTCGGGAAACGTCTTGTTAGCAAAGAACAAGGCTGTGGTCAGAGCTATTCTTTCGGATGCCGGTGGAATTGATATTGATGCCTCCATTGCACGATTTGAAAAAATTATTTTGATGGATGAGCGGGATCATCGCCGGGTAAAACGTGAGCGGAAAAGAGGCGGAAAAAATGCAAATTTTACGCTGAGAAATATTTTAACAGAAAAAGAGGTTGAGCGTATAAGTCAAGTTTTGCCGCCTATTCCCGGTCTTTCCTTGGATGAGGGGTTTAGCCGCTCTTATCCTTTGGGAGAGCTGACAGCGCATGTTGTCGGATATGTTGCGATCCCGAATGAAAAAGATTTAAGACGCAATAAGGTATATGCTTTGCCGGGGATTAAAATCGGCCGTGGTGGGATTGAGGAAAATGAAGAGGATGATCTTCGGGGGGTGCCGGGAAATTTTGAAGAAGAAGTCAATGCGAAAAGGGATTTAATTCGAGAAATCAGCAGCGTTAGTCCTATTTCAGGCAGTGATATTCATCTGACGTTGGATGTGCGCTTTCAGGAAAAGGTTAAAGAGCGAATTGGCGATAGGGTTGCAAGTGCGGTTCTTTTAGACTGCCGGACGGGTGCCGTACGGGCAATGGTAAGCAATCCCTCTTTTGATCCTGGCGCTTTTGAAGAGGGTGTTTCGGTTGAGCAGTGGAAATCTTGGATGGAAGATCCTGCGACGCCTTTAAATAACAAAGCGATCTCCGGTTTTTATCCACCCGGTTCAACATTTAAACCTGCTGTCGCTTTGGCAGCCTTACAATCGCATGCAATTCATCCAGATGAAATGATTGATTGTCCAGGTTATTTAGATGTGGGTGGGGTACGCTTCCATTGCTGGAAACCAGCAGGACATGGCCCCCTAACGGTTCGTGATGCGTTAAAATATTCTTGTGACGTTTTTTTCTATCAGGCCGCGCGTCGTTGTGGGATGGATGAAATTCATAAGGCAGCTGAGGCTTTGGGGATCTGTGTTCCACCGAGTATTGAACTCCCCAATGCAGGAACTGGGATTGTTCCAAATTCGGAATGGGCTGCAAAACATAGTTATTTATGGAAAGTCGGCGATACGATTAACGCAGGGATTGGGCAGGGCTATGTACAGACAACCCCTTTGAGCTTGGCGGGTTATGCCGCCTCTTTGGCCGTAGGGGCAAAAGTTTCACCTTATTTGATTCAAGACCCTTTTAAATGTATGCGTCCACATTGTCTCGAGGCATTGCCTTTTGATCCTGCTTATTTAGGGATTGTCCGCAGAGGAATGTGGGATGTTGTTAATGCAAAACACGGAACAGCCCCCTTGGCAAAATTACATTCTGAAAATGTCCAGATGGCAGGAAAAACAGGAACATCTCAGGTGCGTGGCGTTTCACGGGAAATGCGGGAATCTGGACATTTTAACTCGATGAACTTTCCATGGAAATACCGTCCGCATGCCTTATTTATTGCTTATGCGCCTTTTATTAGACCTCGCTATGCCTTGTCCCTCGTTGTTGAGCACGGAAATGCCGGCGCTGGAGAAGCCGCACCGGTGGCCGGAAAAATTATGGAAGATATTTTGAAACTTGACCCTGAGATAAAGTTATAATGCCTATTTTCTAAGTAATGGGCATAATTTAACTTTATATCTTGTGCTAGATTCAGTATCATTATGAATGATTCTAAGTAACTGATTAGGAGAGTTCTGTGATTCTTTCTCCCGTTCCAAAGCCTTTTAAAAGACTCTGGCGGGTCGGTTCTGAGATTCAGTTTTTTCAGCGCTTGCTCGAAGTTAACTGGCTGTATGTCACCCTTGTTACACTTTTGGCAATGACCGGCTATATTGCGCTTTATTCTGCCGCAGGTGGGGCATCGCATCCTTTTGCTCAGCCGCAAGCTTTGCGATTTTGTTTTGGTCTTGTCTTGATGACATTGATCGCACTTTCACCCTTAAAAATTTTGTATCGCACGGCAGGGCTCTTTTATTGCGTTTCGATTCTTTTGCTGGTGATGGTTTTGGCGATGGGGCATGTTGGTAAGGGGGCTGAACGCTGGATTAATTTACTAGGCTTTCAGTTTCAGCCTTCCGAATTCGCTAAAATTGCTTTGGTTATTGGCTTGGCTTCTTTTTTTGCGAACCCTGCCATTAAAAATCTTCGTTCTTCTTTAAAATGGATTTTTCCAAGTCTAATGGTTCTTCTGCCTGTCTTGTTGGTATTAAAAGAGCCAAATCTAGGTACAGCAGTGATTATTGGGGTGATTGGTGCTTCAATTTTTTTCTGTGCAGGCTTTCCGTTGTGGATCATCGGCACAGCTGGTGCCGTTTTACCTTTTTTGGGTGAATTTCTTTACAATCATCTCCATGATTATCAAAAGGCACGTATTGATACGTTTTTACATCCTGAGCATGATCGTTTAGGGGCTGGTTATAATATTTTACAGTCTAAGATCGCCCTTGGCTCTGGCGGTTTCTGGGGAAAAGGTTATTTGCATGGCACACAGGGACAATTAAATTTTTTACCGGAAAAACAGACTGACTTTATTTTTACAATGATTGGTGAGGAATGGGGCTATGTCGGGGCGCTCAGCATTATTATCTTGCTGGCGTTGGTAACAGCGGCAGGGATGATTATGGGCATTTTTTGTAAAAATAGCTTTTCCCGTTTGCTTTGTTTGGGCATTGCAATGGATTTCTTTTTATATTGTGCTGTTAATTTAGCAATGGTGATGGGGGCGATCCCTGTTGGCGGCGTGCCATTGCCGCTGATTTCTTATGGGGGATCGGCCATGCTTACGATGATGGTAGGGTTTGGGGTACTGCTTTGCGCTTGGCGTCATCGTTTTGAAAAAGAAATTACTTAGTCCTTTTCAGCCAAGAGCTTTATGGAAAGGATTTTATAAAAACTTTGGGTCTTTTAATCGCAGATGGGGGCAGTGGCGTACAGGAAAAGCCATTGCTAAAATTAATTATGGCAGAACAGTTTAAGGATTAAAAAGAAAGGCCTTTTATACAAAAATAAAAGGCCTTTCTTTTTGTATCAGCTTTTAGAAAAACTTAACTTTTCTTTTCAATTTTTGAAAAGTCAGCCACTTGATTGCAGAGATTTACAAACTCAGATAGAAGCAATAAACGATTAGTGCGAATATCTTCATTTGGATCATTCACTAAGACCTCTTCAAAGAAGCGGTCGATCGGTATATGCAGATTTGAAAGTTCAGAAATGCCTTTATCAAAATGACGTTCTGCAATGGCACTTTGAATGAGAGGCTGATATTTTTGAATTGCTTCAAAGAGATTTCTTTCAGAGTTTTCTCTTAAGACTTCTGTTTTAAAATCACCATTATTTTGCCAGCCTTTTTTTATTTCAGCTTGCAAAATATTTCCAGCACGCCGATAGGCATTGCATAATTCCGCCCATCCTGAAATCTTTCTTTCAGCAGATTGTAAGGCAGAGGCTCTTTCGAAAATTTCGGTAATGAGTTGACCATCTAATTTTTTAAAGACAGATTTTTCTGCAAGATGCGCATGTTCAAGATTGAGAACCGCTTCTGTAATGCCTGCATCAATCCCTTCCTGACGTAACTGAATGCGCAAACGATCAATGAGGAAATCTTCTAAATTGTCAGATAAATTTCCTTCTGAAGCAAGCTGTAACAGTTCACCTAAATCAACTTGCAACTGATTGTGCTGTAGAATTCTGAAAATACCGAGCGCCATACGCCGCAAGCCGTAAGGGTCGCCTGATCCTGTTGGGATAAGTCCAATAGAGAAAAATCCAACAAGAATGTAAAGGCGATCTGCTAAAGCGGTGCAAATTGAAACAGGGGTGTTGGGCACTTCGCCAGAATTGCCTTTTGGGAGATATTGCTGACGAATAGCCTCACAGATTTCAGGCGCTTCCTTATCATGTTCGGCATAATAGCCTCCCATAATCCCCTGGAGGGATGGAAGCTCGCCTACCATTTCCGTAAGAAGGTCTGCTTTTAAAAGAAAGCCAGCTCGGGAGGCCTTCTCTTGAACTTCGGAATCGTACCCTAGTTTTTCCGCAATTTTCCCTGATAAGTCCCGAAGTGCATAAGATTTTTTTCTCAGATCGCCCAATTTTTCTTGGAAAATCATTTTTTTCAAATCATCGACACGGGATTCCAGCGTTCTTTTACGATCTTGATCCCAAAAATGACGGCCATCTTCCAAACGAGCCCTTAAAACACGTTCATTTCCGTGAGAAACGAATTGGTTATCTTCAAAGGGATGATTGGCCACAAAGGCAAAGAAAGGTGCAATCTCATTCCCTTTGGAAAGCGGGAAATAGCGCTGATGCTCGCCCATTAAATCATCCCGAACTTCATGCGGAAGTTCCATATGGGATGGATCAATTTTGCCAAGATAGGCTGTTGGGATTTCGCAAAGTCCTGTAACCTCGTTTAAAAGCCCCTCATTGGTCATGACTTTGAGGCTGTTCTCTTGAGAAACTTGTTCAAGAGAGGCTTTGACCTTTTCTAAACGCTCCTCATGGAAGGGGATGAGGCCTTTGGATCGTAACTGTTTTTCCCATTGTTCTGCCGAAGAAACTTTAAATTCCTCTTGATACCCGAAAGGCCCGTCTTCACTTAAAATATCGGATTTTAAGCCGTGTGCCTTGTCACCATCCCGTTCAAGGGAAAAGGGAATAAGCTTGCCGTCCAAAAGACAAACAATTTTATGGAGTGGTCGTACCCATGAAAAGCGAGAAGTTCCGCCCCAGCGCATCGCTTTAGGCCACGGGAATTCCCAGAGAAGGGTAGGCAGGATTTCAGCAATCATGTCTAGTGCAGAACGTGCCGGCACATATTCTTTAAAGAAATAATGCGTCTCGTCTTTTTCGAGCTTTTCAGGGGAAACACCGCATTTACGGGAAAAACCCTCTAGCGCTTTGGCAGGTGCTGAAATTTTTGGCCCTCTGAGAATATTGTTTTCTTCAGGCGTGCTGTCTTTGATATTAATCACACAGCCGATGCGCCTTGGATCAGAAATATATTTCGAGATTTTAGGAGAGAGTGGAGAAAGGCGGGAAATCAATTCTTTGCCTAGTCGTTCTGCACCGAATTTCTGAAAACGTGAGGGAATTTGTTCACTGATAAGTTCTAAAAAAAGCTCAGCCATTTTTTGGAGCCTCCTTTTCTAGCCATGTTTCACAGGCAGCTTTTGCAAGGCTTCGAATACGATTAATATAGGCCGGACGCTGATTTTGAGAAACAACGCCTCTTGCATCTAAAAGATTAAAGCTGTGAGAGGCTTTTAAACAATAATCATAAGCAGGCTGTGCGAGGCCGATGGCGGAAAGACGTGCAGATTCTGCCTCATTTTCTTCAAACCATTTTTGAAGAAGCTCGGGGTTAGCATGTTCAAAATTATATTTAGAATAATCCTGTTCTGCACGTTTGAAAATATCGCCGTATTTTACGCCTTGGCCGTTAAAATCAAGATCATAGACATTCTCAACGCCTTGCACATACATGGCCAAGCGCTCCAGCCCATAAGTCAGTTCTGTTGAAGGCTTGGTCACAGCAATGCCGCCAACCTGTTGAAAATAGGTAAATTGGGTGACTTCCATACCGTCACACCAAACTTCCCAGCCGAGCCCCCAAGCCCCAATACTTGGATTTTCCCAGTCATCTTCGACAAAACGAATATCATGCTTGTCCGTATCAATCCCGATGGCCCGATAGCTTTCGAGTAAAAGTTCCTGACTATTTTCAGGGCTTGGTTTAAGCAGGACTTGAAACTGATAATAATGCTGTAAGCGGTTTGGATTTTCGCCATAACGGCCATCCGCAGGACGGCGGCAGGACTGAACATAGGCCGCTTTCCAAGGGGTATCGCCCAAAGCGCGTAAAGCCGTATGGGGAGAGAGGGTGCCGGCACCCACTTCCATATCGTAAGGCTGGAGAAGGACACAGCCTTTTTCTGCCCAGAAATTCTGGAGGCGTAAGATGAGTTCCTGAAAACTCGGTGGATGAGATAAAGCAGATTTTGGAGCGGACATATTTAAACAGAACGCTTTCAGCGATTTAAATTAAAATAGAATAACAGATGAAAAAGTTTTTAACATTTCTTATGTTTCTTTTAAATGATATAATTTTGGCACGACGATATCTAAAAGGTAATCTAAGATGAATAGTGAAGAGCAAAATATCATCGGTCAATTTGTTGCCAGAGTAGGTGGCGGACACGGCGTGCAGCAGGCACTTCCCCCCATTGATCCAGAGGCAGATCGATATATCGGACAGGAGTTTCAGCGTTATCCAGAGGCGAGGTACCGTGTCACACAGCTTGCTGTGGTGCAGGAGGCCGCTTTGCGGAATGCGCAATCCCGTATTCAATATTTAGAAAACCAGCTTCAACAAGCAAAAGCCGCACTTGCACAAAAACAGCAATCGCAGGGCGGTGGTTTCTTTTCAAATCTATTCGGCGGTGGAAGATCCAATCCTGCACAGGGATATCCGCCGCCACCAACAGCGCAGGGGATGCGTCCGCCACCAGGCTATGGTCAGCAATATGCACCGCCGCCACCGCAATACGGCCAGCCACCAATGAGTGCTTTTCAATCTTCCGGAACAGGGTTTTTAGGCTCTGCTTTGCGGACAGCGACAGGTGTTGCTGGCGGTATGCTTGCCGCACATGCGATTGAAGGACTCTTCTCAGGACATCATGAGGCCGGTGCTGGTGGATTTGGCGAAGGCGGTGCCGGTTTTGGCGCAGGTGCAGCAGAGGCCGGCGGTGGCTACGACCCCTCAACAGATCCTTTTGCCGGCTCCGGTATGGAAGATAATGGCGGATTTGCCGATGATGATTTCGGTGGCGGTTTTGATGGCGGCGATTTCGGCGGGTTTGACGATTCGATGTTCTAAAGAAAACCCGCTATAAGGTCTAACTTGTCAAAAGCGAATGAGACGCTATGGTGCTTCTCATTCGCTAAAGTTATTTTTAGAGTTAATCATACGTTAAAATTTTTGATTTAGGTAAAGAGATTATTTGAAATGAATTTCTATCGGACACATCATTGTGAACAGCTTCGGGCTTCGGATGCTGGAAAAGACGTACGCCTTTCAGGCTGGTTGCAAAGTAAACGTGACCATGGCGGCGTCCTATTTCTGGATTTAAGAGACTCTCACGGCGTCACGCAAATTGTTGTGCCCGCTGGTAGCCCATTGACCGCAGAGCTTGAAAAGCTTCGGATTGAAAGCGTCATTACCATTGAGGGAAAAGTCATTCTTCGTGGCGAAGGCCAGCAGAATGCTAAAATCCCAACAGGGGAAATTGAAGTCAGCGCTGAAAAACTCACCATCATTTCTTCTGCTGAGATGCTGCCATTTCAAATTCACAGCAATGAAAAATATCCTGAGGATTTGCGTTTAAAATACCGCTTTTTAGATTTGCGCCGTCCGCAGATGCGTAACAATATCCTTTTAAGAAGCAAAGTGATTTCAAGCCTCCGCCGTCACATGGAAGGGGAAGGCTTCTTAGAGCTTCAAACCCCGATTTTGACAGCTTCCTCTCCAGAGGGGGCAAGAGATTTCTTAGTGCCGGCCCGTTTACATCCGGGTAAATTCTATGCGTTGCCACAAGCCCCACAGCAATTTAAGCAGTTGGCAATGGTTGGCGGATTTGAAAAATATTTCCAAATTGCCCCATGTTTCCGTGACGAAGCCTCCCGTGCAGACCGTAGCCCGGGTGAGTTTTATCAGATGGATATGGAAATGGCCTTTGCAACACAGGATGACGTGTTCGAAGTGCTGGAGCGTGTCCTTTCTGGTGTCTTTAAAGAATTTGTTCCGGCTGACTGGAACGTTGACACAGCACCATTCCGCCGTATTCCTTATGCGGAATCAATGGCAAAATATGGCTGTGATAAACCAGATTTGCGTAATCCGCTTATTCTTTCCAATGTGACGGAAGCTTTTGAAAATTCTTCCTTTGGTCTTTTCGCAAAAATAGCGGCTGATGGTGGCCGTGTTGTTGCTATTCCGGCACCGGGTGCTGCGGAAAAAGGTCGTGCATTCTTTGATAAGCTCAATAAATGGGCAAGAGAAGAGGGCATGGGCGGTCTTGGCTATGTGATTTTTGCCGAAGAAGGGGCCAAAGGCCCAATCGCTAAAAATCTTGAAGAAGACCGTTTGGCAAAAATCAAAGAAATCTCCGGCGTAAAAGATGGCGATGCCGTCTTCTTCTTGGCTTCTTCCGGAAAACCGGAAGAGTTGAACCGCTTTGCAGCCGTTGCTAGAATGAAAGTTGCGGAATCTTTGGATCTTGTGGAAAAAAATGCCTACCGTTTCTGCTGGGTTGTTGATTTCCCAATGTATGAACGGGATGAGGAAACAGGGCAGATTGATTTCTCTCATAATCCATTCTCGATGCCGCAAGGTGGCATGGATGCGTTACTGAATAAAGATCCTTTGGAAATTAACGCATGGCAGTATGATATTGTCTGTAATGGCGTTGAGCTTTCCTCTGGTGCAATCAGAAACCATCAACCGGAACTCATGATTAAAGCCTTTGAAATTGCAGGCTATCCGGCAGAAGAAGTCGAAAAACGCTTTGGCGGACTTTATAATGCCTTTAAATTTGGCGCACCGCCACATGGGGGTGCTGCTCCAGGAGTGGATCGTATGGTCATGCTCTTGGCCGATGAACCAAATATAAGAGAAGTCACACTCTTCCCATTAAACCAAAAAGGGGAAGATTTGATGATGGAAGCGCCAGCGGAAATCACGCCAGAACGTTGGAAAGAGCTAAATCTTAAACTCTCCCTTCCACCGAAACCAACAGTCTCTGTTGAAAAGAAATAAAACTAAAAAAGCCTCTCTAAAATTTAGAGAGGCTTTTTTATAAGCGTTCTAAACGATCTGGCCGTTTTAATTCTGTTTCTAAAGTTTCTTAAAAAGGGTTTCTATAATATTGTCATATTTCTTTGAAAAACACTGTTTATAGATGCCCCATGAAATCATCAGAGGTGCCATCTTTGGGATTTTCAAAGACGATGTCTTTTTTCTCTCTGCGAGGGGTGTCGATTGAAAAGAAAATAACCGGTTCTTTCCCTAAATCTGGCTG
The DNA here is from genome assembly GCA_004843165.1 of Acetobacteraceae bacterium. Taxonomy (NCBI): domain Bacteria; kingdom Pseudomonadati; phylum Pseudomonadota; class Alphaproteobacteria; order Acetobacterales; family Acetobacteraceae; species Acetobacteraceae bacterium. The sequence continues at coordinate 1,761,083 of CP039459.1, forward strand.
TATGGCGTGTTTAACCCCTCTAGGGAACGTCACTAACATGCCGGGCGAAAAAGACTGGCTGTTTTCTGGACTTTCAATCCAGATATTGCCTTCTCCTGAAATGATATAGAGGATTTCATCGCATTCATTGTGATGATGGGGTTTGACCTCTTTATATAATCTGAAAAGTCGAATGCTGCTTTCAGGACTATTTTTAAGGTACATGTCCATCATCATAGAGGAGGCGCTTTTAGGAAACTGTTTTGAAAGCGCTAGGAGATTAAAAATCTTTACATCGTTATCTTTTTCTGAAGAACGGGAAGTATGGATTTCATTTTGAGATTTTGGCATTTTCAAAATGCTCCTGAATTTGAGAGATGAGTAACAGTATTTTCTTAGGTTCGTAGGATTTTAAGAAAGCGCATAGATCCCTTGATCGTCTTTTTCTTTTGGGAAAGAGAGGATGATGGGGCAGTGGTCAGAGGGTTTTTCTTTGCCACGTTCTTCGATGTCAATTTCAACTTTTTCTAATAATTCTGCGAGTTTCGGCGTGAGCAAGGCGTGGTCAATTCTTAATCCTCTGCCACGCTGAAATGCGCCGCCTTGATAATCATAGAACGTATAAATGACTTCATCAGGATGCAAAGCTCTTAACGCATCCGTAAGGCCAAGCCATTTGAGGCTCCGCCATCCGGCGAGGCTTTGAGGATGTAAGAGGGCATCTGTTTCAGGAAGTGTATTGGGGGCGTAATCTTTTTTGCTGGGACAGACGTTAAAATCACCTAGGAAAATAAAATTTTCTTTATTTTCTAAAAGCTCTTTACCACGCAATCTTAAGGCCTCAAAGAAATCAAATTTCTGTTGTAAACCAATTTCCCCATTAGAGTTACCATTTGGGAGATAGAGATTACCTAAAATGATCTTGCCTAAAGGGGTAGGCAGGATAGCCTCAAGATAGCGAGAGCCAGATTCTTCTTGGCCTTCTAATCCTGTTTTGCGGGTTTCAAGCTTTTCTCGGCTGATAATAGCCACCCCATTATAGGCCTTTTGCCCTTTGATACTGACGTAATAGTCCGCCTCTTCGAAACATTTTGGGAACTGGCTTTCTTCACATTTAATTTCTTGTAGAACGACCGCTAAACATTCAGGATGTCTTTCCAGCCAATCCATCACAAGATGAGAGCGGGCACGGATTGAGTTAATATTCCAAGAGGCAATGGTAAAAGAAGACATAGAAAGCCAGTGAGTAAAGCAGGGGAAAAGGTGAGATTTTCTTTGTTTTTTATTCTTCGTCAGCTAGCGAAAAACTATTGCCACAACCGCAAGAAGAGGCTGCATTGGGATTTTTAATCTTAAAATGCGCCCCCATTAGCTCGTCCTCATACTGCAGCTCGCTCCCTTTGAGAAGGTCGAGACTGATTTTATCAATGATGACGATAGCGCCGTCTTCTTCAATAATAATATCTTCCGCCGTATTTGTTGTATCAACGGAAAATTTATATTGAAATCCGTTGCATCCGCCGGAATCAACCAAAATGCGGACGCCGGATTTTTCAGCGGTATCTTTATTTTGCTCAGAGAGAATTTCGCTAATGCGTTTTTTAGCTCCAGAGGAAAGGGAAAAATCATGTGTCATAAAATGGTACGCCGTAAAAAATTATATTCATTCGTTTTCTTATGTAGGTTATCATAGAATAGGATGAAAGTTTCCGCTAAAAAAGAAATATCTCATAGAAATAAAGATCGCTGTAAGACAGGCTAAAATAGGAAAACGGGATGACACAAGAGGATAAATCACAACAAACGCAAGAAACACCTGCTTTGGATATTACCAAAGACGGGGATTTACTGGATGCGGTAAAGAAAATTGTTTGTGAGGCTTTGGCAAGTAAACTAGATCTGCCGGAGGAAATCGTTTCCCGTGTTGAATTAACCCTTTCCCGTGATGCTGCACATGGCGATGTTTCGACCAATGCAGCAATGATTGCGTCACGTCCGCTTAAAACAGCCCCAAGAGTTTTGGCTGAAAAAATTATTGAGGCGCTGAAGGATCATAAAGCCTTCACGAAAATTGAAGTCGCAGGACCGGGCTTTATTAATTTTACACTCGAAAAAAATATTTTACGCCAAGTTATTCCAGCTATTTTAACGCAAGGCTGGGAGAATTGGGGGCGCTCTACATTAGGGGCAAATAAAAAGGTCAATGTGGAATATGTTTCTGCAAATCCTACAGGGCCTCTGCATGTTGGGCATTGCCGTGGTGCTGTTGTCGGGGATGCTTTGGCGGGCGTTTTGGAACGTGCCGGATATGATGTTTGTCGTGAGTATTATATCAATGACGCCGGCAATCAGGTCAAAGCCTTAGCATGGGCTTCTTACTGGCGTTATTTGGAGGCCATTGGCAAGCCTGTTCCGGCGGAAGAATTTACTAAGGTTGCGCCGGGCGGTTTGCAATATCAGGGTGAATATCTCAAACCTGTCGGTCAAGAGCTGAAAGAAAAATTTGGCAATAAATTGGCAGAGGATGGATTGCTTTCTCCTTCGGAGGAAACCATTGCGCTTATCCGTAAAAAAGCGGTTGCCATGATGATGGAAGATATTAAGCAGGATTTAGAAGCGCTAGGTATCCGGCAGGAAATTTTCACCAGTGAGGCGATGATTTTTGATGAGGGTAAGGTGGATAAAACCATCGCCTCCCTCGAAGGAAAAAATCTTGTCTATGAGGGCACGCTACCGCCGCCCAAAGGAAAACTGCCAGACGATTGGGAAGAGCGTCCACAAAGACTTTTCCGTTCGACCGATTTTGGAGATGATGTAGATCGTGCTCTGAAAAAGAGTGACGGCACAAATACTTATTTTGCCAATGATCTTGGTTATCATGCGGATAAAGCCGGTCGTGCTGATATTATGATAAATGTTTGGGGCGCAGATCATGGTGGATATGTTTCCCGTCTAAAATCCGGTGTGAAAGCTTTTTCAGACGATAAGATCGATTTTGAGATTTTGCTTTGCCAGATTGTCCGTATTTTAAAAGATGGCGAACCTTTTAAAATGTCTAAAAGAGCAGGGACTTTTGTCACTGTAAGAGATCTTTTGGACGAGGTGGATAAGGATGCTGTGCGTTTTACGATCTTGACCCGTAAGGCAGACGCACAGATGGATTTTGACCTTGATTTAGCTGTGGCACAAAGCCGTGATAATCCTGTCTTTTATGTGCAATATGCCCATGCAAGATGCTGTTCTGTTTTAAGAATGGCGCAAGAGAAATTCGAAGATGCAGATATTACACCGCTTGAGCAGGTAGATCTTTCTTCCCTTACGGCAGAAGAAGAACTCGGCATGTTAAGGCGTGTTGCTGAATTTCCTAAAATTGTTGAGGCCGCTGCACAGCATCGTGAGCCGCATAGAATTGCAACTTATTCCATGCAGTTAGCCGCTGATTTCCACGCTTTGTGGAACAAAGGCAATGATAATCTTGCGTTACGTTTTATTCAAGAGGATAAGGCGGCAACCTTTGCCCGGTTAGCTTTGGTGAAAACGGTTGCAGAGACGATTAAAGCTGCTTTATCCGTTATTGGTGTGGAAGCACGTGAGGAAATGCGTTAATGGATCAGCATGATTTTGACCAAGAAAATTTTCCCCATCATGATTATGAGGGGGAAGAGCATGAATATTCCCGTGCGCCTCTAAGCGGCGAGACTGAGGAAAATTCAAATTTTTGGGAAAGATTAGGTTTGACAGATCGTTCTGCTGTATGGCGGATGCTTGGGGCTATTTTTGTTGTCATTGCCTTATTGATTTTAGGTTTGACCGTTTGGCGTTTTGTCAGCTCTTCTAAAAAAGATCTTATTCCGGTAATTTCGCCCCCTGCTGGCCCTGTGCGTGAACGTCCAGCCGATCCGGGTGGATTGCAAATTATGAGTGATGATTTTGGTGGTATAGAGGATGAAAAAGGAAAAGATGTCCGTCTTGCGCCGCCGCCAGAAGCGCCAGATCGCCATCTTTTAGAAGAACAACATGAGGCCGCAGAACGTCATCGTATTGAGGAGGAAAAACGTCTCGCTTTAGAAAAAGAGCGCCAGGCAAAAGCAGAAGAGGCCGCAAAGGCGCAGGTACAAGAAGCGCAAAAAAATCTCCAAGAGCGCAAACGCCATGAGCAGGAAGAGGCCAAACATCAAAAACAAGAAGCCGTGCAAGCGCATGCTCAGGCACAGGCTGAAAAAGTGAAGAAAGAAGATCAGGCCATTGCAGGGGCGCTTGATTTAGATTCCCGCATTTCAAATCTTGCGGCACAAAATAAAGAATCTTCTCTACCTTCTTCTGAATCTATGGGAGGCGGACATTGGCAAGTACAGTTTGCTGCCTATAGCTCAAAGGCGGATGCAACGGCGAAATGGGCAGAATTTGTGCGTAAAGATTCAGATGATTTTCAAGGTCATCGTCCGCTCATCACCGAAACGCTGAAAAATGGACATCTTTATATTCGTTTGCGGACAGATGGTTTCCGTTCTGCCGCAGATGCAAAGCGATTTTGTCAAGCTGTAACGGAATCAACTATTCCTTGCACGCCAATCGGTTGAGAGAATTTTTAAAAGAAATGATTTATTTTAACCGATATATCTTAGGAAATCGTCATGTTCGGTCTTAGCTGGAGTGAATTAGTCATTATCGCTATTGTCACTTTGGTTCTTGTTGGTCCGCAAGATATACCTAAAGTGATTAAGGCAATTTCTCAGGCTTTTAATATGGCGCAAAAAATGGGAGCGGAATTTCGAGCCCATTTTAATGAGTTGGCCCGTGAGGTTGATATTCAAGAGCTTTCAAAACATTTGGAAGTACCGAAACTTGATCTTGAACGCCGGATTGAGGACGCTGTTGATCCTGATAAAACGATCAGAGATAGTTTTTCGCCGACCTCTCAGCAGAATAGATTTGAGAGTAAGAGCCAGATAAGTGAGGTGGTTTCTTCAGAACAAACGCCGCCTGTTATTGAACGTCGGAAAGAAATTTGGGAAGAGGAGGCTAACCAGCATCTTCTTGCGCAGGCCCCATCGCTTTTACCGCCCCGAACGGCTTTGCGTCTCGCTGAGGAGCGAAAGGAGTGGTTGCGGCCTGCGATCATTCCACCAATGGCGGCATTGCATGATGGAATGCGTGCTGTGGTTGTTTCTGAAAAATCTTTAGAAAGAGAAGAGTAAAAGCAGAATATTCATGAGCGATCTTAATAATCATCTAAAAAACCCTGAAACAAAAGGTGAGCCAGATCCTGCTGGAACAATGCCCTTACTCGATCATTTAAAGGAGTTGCGCCGACGAGTGATTTACTCCTTGGTGGTTTTTCTTCTTTCTTTTGGGTTATGTTATTATTTCTCAGCGGAAATTTATAAATTTTTAGCAGAGCCTTTAATGCAAGTCCTTCGGGAGCAGGGTGTTTCTGATCCGCATTTGATTTCTACAGATCTTACAGAAGGATTTTTCACCTATATTCGTGTTGGGATGTTTGGCGCACTTTTGCTTGCCTTTCCGTTTATAAGCATTCAGCTTTGGATGTTTATTGCACCGGGACTTTATAAAAGTGAAAAACAGGCTTTTTTCCCTTTTTTAGTGGCAACGCCTATTTTATTTATCCTTGGCGGGGCTTTGGCTTATTACGGTGTCATCCCTTACGCTTGGCGTTTTTTCCTTTCTTTTCAGCAGGGGGCAGATACGGGGGTTGGTATTCGACTTGAGGCAAAAATTTCTGAATATCTTTCTTTGGTGATGAAGCTCATTTTTGCCTTTGGATGTTGTTTTGAGTTGCCTGTGGCTTTGACATTAATGGTTAGAGTTGGATTGGTCAGTGTTCAGCAATTGGTTGCTTGGCGGCGATACGCTTATGTGGCCGCTTTTGGTGTCGCTGCTGTCTTAGCGCCGCCGGATGCGCTAACGATGGTGGGCTTGGCTATTCCTTTGATGGGGCTTTATGAGGTCTCTATTTTGACCTCCCGTATGATTTTAAAAAAGAAAAAAGAAACCGAAGAGCTAGAAGAAAAAGAAGAGATTTTGAGCTAAAAATCAAAAGTTAAATAAAAGAGGTTATATAAGATGCATGATATTCGTTTTATCCGTGAAAATCCGCAGGAATTTGATCGTCAGCTCGCAAGGCGGGGGCATACGCTTGTCGCAGATAAAATTTTAGCGCTGGATGCGGCATGGCGGAAATTGACATCCCAGACACAAGAGCTTCAGTCTAAAAGAAAAGCGCTCTCTAAAGAAATTGGGATGTGCAAACGCAATAAGACGCCAAGTGAGCATTTAGAATCTGAAGTCGCCAATCTTAAAAAAGAGCTTGAAATTTGCGAAGACAAATCCAAGCAAGAGGCGGCGACTTTACAGGATATTCTTGCCCGCATTCCCAATCTGCTTTCAGAAGATGTTCCCGCCGGGAAAAGTGAAGCGGATAATCAAATTGTGCATGAATGGGGAAATAAACCTGAATTTTCCTTTAAACCGGAACAGCATTTTGATTTGGGGGAAAAGCTTGGTCAGATGGACTTTCAAACAGCGGCCAAAATTTCGGGTGCAAGATTTGTTGTGCTGAAAGGCGGATTGGCTCGTTTAGAACGTGCGTTGGGGCAGTTCATGCTTGATCTTCATACGCAGGAATTTGGATTTGAAGAAACCAATGTGCCAATTTTGGTCAATGAAAGCGCCATGTATGGCACGGATAAATTACCGAAATTTTCGGAGGAATCTTTTCAAACAACAGATGGAAGATGGCTGATTCCAACGGGAGAGGTGCCTTTAACCGCAACCCAAGCAGGGGAAGTGATTGCAGAGGATAAATTGCCTTTGCGAATGACAGCATTGACACAATGTTTCCGTTCCGAAGCCGGAGCTGCCGGCAAAGATGTCCGTGGTATGATCCGTCAACATCAATTCTTAAAATGTGAACTGGTTGCGATTACCACACCGGAACAGAGCGAAGCCGAGCATGAGCGTTTAACACGTGCAGCGGAAACGGTGCTGGAGCGTTTGGAATTACCATATCGCCGTCTTCTTTTGTGTGAAGGGGATACGGGGTTTGGGGCTGCAAAGACTTGGGATTTAGAAGTTTGGCTCCCCGGGGCAGAGGCTTGGCGTGAAATTTCCTCTTGTTCCAATACCAGAGATTTTCAGGCAAGACGCATGAACGCCCGCTATCGTTCGCAAGAGGGTTTGAAATTTGTCCATACGCTTAATGGCTCTGGTTTAGCCCTTGGACGTGCTTTGGTTGCTGTGATGGAAAATTACCAGACGGAAGAAGGGCATATTCGTATTCCAAAAGCCCTCCAGCCATATATGGGCGGCGCAACAATCATTTCTTAAATGAGGTACAGGAAAAAAGGGGCTGAAAAATTGGCCCCTTTTTTACGTCATATTAATTGCCTGAAGCTTGTGGAAGAACCGGTAGGATTGAACCGCCGCCTGTTGAGTATATATCCATTTTACTATTTCCTTTATTAAAGGAACGGGCCACGGAATCTGTACTGGTTTTAGAGTTTCTGGTCTGTTGATTTTCGAATGCAATATCTGCTTTTTGCTTATCAAGAGCAGCTTTCTGCTGATTGAGGGTAAGTCGGTCACTCTCTAAAGCGATATTTTGACGTTCAAGTTTAGCTTCCCATTCTGGTGGTGTGATTGAATTTCTGATTGCATCATTATGGCGTTGGAGTTCCATCATGCCATCAAGGGAGCCTTGCCCTTGAATTTGTCGGGATTCTTTAGAAAGATGTCGGACATGATGGCCAACCTGCTCACGAGAAAAACTCATCGAAGGGAAGAATGAAAGGGTTAAACAACTTCCAAGAAGCAAGGTAGAAAGCTTTTTCATAAAGATTTTATCCTTTCATTCAGTCATTGGCGTAAGTTTGTGGTTTTGGCCAACTCTGCTGGTTTTGTAATTGCAAGGCCTGCTCTGCTGGGGTCATTGCTTTGGTAATATTATTTTGCCAGTGAGAGGGATCATTTGTCACTGCTTGAGATTGCTGCGTGGTAGCTACTGGCATTTGAGGGGTAGGGGGAGCTACAGTAGCATCTTGAACGGCAGCTTGATTAGCAACTTTATGCCCTTTGGTTTTCTTTATATTGACAAGGCGTTGGCATTCTTCAAAATTATTGGGTTGAATTTTTGTTTGCCCATTGATTTGAACAGCATAGGCCGTGCCTGTTTTGAATTCACAAGGTTTGGCAATTTCAATCGTATTTTGAATTTGAGGATTATTGGGATCTTGAAATGCTAAAACCAAAGATTGCGGATGAAGCTGTGGTGATTCAAAGATACCAATTAAGCCGTCAGCATCTTTATTTGTGTTTACGACAGTAGCCCGGGCAGGCATGACAGAAAGAATTGTTACAATACGGCCGGTAGAGGCAACGTTAAGTTCATCTTGTCCAAAAGTTGTCGGTTTTAAATCTTCAACGGGCGTGTAGCAGCCTGCAAGTAGAGAGAGGCTGAGAATAGAAGAAATGCTAAAAAAAGCTCTTCTTTTTTGAAAATTCTGAAAGAATAATTTCATTATAATGAGATTCCTGCCAAGATTCCTGTTTTTTCAGAGGCGTGAAGGTCTATGGCTATTTAAAAAGCGTGATGGAAAATACAGCGTGAGGCTATTGTGAAAAGAAAAAGGAATGGTTTGGTCTAACTTTTTCTTAACAGCCTCTTTCGCTGTCGGCACTTTGATTATAAGTGCCGTTTATCTATTTACTGACCTGCTTCTGCTTGAGCATTTTTAAGAATTTTATTGGCGATTGCTTTTGTTGCTTTACCTTCTTTAATCCATTTGGAATGTGCAGAGGATTTCGGTGCAGCTTCAATTGCTTTGATTTTATCGTCTAGGGCAGAAATATTATCACCAAGCATTTGAACACGTGTCGCAACTTCGTCAGCGCTTGCTTGGCCTTTTTTATGATCTGAGGTCACTTGCGCAAGAGATTTTTCAGTCTCTTTCACCTGTGTTTCAGCATAGGTCAGGTTGCTCTTAAGTTCTTGATCCGAAGAAACTTTTTTTGCAACTTCAGGTTGGATATCAGAGGGATGCGGTGCCGCAGCTAAGCTCAAATCCTCCGCCATGCTGCTAAGAGGCGCAGAAAAAAGAAGAGCAGAGGAGAGAAAGCCGCCTAAAATGAAAGCTTTTTGAGAAAAAGAATGGGGTCTGGACATTTAAAACCTCATAGAGAAAGATGGATAATTTTTTTTCACGCTACACTTTTCTGTCAAAAGGGAGAAGAACCCTCTTCATTTCTTTGGACGTTTTTTAAAAGGTTTTCGACTCTTTTTCTTATCATCTGGTGCTGAGGCTTTCGTGAAATTCTTTTTATGTTTTTCAGGATGTTTTTTATTGTCGGAAGGTTTGCGGGAAAAATGCTTTCGACGTTTTTCTTTGATTTGACTTTGGGTGCGTAGAACTTGCTCAATCCAATTATTGAGATTTTTTGCATTTTTTTCAGCCTGTTCTATATCCGCATAAATTTCTGGGAAACGCATTGCCAACCAGCGCCAGCTAACGAGGCGTTTATGACGTTTTTCTGCATGTTCAAGTTCTTCACGGGAGGTTTCAAGCGGGTTTGGCAGGCGGCCGGTGCCTGGTGGGACAATGTGCTCTTTGCGTGCATGTTGAGAGGCCCATTCGACGAGGCGTACAATGCCTTTATCCTGAATTTGGATAGGGCACATGGCATATGTCCATCTTGTATTAAGATCAAGATTTTCGACCCCCTCAAGCGCAGCGGCAATTTCAAGCGCCTGATCCATGTTTGCAAGACGGTAATTGGGATCATTCGGCTGCAAAACGGCACGCTGAATACGGCTGAGCGTTCCATAAAGACTGTCTGTTCCGACCTCTCTTGCAACCATATGGATAATGTCGGAATCAGGCTGGACTTGCGGTCTGAGATCTTTGATCGGTTCAGGTGGTGCAAGAAGTGCCGCACGTATCCTTTCCGGATTTCCAGCGCCTTCTAAAACACAAACAAGACCTTTTTCATGCTTGCCATAACGGCCGGCACGTCCACCAATTTGTTTAATCTCTTGACTATTGAGCGGTCTGACATCTCGTCCATCAAATTTTTGGAGAGCGCTGAAAACGACACGTTTAATGGAAAGATTTAGTCCCATACCGATGGCATCGGTTGCAATTAAAATATCCGCTTTGCCTTTATTGAAACGGGCCGCTTCCGCACACCGCACCTCGGGGCTTAAGGCCCCATAGATGACAGCAACATTTTTGCCCATCGCCATGAGTTCCGCCCGCAGGTCAAGGACTTCACGGCGGGAAAAGGCAATGAGAGCATCCCCTTTACGTAAACGGTCTAAAGATAAGACGTGCCCTGTTTCTAAAGGTGACTTTCTTTTAAGGCTAACTTCGGAGACTTCATCACCGCAAAGTTCCGCAATTCGTTTCACCATCGGAATACAATCTGCCGCACCGAGAACAAAAATCTCACGTGCAGGCGTTCCCATAATAGCCGCTGTCCATGCTGCGCCCCGATCGGGGTCTGTTAGCATTTGCGCCTCATCAATGACAGCGACATCTACCGGATTATGGAGAGGACACATTTCAACAGTTGCGGCGAGATGACGGGCATTAGGATCAATAATTCTTTCTTCTCCTGTTGTGAGAGAAGATCTGACACCCCGAGAAAGAAGCATATCATGGAATTCATGCGCTAAAAGACGTAATGGGGCCAAAGCGACACCACTTTCTGCCTTGGTAAGAGCCTCCAGAGCGGCGTAGGATTTTCCGGAATTCGTAGGGCCGGTAATAATGGTAATGTGGCGTTTCATCGCACGGGCCGTTTTAAAATGTGCGGCAAAATGATCTAAAGCCGCCGCCTTGGCAATGGCTGCATTTCCCTCACGGCTTCCTTTTGGAATAATAGGGAGTTCATGCGGCTTTTTCGGCTGGACCGGTCCTTCGTCACGCCATTCAGAAACAGATTTTTTAAGGCGAGAAATAACTTTAGGATCGAAAAGATAAACCTCAATCCCCTTACGCTCTTCCCTGCGAACAGGTATTAGGCGCTTTTCTGCAATCCAGCGTAAGGCTTCTCGCCTGCTGCAATGAAGGATTTTAGGTAAATCGTCGAAAGGAATGAGGCTTTTTTCCCATTTTTCGATTTTTGCAAGTTCTCGTAAGCGGCTATTTTCCGCACGTTCTCTAATCTTCTCCTGATTTTGAAGACGTTTTTCTTCTTGGAGTGCGAGAGACTTTGCAAATTTACTATTTTTTTCTCCTAAAGCATCGCCGACAGAAAGGGCGAGCGTTTCAATTTGCGCAGGAGAAAGGAAAATCTCTCTTTCCTGTAGCTCATCGGAAATATCTCGTAAAACCTGTAGGGGAGATAAGGACATTTCCTGCCAAGTTTCAGCTTGCATTTCTTGTAAGGCATGTCGCAGATCTGCTGGGCTTGGATTAAGCGTTTGAATTCTTTTGACCGCTTTGGAAACGTCTTGGGCGGTTACCCAAACTTGCTCATTGGCTTGCGTTTCCTGAAAAAGCTGAGAGGCCCATTTTTTTTGCCGTATTATTCTGAGGGAATCACGAACGAGCGCAAGGCAATATTCTGTTTCGGGCGTTTCCTCTTGGGCATGATGCCGTAATCGCTGAAGGAGTGTGTTTTTTTCTGCTGCGTCTATAGGAAATATGGATTCTTCATTTTTTGGGGAAGTCGCCGCATATTCTTCTGCTTTTTTAAAGACAGATTCTGCAAAGTGAAGCCGTGTTTCTGTCATAGAATCTGAGGGTAGTTTGTCATTAAAAAGAGGCGTTGTTTTATTCATAACTTATTAGTGGTCTATTCTTTCTGGAGAGGCAATGCGAAATAAAGATTATATTGATAGAAATTAGAAGAGATAAGAGGGTGGAAGATTTTCTCTCTTTCTCGTAAGTTCTTCATATTTGAGATATTATTTAACTGATAGGCTGGGGTTTTTGATGAATTTTACACCTTTTCCAGAAAAAGCTGCACCTGTCCCTTCCCATGAGGAAGCGTTGACAGGTCTTCTTCCGCTTTCAAGTGAGGGCGAAAATGCGCACCAGTGGCATTTGGCCGATCCCTCCAAAGAATATGCACATCTCTATCCGGCAAAAGTCTTAAAAGTTCATCATTGGACAAATCGTCTTTTCAGTTTCATCACCACACGTGATCCTGGCCTGCGTTTTGAAAATGGTCAATTTACGATGATTGGTATGGAAATTGAAGGCAAACCTTTGCTCCGTGCTTACTCCATCGCCTCTGCGAATTATGAGGATTTCATGGAGTTTTTATCCATTGCGGTTCCTAATGGTCCGCTGACTTCTCGTTTGCGCCATGTGAAGGAAGGGGATACCGTTCTTATTGGCCGTAAACCTGTTGGCACTTTATTATTAGATAATTTGCGTCCGGGCAGAAACCTCTATCTGTTCTCAACAGGAACGGGTTTAGCACCTTTTATGAGTTTGATTAAGGATCCAGAAGCGTATGATCGTTATGAAAATGTCATTTTAACACATACGGTGCGTGAAAAAGATGAGTTGGCTTATCGCCAATTTGTGGAAGAAATTTTGCCAAAGCATGAGTTCCTCGGTGAAGAAGTTGCGCAGAAGCTTCGTTACTATCCTGCGGTCACAAGGGAGGAATTCCCTGTGCAAGAGCGGATTACAACCCTGATTAAAAATGGTCGTTTGTGGACAGATTTAAAGCTTGATCCTTTGGATGCTGCTCATGACCGGGCAATGATCTGTGGTTCACCTGATATGCTGAAAGATACAGAAGAGTTGTTGGTAGAAAAAGGATTTGATGAGGGAAATAATAATCATCAAGGTTCTTATGTCGTTGAAAAGGCCTTTGCGGAGCGTTAAAAGCGCCCAAAGGAAGAGGATTTTATGAAAAAGTTTGACTGTCTCGTTATCGGTGGAGGCTCAGGTGGCGTTCGATTTGCAAGGATTGCCGCACAGCGTGGGGCAAAAGTTGCCATTATCGAAGAGAGGCATTGGGGAGGAACCTGCGTTAATATTGGCTGTGTTCCTAAAAAACTCATGGTCTATGGCGCTGCCTTTGGGCATGTCGTTGAGACAGCAAAATCTTATGGCTGGAATTTAAAAAATGAGGGGTTCGATTGGCAGCGTTTTCAGACGTTGCGAAACCAAGAAATCTCCCGTTTAGATCAGATCTATGCTCAAAATCTGCAAAAAGCCGGCGTTACGCTCATTGAGGGACACGCAAGCTTTATTGACAATCAAACTTTGGAAATAAAATCCTCTTCCTTATCGCCAAATGCGGAAACGATCCGTGTGACAGCGCCGCAAATTGTGATTGCCGTTGGCGGTGAAGCCATGCGTCCACAAATTGAAGGCGCAGAGCTTGGGATGGTTTCGGATGATATGTTTTGTTTGAAAACCTTCCCCAAGAATATCACCATTATTGGCGGTGGTTATATCGGCTTGGAGTTTGCTGGGATCGCCGCAGGTTATGGCGCAAAGGTAAATCTCGTTTACCGGCAAGATTTGCCATTACGTGGCTTTGATGAGGAAATACGGGAATTACTTGCAAAACGCATTCCGCTTTTTGGGATTGATGTTCATGCAGGGTGCAGTCCCAAAAAAATCCAAAACGCTAAAGAAGGGACGCTTTCTTTAACCTGTGATAATGGTTTGGTGCTTGAAACAGAAGCTGTTTTATTCGCAACAGGCAGAAAGCCTAATTTCACAAAATTAGGTCTTGAAAATACAGGGGTGAAACTTTCCAAGGATGGTCGCCATTTACTTGCAGGTAAAGAAGAATGCGCAACAACGCAGGAGGGGATTTATGCAATTGGGGATGTTTTAGATAAGGTTAATTTAACGCCTTTTGCTTTGGCGCAAGGGCAGGCTTTGGCAGAAAAACTTTATCCATCTTCTGAAAAGAGTAATCGTTTTTGGAATTTCAATATTGTTCCGAAAGCTGTTTTCTTTTCCAGTCAAATTTCTGTTGTTGGACTTTCTGAGGAGGAAGCTGCGGCGCAAGAAGATATAAAAGTTTTCACCAGCCAGTTTACGCCGATGTCTGCTTCTTTAGCGCAGGGAGATTTAAAGGAAAGAGAAAAGATTTTCATTAAAATCATTGTCAGTGCAGAAAATGACGTGCTTTTAGGGGCGGCAATGATGGGGAAAGATGCCGCTGAAATCATTCAAATTATGTCCGTTTGTGTGGCAAATAGAATGACGAAAAATCAACTTGATTCTGTTATCGCTTTACACCCGACAACAGCGGAAGAATTTGTCACTTTGACCTCTTCTCCGCGTTTGGTTTCTGTAAAAAGATAATTAAAGAAAAAAGAATTAAAAATGCCAAAGGAAAGCGATTTTTTATGATAAAAGCACGCGCTTTATCCTTGCAGGAAATTACCCTTATTTTCATCACAATGATTTGGGGCGGCTCTTATTTTTTTATGCAAATGGGATTGCTGCATTGCGGGGCAATGTTTTTTGTTGCTGCACGTTTCCTTCTGGGCGGTATTTTAACTTCCTGTATCTTTTTTCGCTCTTTTTTTTCTATTACGAAAAAGGATTTTATTGCTGGTGCCATTACAGGGGCGATGGCTTTTTTCGGGCAGGCGCTACAGACGGTTGGCTTGGAAACCATAACGATGAGCCAATCTGCCTTTTTAACAGCACTTTATGTGCCGCTTGTTCCTCTCTTCCAATGGCTCGTTTTTCGAAAAAATATTGGGATTTTCCCCTTGCTAGGGGTAGCGCTGGCTTTCACCGGGCTACTTATTCTTTCAATGCCTTCAGGTCTACATTTTGCCTTGGGAAAGGGAGATATTTTAACACTTTTATCTGCCGTTGCGATTGCGGTTGAAATTGTTTTGATTAGCAAATTTGTCAATGGCGTTCATATGGTAAATTTTGCCATTATCCAGTTGATTACTTGTGGCCTTGGGGGATTGCTCGCTATGCCTGTTATGGGCGAGGCATTTCCTTCTTTTTCGTGGGGATGGCTGTTTCCTGTTCTTTTTTTAGGGATTGCAAGTGTCGGCATTCAATTAGGCATGACATGGGCGCAAAAAACAATTGCCGCCTCCCGTGCGGCTGTGATCTATGCCGGGGAGCCTGTCTGGGGCGCCATTTTTGGGCGAATGGCAGGAGATAGGTTGCCATTTTCCGCCTTTGTCGGTGGTGCCTTTATTGTGATGGCTGTCATTATTAGCGAATGGCCCTCAAAAAAGAAATGAGGCAGACTAATTTTAGCCGTTATCCCAGCCATTGGTTCTTGGTGCAACCCAGCCATTTCCTGTTGAATCGCCGAGACTGCCTTGTCCAACGGGACTGCTATTTTGATAATCCGTCCCAAAATGATCCAAGTTTGTCCCTGTTAGCGTATCATGTTCCACATGGTGCTCTGGATCTGGACCATATTTAAAATCCTCTTGGAGAGGTGCGGCAATATACCCTCTTGGCGGTGGATGGTGACCATAGGCATGGACATGTTCGCCGTCTTTCCCTTTTTTAAGCGTATCAGCAGGCTCAGTATCTGTATCGGTAAAGGGCTTTCCAAATTCAACAGCCTGCGCTTTCGCCGGCTGATCTAAAAGATGAAGAGAAAAACTTGCACTGCCGAACAAGGTCATGCCGAGTAAGGAAAAAAGATGCGGACGAAAAAGATGAGAAAGAAACATGAAATATTTTCTTTAAGAGACGATGAAATAAAAAAAGAATATAGTTGAGCTTCTAGAAAAATACATATTTAATCATCTTTAAATGAACGAAAAAAGAAGATGTTTGAAGAGATAGCTCACATAAAAATTATTTTTTAGGTAATATTTTTCACTTTTTGAATAAAAAGGCGACCCTTTAGCCGTGACAGAAATGCCCACAATTGCAGCTCTTTCTGAGAGTGAATACAAGATTCGTGAAAAGGCGATTCAGCATTCGCCATCTGTAAATAAATCTCTTTCAAGGAAAGAAATTTCAGCTTGGACGGATAGTTATTTCAATCGAACCTCTGAAATTGTTGCCAGTTACGGGGATTCCCAAGTCACTTACGCTTTCTTTTTGCGCCGTCCTAGTCTTTCGGCCTGCCGTCTTGCCTTAACATGGCTCCAAAATGTCTCTGAAGTGCAGGGATTTTCTTATGAAATAGAAGATTTGGTTCCAGAGGGAGAATGGGTAGGGGGCGGTGATCCGATTTTTTATTTAACAGGGTCAATGCATTTTCTCGCACCCTTGGAAACATTGCTGTTGCAAAAAATTGGCGCAGCCTGTGTTGCCGCACATAATGCTTTCCAGCTTGCAAGTGAACTTCCAAAAACGCCTTTTCTTGCGATGGATGCCCGCCATTGCGCCGGTAATGAAATGCAGGAAATTATGGCTTATGCCGCCTCTGTCGGTGGATTGGCCGCAAAAAAAACAGGTGCCAAAGGCTTCATTGGCAGCGCTAATAATATCACAGCACCTTTTTTTGGATGTAAAAAAGGGGTCGGTACAATGCCGCATGCTCTGATTGGATATGCAGGATCAACATTAGAAGCTGCAAAAATGTTCCATAAAACCTATCCAGATGAAAATTTGGTTATTTTGGTGGATTATTTTGGCAGAGAAATCAGTGATGCTATTGAGGTAGCGGAATATTTTCCAGAATTGGTTGCGCAGGGACGTTGTTGGGTTCGTTTAGATACGCATGGCGGACGTTTCTTGGAAGGTTTAGACCCACAATCTTCCTATGCTGTCATTCAGCGTCATACACCGGATGTTATTCGCCGCTATCGCTCAGAAAGAGAATTGCAATATCTTGTCGGTACAGGGGTTTCGGCAGCAGCAATTTGGAAAATGAGAGAGGCCTTGGATGCGGTTAATCTTCAAAAAGTTAAAATTTTAGGTTCCTCAGGATTTAATGCAGATAAATGTATTGTTATGCGGGATGCAAAAGCGCCTCTTGATGCGATTGGCACAGGTTCTTTCTTGCCGGCAACATGGTCTGAGACTTATGCAACAGCGGATATTGTTAAATATGATGGTGTTAAAAAAGTAAAAATTGGAAGAGAATTCCTTTTAAGGTAAATAGAGAGGAAGAATATTTAAAAATGATGATGAAAAATGCAAAGGGAATGGGATAATGGCCTCGGCTTCAGAACAAAAAACTGAGAAATCTTCGCTACTTGTTTATCTAAAAGATTTATCAGGTTCAGGAAATGATCCTGAAATTGTCGGGGGATTCGAGAGTGATAAACAAGCATTCTCTTTTGCGAGAGCCTATTTATACGATAGCATTGAGCGTTGCCGTGTACCAGGCGCTTTTGGCAATGATGTTTTGGAAAGCTGGAAGCTTTTCGGAGAGGATGTCGAAGTAAAAAAAGGTGATGAAATCGTTTGGAATTCCGAAGAAGAAGTCGCCCAAATGGTAAAGGTCAAGGCGCAACGTCAAGAATGCAACTGGCGGGAACTTGATCCCCGTGCGGAAGCACAGCCTGAAGATGCGCAACATTGTGCCTGTGGGCATGAACATGCGTGCGATCATGGGTGTGATCATCACCATGATGAAGATGATTTTGAAGATAATAATGAAATAATGGTTGGACTATGAAATTACGTTTTGCACCTTCTCCTACGGGTCGTTTACATGTGGGAAATGCTCGCCTTGCTGTGGCAAACTATCTTTTTGCACGTCATCATAAAGCAACGCTTTTGTTGCGTGTGGATGACACGGATGCTGAACGTAATAAAGCGGAATATGAAGAATCAATTCGTCATGATTTAAAGTGGCTGGGTATTGATTGGGATGAAGAGGCACGTCAGTCAGACCGCAAAGATCGTTATCAGCAGGCGATAGAACGCTTAAAAGAGTCTGGACGCCTTTATCCGTGTTTTGAAGGGGAGGAAGAGCTTAAATATAAGCGGGAGCAAAAACTCAAAGCAGGGTTGCCGCCTGTTTATGATCGGGCAATGCTTTCCCTTACCGCAGAACAGCGTCAAAAAGCGGAAGAAAACGGCAAAAAACCCTATTGGCGTTTCAAACTTTCTGATCGTGTCTGCAAATGGGATGATCTGATTATGGGGCAGTGTCATGTGCCGCTCAGAACTGTTTCCGATCCGATCGTTGTGCGTGAAGATGGCGAAGTGCTTTATTCTCTTGCTTCCATCGTGGACGATATGGAGTTGGGCGTTACCCATATTATTCGTGGACAAGACCATGTGGGCAATACAGGCGTTCAGATTGAATTAGCGGAGGCGCTGGGTGCAAAGCCAAATCAATTTACTTTTGCGCATTTCCCGCTTTTGCTGGACGGAGAAGGGAAGAAATTCTCAAAACGCCGTGGTGTAGATGCCAGTCTTGCAGGTTTGAGACGGGATGGCTTCTTGCCGGAGGCGATTATTTCCTTTCTTGCAACGCTTGGAAGCTCTCAGGATTCTGTTTTGAGAAATAATCAGGAAAATATTGCACATTTTGATCTTTCAACCATTTCCAAGGCCTCTCCACGCTTTGAAATGTCGCAGTTGATTGCCTTAAACCGAAAAGCTTGGCACGAGAAGCCTTATGCAGAAGCCAAAGCTCTTTTACCAGAAGGGACTTCAGAAGCTTTTTGGAATGCCATTCGTGGTAATATTGAACTTGGCACAGAAATTGCGCATTGGGTGAATGTTGTCCAAGGAGAACTCGTTATTGAATCTCAAGCAGGCGAAGAATCTTTTTTTGATGCTGCGATTGAATTGCTACCAG
The DNA here is from genome assembly GCA_004843165.1 of Acetobacteraceae bacterium. Taxonomy (NCBI): domain Bacteria; kingdom Pseudomonadati; phylum Pseudomonadota; class Alphaproteobacteria; order Acetobacterales; family Acetobacteraceae; species Acetobacteraceae bacterium. The sequence continues at coordinate 1,779,758 of CP039459.1, forward strand.
AGGCGCCATGGACAGAAGAGACATGGAAAGCTTGGACAAATGCGATCAAAGAAAAGACAGGGAACAAAGGGAAAGCTTTGTTTCATCCATTACGTCTAGCTTTGACGGATGAGGATTCAGGGCCTGAAATGCGTCTTCTTTTACCGCTTATCGGTCGGGAGAGGGTTTTATCTCGTTTAAAATCTGCAAAAGGAAGTGTTTAGCGAATGCGTAAAATCGTTAAAATAGGTTTTTCAGCTTTTCTTGTGAGCGCAATGGTCGGCACTTTTCCTATCGTGGCAAAGGCCGGGCCTTTTGCGCAAAAAGAAGAACAGTTGACCACTGTGCCAACCTCTAAATCGCTTTATGCAGAGATCACAGCTTTACCGGGACATGCCGATGAGGTCGCAAGCCTCCTTTCCGCCTTGGCAAAGGAAATTCGGGCTGAAAAAGGATGTGTGAGCTTTCAGGTCTTTCGCTTAGTGGATGATCCGAATGTTTTTCATGTGGATGAAACTTATTACGATGAGGCGGCGTTTCAGGCGCATATTGCGACAGAACATGGCCGAAAATTCAATGAGGCAATTAAGCCTCTCGTAAAAGGGGGTAAGTCGGAATTATTTTTCGTCACCCCTGTTATGTAAAGGCATGGAAGTCTATTGATTCCATATAGTGTTAAAATTTCAAAAGGATAAAATAAACATGCGTAAAATTGCTTATTCTTTGATGGCTGCTGCTTTCTTTTTCCAAGTTGCACCGGCGATGGCTGCAAAAGCAAAGGTTACACAGACCTCTGCACAAAGAGCCCATAAGGCTGAAAATAAAGGGAAAGATGCCCCTAAATCCCTTTATGCCGTTATTACAGCGCTCCCAGGCCATGAGGCGGAAGTTTCAAAACTTTTAGACGGTATGGCAAAAAATGTTCGTGCTGAAAAAGGCTGTGTGCGTTATGAAATTTATACGCTCGCCAGCGATCCTAAAGTTTTCCATGTTGAGGAAAGCTATAAGAATGATAAAGCATTCCAAGCGCATGTTTCTCAGGAATATGGTAAAAAATTCAATGAGGCGATTAAACCAATTGTCAAAGATGGCGCAGCTGAAGTTGTCTTTTTAACAAACCAGAAATAATAAGGCGTAATTTTTATGGTTCAGAAATCCTTATACGCTGTGATAACGGCCCTCCCGGGCAAGGAAGGGGAAATCGCAAGGCTTTTAAACGAGCTTGCTGTGAACGTCCGTGCAGAACCGGGCTGTGTACGTTTCGAGCCGTATCAGCTCTCTGAAAATCCGCTTCAGTTTCATATTGAGGAAACTTATAAGGATGAGGGGGCTTTTCAGGCACATATGGCGACAAAACATGGCAAAATATTCAATAAAACCATTAAGGATTTAGTTGAAGGCGGCGCTTCAAAAGTGATCTTTTTACAATCGTTAGAACACTGAAAATCGGAGAGCGCAGGGCGACGTAAAATTACGCTTTTCTGCGCTTTTCTTTCTCTTCTCCAAGTGCTGCAACAACGCCGTGAAGGGTGCGCAACTCTTGCTCTGTAATGGAACCACGTTGGAAATACTGGCGAATATTCCGAATCATGCCATCCCGTTTATTTTCATTCCTCAAGAATGGGGAATCATCAAGACGTTCCACTAATCTTGTCAGAAAATTCTCAATCTCACCTTTTTTGGCAGGGGGAGAGTGAGGGGCTTGTAAGGTAGGGGCTAAATTTTCACTTCCTGCATTCCACCATTCATAAGCCATAATCAGCACAGCCTGTGCTAAATTTAAGGACATAAAATCAGGATTTAACGGATAGCGGACGAGTGTATCTGCACAGGTGAGTTCATCACGATCTAATCCTGCACGTTCACAGCCAAATAAAATCCCTGTTTTTTTCCCTTGCCCAGCCAGATGGCGCAATGTCTTTCCAGCAGCTTGCGGCCCCATAAGGTTAATGGTGGCTTCTCTTGGGCGAGGACAGGTTGCAAAGACACGGTGTAAATCTGCCGTTGCCGCCTGAACGCTGTCATAGACTGTCGCCGCTTCAAGAATGCGATAGGCGCCAGAAGAAGAACTCCATGCTTTCACTTGCGGCCAGCCATCCCGTGGTGAGACCAGCCTAAGATGAAAAAGTCCACCATTGGCCATCGCACGTGCCGTTGTGCCAATATTCTCAGCCATTTGTGGTCGAACGAGAATAATGACAGGATCATTTTCTGAAAGTGGTGCTAAATTTGCGCCTTTCTCACCCCGTCCGGTCATGCTTTGCGCCAGACAGTACCTTTAGCGGTATCTTCTAGGATAATGCCGTCCTTGGCTAAATCGTCCCGAATAGCATCGGCTGTTTGAAAATCACGTGCTTTTTTTGCTTGATTTCTTTTTTCGATAAGCGCCTCAATCTGAGATTTTTCATCTTCATTGCCAGATTGAAACCATTCTTCCGGTGTCACTTGGAAGAGGCCAACAAATTGTCCTGTGTGATAAAGCTGTTGTGCGGCCTCAGCTGAGTTCTCGTCTTGTTTTTGGACTTTATCTGCCAAAGCGTGAAGTTCAGCAATAATCAGAGATGTATTGAGATCTTGTCGTAAGAAATTTGCGGCAACAGGATCTGTTTCTTTGATATTTTCAGCCTTCTGTGGGAAGAGTCCGAGCACACGATAAAAACGGTCTAATGTTTTTTTTGCCTCTGCTAATTTTTCCCATGTAAAATCTAGAGGAGAACGGTAATGCGTCATCAAGAATAACAGACGCAAAGCCTCACCGGGGGCACGTTCTAGGGCATCTTGAACCGTGAAAAAATTGCCTAAAGATTTAGACATTTTTTCGCCATTGATGGTGAGCATCCCAGAATGCACCCAATATTGGGCAAAATTTGAATTATCAAAACAGCAAAGAGACTGCGCACGTTCATTTTCATGATGCGGAAAGAGGAGATCACTGCCACCGCCATGAATATCAAAGCTTTCACCAAGATATTTATGGGCCATTGCGGAACATTCAATATGCCAGCCAGGGCGGCCACGGCCAAAGGGATTCTCCCAGCCGGGTTCGTTTTCAGAGGAAGGCTTCCAGAGAACAAAATCTTGCGGATTTTTCTTTGCTTCGCTGATTTCTATCCGTGCGCCGGAAAGTTCATTTTCCAAAGTACGGCCGGAAAGTGCGCCGTAGGTATCACAGGTTTGGACATTGAAAAAAATCTGATTATCGGCTTTATAAGCGTGGCCTTTTTCAACAAGTTTCTTGATGATAGCGATCATTTCAGAAATATGTGCTGTTGCCTTTGGCTCAATATCTGGAGGTAAAATCGCAAGAGCATTTGTATTTTGATGAAAAAGCTCCGTCATTCGTTCGGTTAAATGTGAGATTTCTTCGCCATTTTCAGCTGCACGACGGATAATTTTATCATCAATATCGGTAATATTTCGAACAAAAGTGACTTTGGGGTAATAGGCACGTAAGGTGCGCACCAAAAGATCCGCACAAAACATAGCCCGCAAATTGCCTAAATGCACCTGGTCGTAGACTGTAGGGCCACAAAAATAGACCCGGACATTTTGGGGATCTATCGGAGAAAATTTACGTAATCCGTGGTGAGAGCGGTCATAAAGCTCTATGTCTTTTTGTTCTGTCATAAGAGGATAGGTTTTGGCTTTGGTTAAATTTTGAAATAGATTAAAGAGAGAGACAAGTTCGAAAATATTACATCATGAAAGAGAAGTCATTAGATTTTTCTATGGCAGTGGGCATGAAGACAGAAAATAATTTTTTAGAAAAACCATCCACACAGTTTGGGATGAAATCGCATTTAATGGTTTTGATGGCCATTACTTTGCCTTTGGCAATATCTCAGCTTTCAGAAATGGCAATGTCTACGACCGATACCGTTCTTTTGGGCGGGCTGGGTGTGGTACCTGTTGCTGTTGGTGGACTGGCAAATAATTTTTTTATGTCAACAATGGTGACATGCCAGTGTATTCTTGCCGGTATGGGGATTTTGCTCGCACAGTCTCGTGGTGAGAAGGATCATGGTAAAGAGTCTGCGCATCACGGTAGAGAAATTGTAACGGCAGGCGTATTGCTTGCCTTTTTGATTTTTATTCCTGCTTTTTTGATTTTACTTTATGCAGGTACGCTTTTTGCGTGGATGGGAGAGCCTCTTGAGGTCGTTTTTGGCAGTACCCAGTATATCCATATTCTCTTATGGTCTTTATTGCCGGATTTAGCACTGATTGGCGTTTGTCGTGTTGCTTTCCCAGCATTGGGGGCTGAAAAAATTCTGCTTTGGGTGCTTCCGCTCATGGCATTGATTAATGGTTTATTTAATTATGCTTTGATCTACGGGAAATGGGGATTTCCAGCTTTAGGACTTATGGGGTCTGCATGGGCTTCCTCTATTACAGCGATTGTGGTTTCTGTTTTACTCTTCCTTTGTGGGGTCCTATTGCCTTCGTTGCGTCAGGTAATGATTTTAGGCGCCCTAAAAATGAAAACATTTTTTGAAGTTAGCCGTCTTGGTATTCCGATTATGTTTTCAGCCGCTTGTGAAATTTTACTTTTTCAGATCACAACCTTGCGCGCAGGGCAGTTGGGAACACAAAGTCTCGCCGCACACCAAGTTGCTCTCAATACGTCTTCGCTCCTTTTTATGGTTTGTTTAGCGTTTGGGCAGGCTGTAAATATCCGGGTTTCCTATTGGAAAGGCGCAGGTTTCCCCAAGCAAATGGCAAAATCTATTTTTGCGGGGCTATTGCTCGTTTTGATTTGGACATTTTCTACAGGGGTGGGATTAATCTTTTTCGGGGATGTCGTGGCTAAATGGTTTTTCATGGGAAAAGTACCAGATACGGAAACTTTAAAGCTCACGACAACCTTATTGATGTGGGCAGGTATTTTCCAGATTGTGGATGGTATCCAAACGGTGACAGGTGGTGCATTGCGTGGATGCGGCGATACACTTGGCCCCTTGGTGATCGGCGTTATGACTTATATCGTCATTGGCTTGGGATTTGGGAGCCTATTGGCTTTTCATTCCGGTTATGGTGTCGTTGGACTATGGATTGGTTTGGCTGCTGCCTTGGCGGCTACTTCCGTCATGTTTAGTTGGCGGCTTTATCGTGTTGTTCGTCGCTTTTTATATGAAAAGGAAAAAGAGAGCATGCTTTCATAGAGGCCTAGTTCATAAAAAAAGGCAGCTTTTAAGCTGCCTTTTTCGTTTAAAGATGTTCTAATCTATGCAGATTTTTTCTTATGTAAAGCCAATAAAGTGAGCGCTATACCATAGAAAAGAAGACCGCCAATAGAAAGAACGGCGCCCCCCCAGCCGGGAGAGCCTAAACCATAATGGGCTTTAATCAAAAAAGCACCAAAGATGGAGCCAATAGCATTGGCAAGGTTAAAAGCCGCATGGTTAAGAGAGGCGGCTAAAATTTGCGCATTCCCGGCAAAATCCATGAGACGTGCTTGCAGTGCAGGTATGAGCATATTAATGGTCACAGGCAATAGGAAGCAAATTGGGACAATCATGTAAACATGCGGCAAAAGAAAGGAATATCCCAAAAGGAGAGGAAGGCTGAGAATAAGCCCCCCAATAACAGCATAGTTAATATTGCGATCACTGATAGCGCCACCAAGATTATTGCCGCATAACATGCCAATACCCCAAAGTATTTGGCAGGCTGTTACCTCCCACGGGAGAAGGCCTGTTGTATGAGAAAGACCGTCTGTTAAAAAAGTATAAACGCCAAAAAGTCCGCCAAAACCAATGCAACCGGTCAAAAGAGTTAGGAGCACTTGCGGATGAAAGATATCCGTAATGCCGTCTTTAAGATTGACCTTTCCTTCACTTGGAATGGAAGGAAAAAGAAAGAGCATTAAAAGAAAGCAGATAAGGCTCAAAGCACCGATACCGCCATAAATAAAGCGCCAGCTCATTTGATCTGAAGCATAAGTGCAAAGTGGGGCACCAATAACTGTTGAAATCATAATGCCGGAGAGGACAAGGCTGATGGTTCGTCCCCGTCTTTCCGGTGGCGCAAGAGAAGCTGCAGCTAAGGCTGCCGTCCCAAAGAAAGCTCCATGTGGCAGACCCGTAATAAAGCGTGAAATTTCAACGAGAAAAAGCGTAGGAGAGAGAACAGTTGCCGTATTGCCGATGACAAAGATTGCCATAAGAAGCAGCAAAATATTACGCTTGTTCATTCCATTGGCAATAATGGAAAAAAGAGGAGCTCCCACAACGACTCCTAGAGCATAGGCGCCAATCGCATTACTTGCCTGAGGGACGTCAACGTTAAGGGAAGTCGCAAAATGGGGAAGTAAGCCCATAATGGTAAATTCACCTGTTCCAATGACAAAAGTGCCAAGGAGAAGGCAAATGATTGCATCTTTAAGTTTAGGAGAGAAATAGGCTTCTGGTGCCATGTTTTTGAAAATCCATAATCAGGAGGGCAGAAAATCATACGGAAAGAAATGGAATATGCGAGACATTATGTCTGAGTTCTTCGGCAAAGAAAATCGAAACTTGACAAAAGCCCCTTATCTAAGGTAACGCCTACTGTATCGCTGGGAAAATGAAGTTTTTGAAAATATCATTCAGAATTTTCTGCTTTATCATTTATTTTAGATTCTTGAAAAGATGATAAAGACTACCGGTTCAATAAAGATGCATTGCATCAAAATAATTTTAAATATGGGACATTTATGTCAAAACGCATAGCAAGTAAGTATAAGATTAACCGTCGCTTAGGTGTAAACCTCTGGGGACGTGCAAAATCTCCTGTTAACCGTAGAGAATATGGTCCAGGTCAGCATGGCCAGCGCCGTCGTCAGAAGCCATCTGATTATTCCATTCAGTTGATGGCAAAACAGAAATTAAAAGGTTACTACGGTAACATTGGTGAGAAACAATTCCGTCGTTACTACGAAGAATCTGCTCGCCGTCGTGGGGATACTTCTGAAAATTTGGTTGGTTTGTTGGAGCGCCGTTTGGATGCTGCCGTTTACCGTCTTAAATTGGCAATTACACCCTTTGCTGCACGTCAGCTTATTAACCACGGCCATGTCCAAGTGAACGGTAAGCGCGTTAACATTCCTTCCTATCTTTTGCGTGAAGGGGATGTCATCGAAATTCGTGAGAAGTCACGTAATCTTGCAATCATTGCTGAGTCCATTCAGAGCCCAGAACGTGATGTTCCAGATTATTTTGATGCCGATCTTGAAAAATTAAAAGGGACATTTACACGTATCCCTGAATTTTCCGATATTCCATACCCAGTACAGATGGAACCAAACTTGGTGGTCGAGTTCTACTCCCGCTAATTTTCGGATTATTTTTTGGAAAAGGCCTGCCGTATTATGGGCAGGTCTTTTTCGTTTAAATATAGTTTTTAAAACCCTGTTATCCTCAGGAAATAAATTATGTCTTCAGACTTGCAGAAAGAAGCAGGAAAAATTTCTCCCATTGAAAAAGAAGTGAGACGGCGCCGTACTTTTGCAATTATTTCCCATCCAGATGCAGGTAAAACAACTTTAACAGAACGTATTTTACATGCTGCAGGCGCTATTCAAATGGCGGGTCATGTTCGTGCAAAAGGAGAGCGCCGCCGTACACGTTCTGACTGGTTGGCGATTGAACAGCAAAGAGGGATCTCTGTCGGTACTTCGGCGATGACTTTTTCATGGTATGATTACGTCTTTAACTTGCTTGATACGCCGGGCCATGAAGATTTCTCCGAGGATACTTACCGTACTTTAACCGCTGTTGATTGCGCTATCATGGTGATTGATGCGGCAAAAGGGATTGAGGCAAGAACGCGAAAACTTTTTGAAATCTGTCGTTTAAGAGATATTCCTATTCTGACTTTGATCAATAAAATGGATAGAGAATCAGAAGATTGTTTTGATCTTTTAGAGGAGATTTCTTCAGCTTTGGCGTTAGACGTGTGTCCGATTACATGGCCTGTCGGACGAGGTTCTCTTTTTTGCGGTGTTTATGACATTGCCTCAAATGAATGGCGTCTTTCAAAAGATATTCCTGAGGATGATGAAAGACGTGCAACAGCTTTGGAAGAAGCTGAAGTTGCCCGTGAACTTTTACCCAGTTTTGATGAAAAGGCCTTTTTAGAAGGTTCTCTTTCTCCTGTCTTCTTTGGTTCTGCCATTAAAGATATTGGTATCGTGGATTTGCTCACGGGACTTGCGGAAAAAGCACCTTTTCCAAAATCTCAAAATGCGATTGAGCGTGAGGTGAAAGCCGAAGAAGAAAATCTTACGGCTTTGGTTTTCCGCATTCAGGCGAACATGGACCCTAATCATCGTGATCGTATGGCTTTTGCACGCATTTGTTCCGGTCGCTTGGAACGGGGAATGAAGCTTACCCATGTTCGTTCTGGAAAGCAGTTTTCCTTGAATGCCCCTCAATTTTTCTTTGCAAAAGATCGTCAAATTGCAGAAGAGGGCTATGCGGGTGATGTTGTTGGTATTCCCAATAGAGGGAATTTACGCATTGGGGATAGTCTGACAGAGGGAGAAAATCTTCATTTTACGGGCGTTCCTTCTTTCGCTCCTGAAATTTTACGTCGTGTACGTTTAACAGATGCGATGAAGGCAAAAAAACTCCGTCAGGGATTAAAAGAGCTTGGCGAGGAGGGGGTTAGCCAGATTTTTAAACCGATGGATGGCTCACAGCCTTTAATTGGTGTTGTTGGTACATTGCAGTTAGATGTGATGCAGGCTCGTCTGGAAGCAGAGTATAAGATCGAAGTAACTTTTGAAGGGACGAATTTTTCAGAAGTTCGTTGGGTACGTGGGGAACATTCTAAGTTAGAGGCTTTTTTTGCTACGCAACGCTCCTCGATTGCAGAAGATATTGACGGTGACCCAGTCTTTTTATCCTCCTCTGCTTTTATGATGGAGCGGACAATTTCGGCATATCCGGATTTGGAATTTTTATCTATTAAGCGTTTGCAGATAGAATCTTAAAGGTTGAGTTTCAGAGAAACAGCACAATGGTCAGAAAGGGTATAATGTACATCTTTCGGGTCAAAGGTTTGAACCGTTAAGCTGTTATTTATTGGAAAAATCTGATCATTTTTATTTAAAATAAAGTGGTCAATGAAATATTCTCCCCCCTCACAAGGACTAGCTAAGCCTGCACTTGTGAGGATGAGAGGGGAAAGATTCCCCTTATTTAAGGTTTTAAAGATAAAATCAGAGGTAGAAAGCCTGCGATTGAAATCACCTAAAAGGATAAAGTTTTCCCCCTCTTTTTCCCGTGATGAAATCCAGTTTTTAAGGTCTTTAAATTGTTTATAGAGCAGAGGGCAGGAATGTTGTTTTTCTTTTTCCGTTCTTTCCCAGCACCCTGCCTTGAGATGAACGCCTAAAAGATGGATTTTTTTTTGGTTTTTAAAGGTAAGGGTGGCGTCCAGTCCTGAGCGCAGGGGGTGAGGAGAATCTGGATTGTCAGCTAGGTTTTTTAGATCAGAATTTTGCTGAACGGAAATCCCCCGTTTTTTTCGGATAGCCAAAACTTCCCTTTGAGGAATATTATCTTCTGTTTCGTACAGCTCATAGTCGGAAGTTGGGAAAATTTTACTTGCGGCGGCAAGGCCATCCACTTCTTCCAAAAGAAGAATATCGGAAGAGAGCTTTTGCGCATAATATTTCAGTTTTCCCCAGTCTTGTGGGGTGCGTTTTGGAATATTTTCAGGAAGAGGATATTTTTTGATATTTTCTTGAGGAATTAGCCAGTTAAGATTCCATGTGGTTATTTTTACTGATTCTGCAGAAGCAAAATCAGTAAAAATAGAAAGGCTTAAACAAAATAAGAGGAGACGAAGAAATAGTCTCAATAATTATTTATGTTTGCTGAGACGTTTTAATTCCTCTGAAGTATCATGCGGCGCTGTATCTCCATCCTGGACAACAGAGATTTTTCCAGTGCCAATATTATAATACCATCCTCTAATATTAATATGCCTTTTCTTTTTGGCTTCTTGGATAAAAGTATATGTTTTTAAATTCTTAATTTGAAGCCGCACATTTGCTTCTGTCAGTGTGCAACAAACATCTACGGAAGGGTCAAAAGTTGTTTTTTTGACTTTCTCTAAGGCTGGCTGTGCATATTTTAGCCAATCTTCAAGATCATCTGCTGGCCACTCACCAGTTTTGTCAAATTGTTCCAAAGCTTTCATGGCACCACAATTTGAATGGCCGCAAACGACAATATTCTTAACTTTCATCACTTCGACAGCATAATGCAATGCAGCTCTTATGCTAGGATCCTTTGCCGAAGATGGCGGCACGATATTGCCGACATTTCTGATAATAAATAAATCCCCTGCGGAGGATTGTGTGATGAGATTAGGGACAACACGGCTGTCTCCACAGGTAATAAATAAAGTATGAGGACTTTGTGCATTCGCAAGTTTACGAAATAAATCTTCTTCCTGCGGATATACTTCCTTACCAAATTTTTCGGCTCCTTCTAGGAGCGTTTTTAAAGAAGCGTCAGATTTTTTCGTCATTATTTTTCCCACTCAAAAAAATACTTAGATTATTTTACGCTAAACGACGAAGGGAATCCTTCAACATTTTTTTTATGTCATCTTCAGAAGGGGTTTTACCACCGGCTTGTGCCGCATCTGGTTTTCCTCCTCCACCTTTGCCACCCATAAGTTCAGAGGCTTTTTTGACCAGATCAATGGCACTTAATTTAGCGTGTAAATCTCTACCAAGTGCAATAGCGATACTGGATTTTTCACCATCATAGGCGATAAGGGCGGCTAAGAGGTTGGGGCGGTCTTTAACAGCGGAAAGTGCCATTCCTTTAAGTTCTTTAGGATTAACTTCGCCAAGATTACGCACGATTAGCTCGTAAGTATCAATTATTTCACCCGGCTTGTTCATTTCTGTCTGTGCTAATTTTCCTTGAAGTTGGCCAATTTGCGCAGAAAGAAGTTTTCGATCCTTCATGAGAGAAGAGATTTTTTCTGAGACATCTTGTGGTGTTGTTTTAAGAAGGGCAGAAATTTCTTTTAAAAGAGATGATTCCGACTTTGTATAGATTTCAGCAGCCTTTCCACAAAGCGCCTCGATGCGACGGACACCCTCTCCAACAGCACCTTCTGAAATAATTCTAAAGCTACCGATATCACCTGTCCGTTTGACGTGCGTTCCACCGCAAAGTTCTCTGGAGAACGCAGCACCATCCTTATTTTCATTCATAGAAATGACACGGACACGATCGCCATATTTCTCGCCAAAAAGTGCCATAGCGCCTTTTTCTGTGGCTTCTTCTGGTGACATTTCCGCAATAATAATGGGTGTATTGGAGCGAATTTGCTCATTCACCGCATTTTCAACGGAACGAATTTCATCCTCTGTAAGCGGTTTGGAATGACTAATGTCAAACCGTAAACTTTCAGGGGCATTGCGGCTGCCTTTTTGAGAGACATGCTCACCAAGGATTTTACGCAATGCGGCATGTAAAAGATGTGTCGCAGAGTGATGCGCACGGATGGCATGACGGCGTTCAAGATCAATTCTTGCAGAAATTTTCATGCCGGGTTTCAGCAGACCTGTTTGGATCTTTGCATGATGTAGGAAAAGACCATTAGCTTGTTTTTTGGTATCAAAAATAGCAATTTTGAGCGGTGAATCATCTTGCGAAAGATTTTCTAAAATACCGTGATCGCCATCTTGGCCACCGCTTTCGCCATAAAAAGGTGTACGATCAAGAAGAATAATCACTTCACCAGAGGTGGCATTTGCTTCTGAAAGCTCATCACCATTTTTAAAAATAGCTTGAACACATGCCTCTGTTTCTGTGGAATCATAGCCAAAAAATTCGGTTTTTCCATATTTCTCAAAAGCTTTGATCCAATGGGAGGATTTAGCGGTTTCACCAGAACCAGACCAATTTTTCCGTCCCATTTCTTTTTGATGTGCCATTGCTTTTTCAAAGCCGGCAAGATCAAGTTCGATATTTTTTTCTCTTAAAATGTCTTGGGTAAGATCAATGGGAAAACCATAAGTATCATAAAGCCGGAAAGCGGTTTCACCTGATAATTTCCGGTTTGTTGAAACGGTAGATAGCTCTTCCTCTAAAAGTCCCATGCCACGGTGAAGGAGAGAGAGAAACTTCTCTTCTTCCGTTTTCATCGTTTCGGTGATGAGAGAGCGATGCCTTTCCAGCTCAGGGTAAGCTTGCCCCATCTCTGTAATCAGCGCAGGCAGAAGGCGATAAAAAATAGGCTCTTTGGCACCCATTTTATGAAGATGGCGCATTGCGCGGCGCATTATGCGGCGCAGTACATAACCACGACCTTCTCGTTCCGGGAGGACACCGTCTGCAATGAGGAAGGATGTAGATCTTAGATGGTCAGCAACCACACGATGGCTTGTTTTGAAATCGCCATCAGGGGATTGGCCGAGAAGATCCGCAGAGGCTTCAATAAGCGGACGGAAAATATCAGTATCGTAATTATCGTGTTTGTTTTGCAAGATCGTTGCAAAACGCTCCAAGCCAAGACCTGTATCAATAGAAGGTTTTGGGAGAAGAATTTGCTGTTTTCCAGGCTCTTCATAATATTGCATGAAGACCAGATTCCAAATTTCTGTAAACCGGTCGCCATCCTCCTCAGGGCTACCCGGAGGGCCACCAGCAATTTCAGGCCCGTGATCGTAGAAAATTTCAGAAGAAGGGCCGCAAGGACCAGTATCGCCCATGCGCCAAAAATTATCGGCAGTAGCGATTCTGATAATTTTTTCATCTGGGAGGGAGGCAATTTTTTTCCAAAGCTGAGCAGCTTCTTCATCTTCTGCGTAAACAGTGACCAAGAGTTTTTCTTTGGGAATTTTAAAATGCTCGGTAAGTAACTTCCACGCTTGTTGAATAGCTCTTTCTTTAAAATAATCACCAAAACTAAAATTTCCGAGCATTTCAAAAAAAGTATGGTGACGGGAAGTATATCCCACGTTATCTAAATCATTATGCTTACCGCCGGCTCGAACAACTTTTTGAGAAGAGGTTGCTCTTGGAAATTCCGGCTTTTGCGTCCCCGCAAAAATATCTTTAAAAGGCACCATTCCCGCATTTGTAAATAAAAGCGTTGGATCGTTTTGTGGAACGAGGGAACCGGATGGAACAATTTCATGCCCATTTTGCTTAAAGAATTCCAAAAAGGTGGAGCGGATATTGTTAGCGGTAAATGTCATAAGATTTAATAGATTCTGATTAAAGATGAAGGGGCATTAGAAGCCAAAATATTCAAGTGTTTCTTAAGTTTATATCATAATTTTATTAAAAAAATAGATTTATATCTATAGAGGCTTCGGGAGCGGAAATTATTTTTTCGAATTGAAAATAATCATCACGTTTTTGTAGGAAATCTGATAAATTAGCGCATGAGTTTTGGAAAATAGAATGTTTCAAAAAAAGAGGGGTTCGGAAATGAGTGGAAAATTTAGTAACAGGGGAAATAAAGGATCTGGTTCAAAAATTTTCGGAATTGGCTTGGCCGGTATTATTTTAATTGGCTTAGGCTCTCTTTATTTCTTGCAGCCAAAACCCCCAAAATCTGAGACAGTTCATCAAACAGTTAGCCTGTCTCTTGGGGAGAGCTCTCCCGTGGCACCTTCGCCTTACAGTGAAAATGCCGGCGATTCTTCTTTGCCGACATTGCCGTTGGTTGGTAATTCTCAAACACATTAAAATGCGCTGATATGTCAAAAACGGATTCAACACTGGTTGAGGAATTTTTAGATTTTTTTGTTGCGGAAAGAGGTGTTTCGCCGAGAACGCAGGAAGCCTATCGCCGGGATCTAAATCTTTTTACTATTTTTCTTGGGGGCGGACTTTGTAATGCAACGGAAGAGGATGTTCGTGCATGGGTAAGAGAAGCCAGCCAGGAGCAGAAAAGCCCGGCAACGATTGCAAGACGTCTCGCAGCACTCCGGCAATTTTATATTTTTCTAGGGGATGAAGGGCTTTGTGATTTTAATCCAGCACTTCGGGTTTCTTCGCCTAAAAAAGAGCAAACTTTGCCAAGAGTTTTGAGTGAAGTTGAGGTTGAGGCGCTTTTGGAAGGCGCTAAGAATCTCCTGCCTCAAAAAATAGCGCTTTCAGCCCATGCAATGCTGGAGATGCTCTATAGCTCTGGATTGCGCATTTCTGAACTACGAACGCTTCCTGTTGCGCCTTTTTTGCGGGATTCTGAGGAGAGTCGTTCTGAAATGTTGTCCGTAAGGGGAAAGGGCGGAAAAGATCGCTTGGTTCCGATTTCGTTATCTGCATGGCGGGCAGCGGTTGCTCTTGCTAAATATAATCAAATTCAAAATCGGAATAATATTTATCTTTTTCCTGGAAGAAGTGGAAAGGCTCCTCTAACGCGCCAGGCATTTGATATTCTTTTATCAAAAGCGGCCATTTCGGGCGGTGTGGCTTCGGAGAGACTGTCTCCGCATGTTTTGCGGCATTCTTTTGCCACGCATCTGCTGGACCGTGGGGCGGATTTGAGGGCTTTGCAAACATTATTAGGGCATGAGGATATTGTAACAACGCAAATCTATACCCATGTTCTAGAACGTCGTTTATCAGAGGCTGTTTCATATCACCCTATGTCAAAAGCGACAGAAAAAGTGTAAGAGAGTTGCAGTTAGAGTGAAACACTGTAAAAAGAGACAGATTGTCTGACAATTTAGAACAAGAGCAGAATACTTAAAGAAGAATCACTTAGAAGAGATCTTCTATGAGAGTGAGCTTAATTCTTTTTTAATTAGTTTGCGTGCAACAGGGAACGCTATGCGCCAATTTTTGGATTTTGAAAAATCAGTCGCCCAGCTTGAGGCAAAGGTCGGAGAGCTCAAAGGAGCCAGTGGAGCACAACTCGCTGAGGGTGAAGATTCTGATATTCAGGAAGATGTAATAAGTTTAGAGGAAAAGGTCGAAAGACGTCTAAGCCAGATTTATAGCAATCTAACAGCGCATCAAAAGGTTCAAGTTGCACGGCATGCGCAACGTCCTCATGCGATCAATTATATCAAGGAATTAACAACCGATTTTACACCGCTTTCCGGTGATCGGCTTTTTGGCGATGATGATGCCATGGTAGGTGGACTCGCTAAGTTTAGAGGCGTTCCTGTTGTTGTTATCGGGACTGAGCGTGGTCATGATACGCAGACTCGTGTGAAACATAATTTTGGCATGGCGCGTCCTGAAGGATACCGCAAGGCGCAACGTTTAATGAAATTGGCGGCACGTTTTTCACTGCCTATTTTGACTTTTGTTGATACTGCCGGTGCGTGGCCGGGAATTGATGCGGAGGCGCGCGGTCAGGCTGAGGCCATTGCACGTTCCACAGATATTGCTTTGCAAGTCGGCGTGCCAACCATTGCAACAATTATTGGTGAGGGAGGTTCTGGCGGTGCCATTGCAATTGCTGCTTCCGACCGTACATTGATGCTAGAACATTCTATTTATTCTGTGATTTCTCCTGAGGCTGCCGCTTCTATTCTCTGGCGTGATCCTTCACATGCTTCAGTCGCTGCCGAAAGCCTAAAGCTTACAGCGCAAGATCTGAAATCTTTGGGTTTAATTCATCGTATTGTGAAAGAACCTGTTGGTGGGGCGCAACGTCTGCCGAAAAAGGCAATTCAAGCAGCAGGTGATGCGATCTGGGAAGAATTGGAGATTCTGAGAGCCCTTTCTCCAGAAGAAATTCTATCTCAGCGCCGGACGAATTATTTCAAAATGACAAGAGCTCTCTAAAAGAGTTTACACTTGAAACTCTCCTTGTTGTGGAATGGCGCTGTATTTCTTGAAGATTTCAGGGAAGGCTGCAGCGGCCATCTCAACAGATTCTAAATAGTGCCCTTTCGCAACGAGAGTGACACCGTATTTTCCATTATGGCAAAAGGGATAAGATCCAAGTTCAGTATTTGGAAAATCTTTCTGTAACTGTTCAAGATCTTCTGCAAATTCACTTTCGCCTAAATCAAAACTATGCCATGCCATACTATGGAGTGGTAATCCTTTGGGAAGTTTTGGAATGAGCCATTCTGCCATAGATTTGAAAATATTTGGAACGCCAGCCATAACGTGAACATTTCCAATACTAAATCCTGGTGGCGCTGAAAGGCTATTTTCAATGGGTCGGCTACCTTGCGGCAGCCAAGCCATTTTTTCTGCCATTTTATTGCATTCCCCATTTTTTGAATTTTGCTTTAAAAGTTTAAAGGTCGGTTCATGTCGTCTGAGGGGGAGGTCAAAAGCTTCAGCAACGCTTATTGTTGTCTTGTCGTCATGGGTAGGCCCGATGCCGCCGCTTGTGAATATCTCGTCATAAGCAGCACGGCATGTCGTAATCGCTTGAATAATATGCGTTTTTTGATCGGGAATAATTCTGACTTCTGTTAAACGTATGCCGTGTTGATTTAATAGCTGTGCAAGGACAGGGAGATTTTTTTCTATTGTCCGTCCAGAAAGAATTTCATCGCCAATGATTAAAAAACAGGCACGTGGAATTTTTGTATTTCTCATTGGAAAAAATCCTTTAGAGATTATTGGAATGCATGAAAGATTGAATAAGAGGGATGAGCGGAATATCTGCTGGCGGCATTTCAAAATTTTCAAGCTCTTCTGGAGAGATATAGCTTAGAACTTGATTTTCTTTTCCAGAGGGGGTGCCTTGCCATTGCCGAATGAGAAAAACAGGCATCAATAAATGAAATTTACCGCAGTCAAAGCTTGTAAAGGTTAATGCTTTCATATCTTCGAGGGAAACATGAATGCCAAGCTCTTCCTGGAGTTCACGTTGGAGAGCTATTTCCGGTGTTTCTCCGGGTTCAATTTTACCGCCGGGAAGCTCCCACAGGCCGGCCATTGGCTTTCCCTCAGGTCTTTGGGCAATAAGAATTTTATTATTTTGATTGATGAGGAGGGCAGCAGAAACAAGAAGAAGTGAAGTCATGGGTATCCATATAAATCATATGCGGATAGAAGAGGGAGATAATTTAAAAGGAGTTTACTTCTTTTTTAGATAGAAGAGGATAGAAGAAATGTTGAGTTTATTATTTTCTCCAGCCTATGCAGATGGTGTGGCTGGTGCAGCGCCTGCGGGTGGCTCCATCTTGGATGCCGCTTTCCAATTTGGGCCGATCTTACTTATTTTTGTTGTTTTTTATTTTTTACTGATTCGTCCTCAGCAAAAAAGACAGAAAATTTTGAAAGAGCAATTGGCGAATTTAAGACGTGGCGATCAAGTCATTACAGCGGGCGGAATTATTGCGGAAGTCCAAGCAACACGTCCGGAATCAACAGAAGTTGAAGTACTTATTGCACCGAATGTTAAAGTAAAGGTTGCGCGTCAGACCATTGCATCTGTTATTCCGAAATTAAAGCCTGCAAACGAAGTTTAATAAACTGTTATCTCTCTATGGATGAGATAAGAAAAAGGCCTGCTTTATAAAAGGCAGGCCTTTCGTATTGGGATTAAGCTTGTTTTAAAACTTCTTCCGCAAAGGTATAGTTGGCAAGATTATTTAAAAAATTGTCTGTGAAGTCAGGCCTGCGGTTTTGGAAGTCCAAATAGTAGGCGTGTTCCCAAACATCCATTACCAAAAGCGCTTTGCCTGTATTTTGAGACAGCGGACTTTCTGCATTTGGTGTTTTTGTTACAGCAAGCTTACCTTCAGAGGTTAGGACAAGCCATGCCCAGCCGGAGCCAAATTGTGTGGTTGCGGCAGTTTTAAAAGCTGTCTTGAACGCCTCAACGCTTCCAAAATCTTCTTTGATTTTTGCTTCTAGCGTTGCAGGGATCTTACCGCCATCTGGGGAAAGGCTTTTCCAAAAGAGAGAATGGTTGTAATGCTGACCCGCATTGTTAAGAACGGCAGAAAGTTCTGGTTTTTTAGCCGCAAATTTTACCAGTTCTTCTAGGCTTTTTCCTTGAAGTTCAGGATTTTTTTCAACCAAACCGTTCAGTGCATTAACATAACCTTGATGATGCTTTCCGTGATGAAGGTCTAGTGTTTCCTTTTTCATGCCTTTTTCAGCAAGCGCTGTGTCGGCAAAAGGTAAGGGAGGAAGTTGAAAGCTCATTTTTGTCCTCATGTATCATGACTCATTTTAAAGGCGATAAAATATCGCTTTAATAGCCTTATAGATGGGTGGAGAAGGGAAAAAATCAAGATGTGGATTATGCTTTTGGCGCAATCTTTTGAAGAAAAGAAAGGCATTTATATATATCTGTTTTGAAAATTGCAGCGGGATGTATATAATTCTTTAATGATAAAGAGATAAAAATATGTTATGCAAATATGTTCTACTCTGAGTGAACAATGCGTCGTTGTGCGCTATGCATGATAAAATCAAGAATTGGCAGTTGAAATTTAGGAATTAAATATGGCACGCGTTACCGTTGAGGATTGTATTGAAAAAGTTCAAAACCGCTTTGAACTCATTCTACTGGCAGCTCGGAGAGCCCGTTCGCTTTCTTGTGGGGAAGAGCTAACCCTTCCAAGAGATAACGATAAAAATACAGTTGTTGCACTTCGTGAAATTGCCGAAGAAAAAATCAGCCCTGAAAAACTCAGAGAATCTATTATCCATTCTTTTGTTGCTACCCCTAAAGATGAAGCAGATGAGGATGAGGGTGAAGATTTGACAATCCCAGAACAAAATGTTTTCGGTTTGCAAGAAATTTTACCTGATGAAAGTTCATCTGGGGACGATAACGAATTTTAATATTCGTTTTTAACAAATAGATTTTGATTGTCTAAGACAATGGATCTTCCCGTAAAGCTTGCTGGATATATTGAAGAGACAGTGGGCCAAGCTTGGGAAAAGGAACTAGCGTCCCTTTTGTTCTCATATCTTCCAGAAGAGGAGGTGTTGAGAGTTAAGAAATCCCTTATTTTTGCTGCCAATGCGCATGGTGATCAGAGTAGGGATAGTGGTGAGTTGTATATCACACATCCTATCTCTGTCGCTGTTTTTCTGGCGCGCTGGAAAATGGATGCCTCCGTCATTATGGGGGCATTTCTCCATGATGTTCCTGAGGATACAGGCATTTCTCTCAAAGAACTTTCTCAGATCTTTGGGGAAGAAGTTGCTTTCTTGGTTAGCGGTGTCACCAAGCTTACAAAAATGGAGCTGCATCCTGTTGGTCATAAGCAGGCACAGAATTTCCGGAAGCTTGTTTTGGCAATGGCAAAAGATGTTCGTGTTCTGTTAATTAAATTAGCCGATCGCTTACATAATATTAGTACATTACATCATGTAAAATCGGAGGAAAGACGTCGTCGTATTGCGACGGAGACGCTGCTGATTTATGTTCCACTGGCCGAGCGGCTTGGGATGTATGAGGTGAAAAACCTTTTAGAACGGCAAGCCTTCTCAATGTCCGAGCCTCATGCAGATATTGCTATTCGTGAGCATATCAATTACTTGCGGGCAGATGGTGGGGAAGATATTGATTCAATTGTTTCTGCGCTTGTAAAAATATGCACGGATTCAGGGTATGGATCAGCGGAAGTCGCAGGACGTGAAAAAACCCCTTATTCAATTTGGCGAAAAATAAATGCAGGACAGCTAAAAGTTACACAGCTTTCTGATATTTTAGCATTTCGAATTATCGTTGAAAAAGAGGCAGACTGTTACGCTGTTTTGGGGGCTCTGCATAAAGCCTATCGTGCAGTTAATGGGAAGTTTAAGGATTACATCTCCTCTCCCAAGCCAAATGGTTATCAATCCCTTCATACGGTTTTAAATCTACAGGCTAGAAGCCATCGTATTGAAATCCAGATTAGAACCAAACGCATGCATGAGCAGGCTGAGCATGGGGTGAGTGCGCATTGGATTTATAAAGAACAGGCTTCGCTTTCCTCTAAAGATCGAATGAAGTGGCTTGAAAGCTTGAGCTATGTTGCAGAAAACGCTGTTGATGCAAGGGCTTTTGAGATTGATTCCCGTTTAGAACTCTATGAGGATGAGGTTTTTTGTTTTACACCGCGCGGTGACATTGTTTGTCTTCCAGCAGGCGCAACGCCGATTGATTTTGCTTATGCTGTACATACAGAAATTGGGGATCACTGTGTCGGCAGTAAAATTAATGGAAAATGGAGCAATCTTTCAGATGTTCTTGAAAATGGTGATGAGGTTAAAATTATTACCGCCATTGATGCGATGCCGGAAAGAAGTTGGGTCGATAAAGTTGTTAGTGGCAAGGCGAGAACCAGAGTACGTCAGGCAGTCCAGAAAATTGACCTTCTGGCCTATCAAAAAAAGGGCGCCGTGATCTGGCGCAAATTTTTAGTGAGGCCGGTGTTTCTGGGAGTGAAGAGATTTTAGCGACAACATTGGATCGTTTTTCCTGTAGCTCTTTATTTGTGCTTTATCAAAAGGTTGGTTTAAATCTCATTTCACCCGAAGAAGTACTTCAAGCCATTTACCCAAGAATTTCCTCTGGTGATATTGATTTAGCAAAGGAAATGGTTCCTCTTGTAGATGGTATTAGCTCTCTTATTCAGGAATGGGAGGATATTCATGCAAGTGGGGGGATGCATTTAGCGCTTGCTTCTTGTTGTGCGCCACTTCCGGGAGACAGTGTCTGTGCTGTTTTGGATGCTTCAAATATTTGCACAATACATCGTTCAGAATGTCCTAAATTGGCAACAAAAGAAGAGTCAAGCTTTCCTGTTATGTGGAACTTGGATAAACAGGATGTCTATCCGCATTTATTAAATGCACATCTTCTTTTGGTTGTTGATCCACGTTTAGAGGCAACGGCGGGGATTGTTCCTTTGGCGGAAGCTCATGGTTCTGTACTAGAGCGAATGAATGTTGTGATGCGTAAAGACAGGTTTGCAGAAATTCAGATGGATCTGAAGGTCCCCTCTTGGGAGAAGCTTAGAGAGCTTGTTGAGATTATGCAGAAACGCTCAGGCTTTTTTCATGCGGCAAGAGCAATTTTTCCTTTGATAGAGGGCGAGGTTTTATGATTATAGGTATAGGAATTGATCTATGCCGCATTACAAGAATTGAGGAGATTATCGACCGTTTTGGAGATAGTTTTTTAGAGCGTGTTTTTTCCAAAGAAGAACGTGATTATGCCGATCAATTTAATTTTAAATTGCGTGCGGCGGCTTATGCAAAACGTTGGGCCGCAAAGGAAGCCTGTGCGAAGGCATTAGGAACCGGTTTTGGAAAACATGTAAGCTTTCAAGATATTGTTGTGCTTCGAAATCAGGCAGGGGCTCCTTCTTTGAAGTTAACAGGGGGCGCCTTGGCCGTTTTGAAAGAGAAAACACAAAACAATGCGCAGGCAAAGGCTTTTTTAAGTCTTACAGATGATCCGCCATTTGCAATGGCGCAGGTTATTCTTGAAAATATCTAAAATTAAGATGATTATTATAAATAAGGGTAATAAATAAAAGAATGGATAATAAGCAGATAGATATAAAAGAGCTTTTGAAGCGGGCGAAGGAAGATGGCTGGTTTCTTTTTTTAGGACAGATGTTTTTTCTACTTTGCTTAGTCTTTAGCGTTAGAACATTTGTTTTTCAGCCTTTCACTATTCCTTCGGGATCTATGGTGCCGACCTTGCTTGTCGGGGATTATATCTCTGTGACGAAATATGATTATGGCTACTCCCGTTATTCTTTTCCTTTTCCCTTACCTTTTTTAAAGGGAAGGATTTTTGAATCTCTGCCTAAGCATGGGGATGTTGTTGTTTTTCGTTTCACACAGGATACGTCCATTGATTATATTAAGCGAGTTGTTGGGCTTCCAGGAGACCATATCCAGCTTAAGCATGGAACAGTTTATCTAAATAACGTGCCACTAACACGAAATTTTCAAGGAGAGCGTGATTACCCTAATCGAGAGGGACGCAACTGGAATGGCAAAGAATATTGGGAAGAAACAACAAATCAGGAATCCGGAAAAATCCTAAAAAGGGATTACCGTATTTTACAGCAAACAGAGTATGGCGCGGCAAGCAATACGGCAGAATATATTGTGCCGCCAAATTGTTTGTTTGTAATGGGTGACAACCGTGATGACAGTTCTGATAGTCGTTTTCAAGGCGGACGGGAAGGCGGGGCTTGCGCCACCCCGTTAGGCAGTAATTATATTGCTATGAGCGATCACGATTTGGGATTTGTGCCCCTTGAAAATGTCGAAGGGAAAGCGAGAACCGTTCTGTTTTCTCTAGATTTTGAACATCCTAAATGGGCTTTTTGGTACTGGCCTTTAGAATTTCGTTTTGATCGTTTTTTCCATGCTATTAGAGAAAAAAGTGAGGGGAAATAATGCCTTTTTCACAATTAGAAAAAGCTCTCGGCTATTCTTTTAGATCACAAGATCTTTTACGCCATGCCTTGAGGCACCGTTCGGCTCTTATGGATTTAAGAGGGGCACGGCGAAAAAAAATAGAAAAAAAAACAGCCTCGAATGAACGTTTGGAGTTTTTGGGAGACCGGGTTTTAAGCTTGGCGATGGCAACATGGCTTTTTGAAACCTTTCCTTCCGAAAGTGAAGGTAATCTTGCACTAAGACATAATGCTCTTGTTTCTGGGGATACAGTTGCAGAAGTCGCCAAAGAGATTGAACTTGAAAAAAGCCTGGAAATTGGTTTGAAAGAAAAAAATGTCCGTAATATTGCCTCCGTACGTGCTGATGCGATGGAAGCTATTTTAGGAAGTATTTATTTAGATAGTGGCTTTTTAGAAGCGAATGCAGTTATTCGCCGTCTATGGAAAAATCGTATTCATGCCTACAAGGAGCCGCCGAAAGAATGGAAAGGCCGTTTGCAGGAATATCTTTTGGGAAAAGGGAAGCCACTACCTGTCTATACGATTGTAGAACGTAAAGGGACAGATCATGCCCCCGAATTCCGTATAAAGGTAGAAGGGGCAAGTCTATCAGCAGAAGGGATCGGCGGTAGTCGGCGTGAAGCAGAAAGAGAAGCAGCAGCAAATCTTTTTCATCTTTTGATAGAAGGAAACGCCAAGTGATGGAAAAGGAAAATATGTCCTCAGATTCAGAAGAAAAAACAGTGCGCTGTGGCTTTGTTGCGCTTTTAGGGGCACCGAATGCTGGAAAATCAACTTTTCTTAATAAGGCGGTTGGGGCAAGGGTTTCAATTGTAACACCTAAAGCGCAAACAACCCGTATGCGTGCCAGAGGAATTGTCAATGAAGACAATACACAAATTATTTTTTGTGATGCGCCGGGTTTATTTAAACCGAAACGTAAAT
Source organism: Acetobacteraceae bacterium (assembly GCA_004843165.1). Lineage (NCBI taxonomy): Bacteria > Pseudomonadati > Pseudomonadota > Alphaproteobacteria > Acetobacterales > Acetobacteraceae > Acetobacteraceae bacterium. Next base: position 1,802,991 of record CP039459.1, read on the forward strand.
TTGACGAGGCAATGGTAGGTGCTGCATGGGATGGGTTAAGAGATGCTGACCTAGCATTGCTGGTTGTGGATGCAACAAAAGCGAAGAAGGAAGAAATTAAAAACATCTCAATCGAAGCAGGTTTTAAGGCCAAAAAAGGGAATGTTCCTCTATGGCTTGTTCTGAACAAGATTGATGGGATGAAACGTGAACTTCTTTTGCCACTTGCTTCAGAGGTGATGGCCCAAAGCCAAGCAGACGAAGTTTTTATGATTAGTGCACTGACAGGCGATGGCATTAAAGGTCTGATGCAGAAACTGGCAAAGAAATTGCCTTTAGGGCCGTTTCATTTTCCAGATGATATGCTGACAGATATGCCGGAGCGAACATGGGTGGCAGAACTCATTCGGGAACAAGTTTTTTTACAAACGCATGATGAGCTTCCTTATGATTCAACGGTGGAGATCCAGAGCTATAAAGAAAAAGAAGACGGTTCTATTCGAATTGATGCAAATGTTTATGTGATGCGTTCAGCACAAAAGGCTATTGTGATTGGTGAGGCAGGTAAGCGTATTAGGGAGATCGGTAAGCGTGCACGTGCTGCTGTCGAACATTCCTTAGGGCAAACATGTCATTTGTTTTTACAGGTAAAGGAAAGACCTAAATGGGACCAGGATCACCATAGGTTGCAAGAAATCAGACCAAAATTTTAATTTATAACAAAAGATAATAGATGATTGGATGCTTTTTTTAAGATATAAAAAGGCAACTTATCTGGCTTGACAGGAACCTTATTGTAATGAATGAAATTTCTTCCCCCTATAAATATAAAAGAGTGCTTTTAAAGGTCTCTGGAGAGGCGTTAATGGGGCAAGGTAGCGGCGGCATAGATCCTCAGGTTGTTGACCGTATTGCTTCAGATATTGCGGCAGTTTCCAAAGCAGGTGTAGAGGTTTGTCTTGTTGTTGGTGGTGGAAATATCTTTAGAGGTGTTGCCGCAGCAGCAAAAGGTATGGATCGTGCGCAAGGTGATTATGCAGGAATGTTGGCGACGGTCATCAATGCATTGCTCCTGCAAAATGCTTTGGAAAAAAATAATATTGAAACCCGTGTTATGACGGCCATTCATATGGCTGCAATTGCAGAACCTTATATCCGTCGGCGTGCTTTGATGCATTTGGAAAAAGGTCGTGTTGTTATTTTTGGTGCCGGTACTGGAAATCCATTTTTCACAACAGATACGGCTGCGGCTTTGCGGGCAAGCGAAATGGAATGTGATGTGCTTCTAAAAGGTACACAGGTTGACGGTGTCTATTCCGATGACCCGAACAAAAATCCGGAGGCAACACGCTATGAAACGCTTTCTTATATTGATGTTCTTTCTAAAAGTTTAAAAGTGATGGATGCTGCCGCAATTAGTTTGGCACGAGAAAAAAAGATTCCTATCGTTGTTTTTGATATCCATGAACATGGAAATTTTGCAAAGACATTGTGTGGTAAAGGGAAGTTTACAACGATTGCAGAGTAAATCGTTTCGAAGAGCATATTATTATTTTTATTGAATCGTGAGGTGAAAAATGTCCGGTAATTTTGACGATCTTCTTAAGGAAATTCATGAACGCATGGATAAGGTGAAGGTCAATTTAAAAAAAGAATTTTCAGGTCTGCGTTCCGGTCGTGCAACCCCTGCTTTGTTAGAGCCTGTTCGTGTGGAAGCCTATGGCTCTCTTTCTCCCTTGACACAGGTGGCTTCAATAGCGGTGCCGGAGCCTTCCATGCTTTCTGTTTCTGTTTGGGATAAAGGCTTGGTTCAAGCTGTTGAAAAAGCAATCAGAAATAGTGGATTAGGTCTAAACCCAGCTTCTGAAGGGCAGACAGTGCGCGTTCCTGTTCCGCAATTAACAGGGGAACGCCGTGAAGAGCTTGCTAAAGCAGCAGGACGTTATACTGAGAATGCTCGAATTGCTGTCCGCAATGCACGTCGTGATGGGATGACAAAGGCTAAAGCTGAGGAAAAAGAAGGTTCTATCAGCGAAGACGAGTTGAAGAACTGGATTGATAGCATTCAGAAACTGACAGATAGCTTTATCTCAGATTTGGATGAATTACTTTCTAAAAAAGAAAGTGAAATTAAACAGGTTTGAGGGCTTCTTTTAAAAACATGCCAAAAGCTCGGAAAGATCCTTCAATGCGTCCTAAACATATTGCTTTTATTATGGATGGAAATGGTCGCTGGGCGCAAAAACATGGCCTTGCAATTGTTGACGGCCATGAAGAGGGGGGAGTGGCTGTCCAGCGTTGCGCAAAAGCGGCGCTGGACTCAAATATTCCTTATGTTACCTTATATGCTTTTTCCTCTGAAAATTGGCGACGTTCGGATGAAGAGATCGAAAATCTTCAGGCACTGCTTGTTTATTATTTAAGAGAAAAAGTGGATGAGCTACATCAAAAGGGGGTTCGTTTTCAAGTCATTGGTGAGGTTGACCGTTTTTCGCCTGAGGTTCAAGAGGAACTGAGGCTTGCAATTGAAAAGACTTCTAAAAATGAACGTTTAACTTTAACCTTGGCGCTTTCCTATGGTTCCCGATCTGAGATTACGTCGGCATTTAAAAAAATGTCAAAAGAGTTGCTACAAGGCAATTTATCTTTAGAGGCAGTCGATGAATCTCTTATTGAAAAATATCTTCAAACGGCAGGGATGCCAGATCCAGATGTAATTGTCCGGACAAGTGGAGAGGCGCGTTTATCAAATTTTTTACTGTGGCAAGCTGCTTATAGCGAACTCATTTTTTTAGATATTTTTTGGCCAGAATTTACAGAAATTGAGTTTGATAAAGTTCTTCTGGAATTTGCCTCTCGACACAGACGATTTGGTGCAAGAAATTAAGGAAGAATTTGGTTGAAAAAATTATTTCATTCTTCAGCAGGGTGGGCAGATTTAATGCCTCGACTGCTTTCGGCAATCGTGTTGCTCATGATTGCTTTTATTACGATTTGGTACGGCGGTTGGCCCTATAATCTTTTTGTCGCTGTTATTTCCTTTTTCATTGCCTTTGAAGCCTTACCTCTGGCAAGAGGAAGCAAAGAAATGCCTTTTAGAGGGGTGAAATTATATTTTTCCCAATTTTTGGCTTTGCTCATCGCTGCGGTTGGCGGTATTGGTTTCTTTTTATTGCGTCTTGCGCCTTCAGGACTTGAAACAGTCTTTTTTGTTTTTTTGATTGTAGCTGCTTGTGATACGGGTGCTTATTTTTCAGGTCGTTTGATTGGTGGTAGAAAATTAGCCCCTTCGATTTCGCCGGGAAAAACGATTTCAGGTGCTGTTGGTGGATTGTTTTTCGCGATGCTGATCGGCATGATTCTTGTACATGCCTTTACGGGACATTGGGTCTCTGACGTTGCTTTTTATGCTTTCCTTATAGGCATTAGCTCTCAGATTGGTGATTTGTGTGAAAGTGCAGCAAAAAGGCGTTCCGGTGTAAAAGATTCTGGGAAAATTATTCCAGGTCATGGCGGTGTGTTAGATCGCTTGGATGGCATGTTGGGTGCGATACCTGTTGCGCTGATTTTGCAATTATTTGCAGGGACGGAACCTTTCTGGAACGTTCATTTAAAATATATTTTTTAATTTTGGGGGAGTTTGGGTAGCATAATGAACAATCATAAAGAAAAGAATCCTCGCACTGTTACTGTGCTTGGCAGTACGGGAAGTATTGGTGTTTCCACAGTTGATTTGCTCAAAAATGCAAAAGAGGACTTTTCTGTTCGTGTGCTTGTCGGTGGGAGTAATGTCCATTTATTGGCAGAACAAGCAAAGGCGCTTGACGCTGAATGGGCCGTTCTTCATGACGAAGAAAAATTTCCACATTTAAAGGCGTTGCTTTCAGAAACAAAAATTAAAATTGCTGCCGGCCGCAAAGCCGTTATTGAGGCGGCCTCTATCCCCGTTGACTGGACAATGGCAGCGATTACAGGAGCAGCAGGATTAGAGCCTATTTTGGCTGCTGCACGGAACGGTGGCGATATTGCGTTAGCAAATAAAGAGGCCCTTGTCTGTGCGGGTTCTGTTCTTTTAGAGGCAATCCGTAAAAGTGGCGGACGTCTTCTTCCGGTGGATTCTGAGCATAATGCGATTGTTCAAGCGCTTGGTAAAAGCCCGATGGAAGAGGTGGAAAAAATCCTTTTGACGGCTTCTGGCGGCCCTTTCAGAACTTTTTCCAGAGAGGAAATGAAATCGGTTACGCCTGAAATGGCATTGAAACATCCAACATGGTCAATGGGCGCAAAAATCAGCATTGATTCTGCAAGTATGGCTAATAAAGGGTTGGAAGTTATTGAAGCAGCTCGCCTATTTGAGCTTCCAAGTGAAAAGATTGATGTTGTTATTCATCCGCAATCTGTTGTTCATGGCGGTGTGATGTTTCGTGATGGAAGTTTTGTGGCGCAAATGGGGGCAGCAGATATGCGTATTCCTATTTCACATGCACTTGGTGTTTCAAAACGTTTAAAAACGAATTCTCCACGCTTAGATCTTACTGAGATGAGCAAGTTGGATTTTTATCCGATGGATGAGAGAAAATTTTTGCCATTAGCACTGGCAAGAGAAGCTTTAAAAATAGGGGGCGGAGCTCCAGCTGTTTTCTCTGCCGCAAATGAAATTGCTGTTGAGAATTTTTTAAATAAGAAAATTTCGTTTTTGCAAATTGGTACTTTGATTTCTAAGTCTTTGGAAAAAGGTCGATTTGGAAGCAACTTAACTTCCTTAGAGGAAGTTTTTGAATGGGATCGCTTTGGGCGTCAGGTAGCAGAACGGCTCATTGCTCAGGGAGAATTGCATGTTTGAGTTTCTGCGCATGATTGTTGCCAGCGTTGCTGTCTTCGCTATTTTGGTTTTTGTGCATGAAATGGGGCATTATCTTGCCGCACGCTATTGCAAGATAAAAGTAGATGTTTTTTCAATTGGTTTTGGAACAGCGTTAAAGGGCTGGTATGATAAGTCCGGAACAGAGTGGCGTTTAAGTGCCTTTCCACTCGGCGGTTATGTGCGTTTACATGGGTTTGAAAAACCCGACACCTCGGAAGAGGCTGAAAAGCTTGTTCCAGGGAGTGCATTTTTTGAAAAATCTGTGTTTCAAAGAATGCTTGTCGTTTCTATGGGGCCTATTTTTAATTTTATTCTTGCAATTATTCTTTTTAGCATCATTTTTTCTTGTTCTGGAAAGTTTGAGGCGCGTCCGGATGTTGGTTCTATTTTGCCAAATAGTCCAGCCGCTTCCTCAGGTTTGAAAGTTGGAGATCATTTATTACGTGTTGCCGGGACACCAGTCACGTCTGTTGAGCAAATTCAGAAATTTATTATCTCTCACTCTGATCAAGCAATTTCCTTTGAGGTAAAACGTGGCGAAGAAAAGCAAAATATCCTTATTACCCCTAAGGTAGATAAGGAAAATGGTCAGAATGTTGCCCGCATTGGGGTGGCTTTTACCAGTGCACGGGGAAATCCTGTTCCGATTTATAAAGCTGTTCCTTTAGCCGTCGAAGAAACATGGAATCAGTCTGCACATATTCTTTCAAGCCTTTGGGAAATTGTTACCGGTCAGCGTAGTACAGCCGAATTAGGCGGAACAATCCGAATTGTACAAATGTCAGGTGAAGTTGCTTCTTACGGTTTGGTCAGTCTTTTATCTTTTATGGCTTTATTATCTATTAATTTAGGTTTGTTGAATCTTCTACCTGTCCCGGCATTAGATGGCGGACGTCTTGTTTTTTATGCAATAGAAGGTATTATCCGTCGTCCTATTCCAGATCGTGTAAGAGATATTTACTTACAAATTGGGATCGCACTTATTCTGCTTTTGTTTATTTTATCTACGTATAACGATTTAAGAGGAATTGGTGTTTTTAGTTGGTTCTATAAGATTTTTGTCTCTATAACACACTGACAGATGCTATATTCTAACGTTCTATAGAAATAATTTAAAATATTTGGAGGCTTGTTGACGTTTTAGGAAACGCATGCGGCTGTAGAACGGCAGAATAGATAAGGACGACTATTTGAGGGCCCATTTGATAGAGAGGACCAGAGGATATTTGCTCGTAGCGCTTGCTTATTTAAGCGCTATGGTTTTACTCATCCTTTCTCCGACATTGGCTTTCCCTAAAACAAGCGCAGAAAATATTGCTAAAGCGGCACCTGTCACAACCTCTAATATTATTGAAGATATTAAGGTTCGTGGCAATGACCGTATCGAAACCAGCACTGTTTTATCTTATATGGTGGTGCAACCTGGTGACAGTTTTAATCGTACAAATTTAAACAGATCTTTAAAAACCCTTTATGCAACAGGGTTGTTTAGGGATGTCACCCTTGAGCGTGAGGGGAGTGCTCTTGTTGTTACGGTTGCAGAAAATGCTGTTGTGAACAGGATTGTTTTTGAAGGCAATAGTTCCATTAAAGATGAAGACCTTACCAAAGAGGTTACTTTGCGAACAAAGGCCGTTTACTCTGCCAGAGCTATTGCTGCCGATCGGCAGCGGATTCTAAACCTTTATGCGAGTAAAGCCCGCTATGGTGCGACTGTAACGCCACAAATTATTAAACTTTCCCATAATCGTGTTGATGTGATTTTCAAAGTTAATGAAGCGCACGAAACGAAGGTGAGAAAAGTTGTTTTTGTTGGGAACCAATTTTATACACAGGCGGCTTTATCGGCCGTTGTTTCTTCTAAAGAAGATGCGTGGTATCGTATTTTTTCTTCCTCTACGCAATATAATCCAGATCGTGTGAAATATGATAGCGAGCTCCTGCGGCGCTTTTATTTGCATAATGGTTTTATTGATTATCATCTTGTGGATGCGACAGGAGAGCTTTCGACAGATCATCAAAGTTTCTACATCACTTATACGGTTCATGAGGGCGCACGTTACCGTCTCTCAAAATTAAATATTCGCTCCACCGTCACGGGTGTTACGCCAAAAATGATGCAATCACATATGGTCTCTTTGCTCAGAGGGGCTTTTTATGATGCGACTGCTGTGCAGGATGTTGCGACCAGTATGCAGGAATGGCTACAAGGGCATGGTTATCCTTTTACAGTTGTTAGAAGTGAGATCGCACGTAATCCAGAGAAACGAACAGTTGATTTGCTCTTCGATATTGTTGAGGGGCCTCGCACTTATGTTGAGCGAATTGATATTAATGGCAATACCATTACAAGAGATTCGATTGTCAGGCGAAATTTGCCAATGGCAGAAGGAGACCCTTTTACCCCATTGGAAAAGAAATTTACCAAATACGCTATTCAGGATTTAGGTTATTTTAAAGATGTTGGTATTAGTCAAACGCCGGGATCTGCTCCAGATAAAATTAACTTGATTGCGCATGTCCAAGAAAAGCCAACAGGTCAATTCTCGGTGGGTGGCGGATATTCCACGGATGCTGGTGTTATGGGAAATGTCGCTGTTAAACAGACTAATTTACTTGGATCGGGCGTTAGTGCCGGCTTTAACGGTACCATTGCTTATTATGAGCGTCAGGCGGATATTTCGGTTACGGATCCATATTTTCTGGGACGAAATATGGTTGCGGGCGCCGATTTATATTTTACGCAAAGTTTGGATGAAACATATCAAAGTTATAACGAGGGAAGGTACGGTTTCGATTTAAGGACAGGGTATAGTATCAGCCGTTACCTTTCACAATCATGGACATATAGTCTTGTTGATCGAGATGTTGGAAATGTTAATTTACGGCAAGCGATCACGGGAGCCTCATCGGGTTATAATGATCAGTATGTTTCTTCTGCTTATGTTATTGATTCTCGTGGCTGGTCTTTGCTCTCTCAGTTGAGCACATCTTTGACTTATGATCGTCGAGATAATCGAGGGGCACCGCGTGCCGGATATATTATTTCAGTGTCAGGTGACTTTGCAGGTATTGGCGGGGATGAGGAGTATATGCGTGGAAAAATTAACGGAGCTTATTATTATCCCTTAGATAAATTCACCGGGAATCATGATTGGGGTGTCAGCGTTAAAGGGGGCTTTGGCTATATGGGCAATTGGGGAAATGCAGATTCAGATCGGCGGATTATTGATAACTTTTATCTTGGCGGACAAAATCTACGTGGCTTTCTTCAGGGGGGTGTGGGCCCTCGTTCTGGCCATCTTGATTGCGGACCGGGAGCCCCCGATGGTGGAAAAAATTGTACGCCGAATTGGGAAGGCCAAGAAGATATGCTCGGTGGACGTTTAATGTACACGGCCTCATTCCAAATAAATTATCCTGTTCCGATGGGAAAATCCTTGGGTATTTCTGCCCGTTCGTTTATTGATATTGGAGGTTTGGGAGGTGTTCGCGTGGAGAAACTTTATACGCCGACAGATGGCACTTGTAATGCTCAGCAATATGGCGGTATTGGGTGTACACCGATTCAGGGTAATACTTTCTCTCCTAGAGCAACAATTGGTGAAGGAATTTCGTGGAAGAGTCCTTTTGGACTTGTTAATATTGACCTGGCAGTTCCATTTGAAAAGCAACCGGGAGATATTACGTATCCATTCCGTTTTGGCTTTGGACAGCAATTCTGATTTTGGAACAGGGAAAAGGCAAAGGTAATCTCTATGAAAAACTGGAAAGATAGGTATCTTCGGCGTAAGAAAATTTGTTGCTTTGGGAGCGGGTTGTTGTTCTCTTTTGCAAGTTTTCTGGTTTTAGTAGAGCCTGCAAAAAGTGAAGGCTGGTTTGTGCCCAAGGCTGCTAAATCCGACAAGTCAACGGTAAACTCAGCGCCTGCACAGATGCCGGCGGAAATGCCGCCAGAGGGAATGGATGAACAAATGGGGACCCAAACACCTCCTATCTTACCTTTGCCAAATGTGCCTGTTCCGTCTGCGATTGCAAAAGAGGCACCGCCGCCGGCGGCAACAATTGGCGTTATTAATATTCCAGGCGTGATGGCGCTATCAACGGCGGCACGTGAAATTCAGCAGGAACTTGGCGCAAGGCGAGATAAATTAGCTAGAATTGTTCAGGATGAGGAAAGAGCTTGGCAGGGAGAAGTTCAACAATTGCAATCGCAAGCGCACAGCCTAACGCCAGAACAGATTCAAGCACGTGAAAAGAGATTACAAGAAAGACGTGTAAAAGATCAGCGTGAGTTCGGTGGAAAAGCTCGAATTATTCAAGAGGCTTATCAAGTTGCATTTCATCAGTTAGAACGTGAACTTGAGCAGCGGAATGGTATTATTGGCCAGGTGGCTGAAGCGCATAATATGAATCTTATCTTGCGTTCTGAACAAACGGTTTTGCATGTTGATGAGCAAGATATTACAAAAGAAGTTGCAGATCGTCTGAATAAAATTTTACCGCATGTTTATATTCCGGGAGCAGATGAAGATCCTGAACTCTTGGCAAAAAGTGGTAAAATGCCAACAACAGCAGATGAGGAACGTTTGATGAACCAAGCGCCGCCACCTGAAGAAAAAGGGCCGCCATCTGTCTTGCGTAATTAATTTCGGATAGGAATTGACCGGTTGTAAAAAACTAAGAATTTAAATTTCTATTATTTTAATGACTCTGAGCATCGGAGAAGGATATTTTGGCTATAGATGAAATTCCGGGCGACCCAAGATTTTTTGAACGTCAGGGGCCGTTTTCTGTTGAAGAATTGATAGAGGGGCTTGCCTGTCATATTGGCGGTAAAAATGTGGCAGGAGCTCAAGAAAAGTTATTTTATGGGGTTGCGCCTTTGCAGTCAGCAGGTGAGAAGGAAATTGCTTTTCTTGACAACCGTCGTTATATCCCGCTGATTAAAAAAACATCTGCTGGAGCCGTGATTGTTAGTCCTGAGTTTGAGGAGCATCTTCCTGATGGGGCGATTGCGATTGTTGCAGACCAGCCATATTTTATTTGGGCTAAAATCGTAACACGGTTTTTTGCACAATCCCCTAAAGAATCTTCTATCCATGCAACCGCTGTCATTTCGCCGGAGGCGAAAATTGGCCAAAATGTGTCTATTGGCGCTTTTTGTACAATTGGGCGTAAAGCTGTTATTGGGGATGGAAGTGTCATTGCAAGTCATGTTTCGATTGGTAATGGTGTTGTTTTAGGAAAAAAATGCCGCATTTATTCTCATGTGAGTCTTGAGTGCGCTCTTTTAGGAAATGGTGTTGCCATTCATACAGGGGCAAGGATAGGGCATCCAGGCTTTGGTTTTGCCATTGGTGCAGAAGGTTTTCAAAATATTCCCCAAATTGGCAGAGTTGTCATTGGAGATTATACAGAGATTGGCGCAAATACAGCTGTTGATCGTGGTTCCGTACGAGATACGGTTATTGGTGCGGGTTGCCGTATTGATAATTTAGTGCAAATTGCGCATAATGTTAGAATTGGAAATTGCGTTGTCATCGTTTCTCAGGCAGGGATTTCAGGCTCAACAGAAATCGGTGATTTTGTGCAGATTGCAGCGCAAGCCGGCTTGACAGGTCATTTAAAGATCGGATCACGTGCACGGATTGGGGCGCAGTGTGGTGTGATGTCTAGTGTCGAGGAAAAGGCAGATGTTATTGGAAGTCCAGCACTTCCATTTAGAGAATTTTTTCGTAACGTCGCAACATTACGCCGTCTCTCACGTCGTCCTGCGAAGGGTGAGAAAAGTAAAGTATAAAATATTTTTATTTATTTGGGCAAAGTGAAATTCGCTTTCTAGGCGATAGAAGAAAAAGAGGAGTAGATCATGAGTGCGGGTCCGAACATAGGCGCTGCGGAAGAAAAAAAAGAGGTTTCTGTTGGTAAGACAGCCGATATTGCGGCTATTATGAAAGCTTTGCCGCATCGTTATCCTTTTCTTTTGCTTGATCGTATGGAGCAAATTCAATTTGGTGAATCTGCCGTCGGTATTAAGAATGTTACGATTAATGAACCCTTTTTCCCAGGACACTTCCCAGTAGCGCCTGTGATGCCGGGTGTTTTGATTATTGAGGCAATGGCACAGACGGCTGCCGCCTTAGTAATGATGGGCTTGGAATATGAGCGTGGCAATAAGATTGTTTATTTTATGACTGTTGAAGGTGCCAAGTTTAGAAAACCGGTCGGCCCTGGAGATCAGTTGCATTTAGAGGTTAAAAAAGATCGTCAGCGTGGTAATGTCTGGCGTTTTAAAGGGGTGGCACGCGTTAATGGAAAATCCGTTGCGGAAGCATCCTTTAGTGCTATGATTTTGGATCCGCCAGAGAAATAATTTCTTTATTTTTCTGTTCCGATCTTTTCTTTTAATTCTCTCCACGGAAGTAGTTGTTCTCCATGGAAGTTCATCCAACAGCCATAATTGAAAAGGGTGCCATTCTTGGTAAAGGCGTCCGTATTGGTCCATGGTGCCATATAGATTCGAATGTTGTCATTGGCGATAACGTTCACCTTCATTCTTCAGTTTCTATCTCTGGAGATACAAAAATTGGAAATGGTGTAGAAATATATCCATTTGCAACCGTTGGCCTTGCGCCTCAGGATTTGAAATATCAGGGGGAAAATTCTAAATGCATTATTGGAGATAATACTGTCATTCGTGAAGGGGTTACCATTCATCGAGGAACTGCTTTCGGAGGGGGAATCACTTCTGTCGGAAATAATTGCCTCATCATGGTGAATGCCCATATTGCGCATGATTGTCGGGTTGGTAACCATGTTATTATTGTTAATAATGTCGTAATGGGCGGGCACGTTATCGTTCAAGATTATGCTCGTATTATGGGGGCATCAGCAATACATCAATTTGTTAGAATTGGTCAGGGAGCTGTTGTGGGTGGAAAAACAGGGGTTGAAAGAGATGTCATTCCTTATGGGAGTGTCATTGGTAATCGTGGACGCCTTGTCGGCCTTAACTGGGTTGGTCTAAAACGCAGCGGTGTTCAGCACCGTGAGCGTCAACTGATGCGTCAGGCGCTTAGGCTCTTATATCCTCGGACGGCTAAGCAGAACGTTCCTTTTGCAAAGAGAGTGTTAGAGGTTAAAGCGCGTTTTGGGCATGAAGCTAAGGTTGCAGAGATTTTGAATTTTATAGAAACGCCGAGTAAGCGTGGCTTGATATTCGCCCATGTTTTTGAGAATGGAGATGGTTGATTCTAAAAAGATAGGCATCGTTGCAGGGGGTGGAAATTTGCCTGTACATTTGGCAAACGCCTTGCAAAGTCAAAATATTGATTTTTCAGTTTTAGCCCTTAAAGATTATGCAAATTTAAAGGCATTATTGCCTTTTTCTCCTAAGGTCTTCCGTCTAGGTGAAGTTGGGGCGATGATTGCCTACTTAAAGGCAAGTAAATGTTCTGAAATTGTAATGATAGGCCCGGTGAAACGTCCTTCTTTAGTCAATTTGCGTCCAGATTTTGGGGCTTTGCGTTTTTTATGGAAAATTGGGGAACGTTTTACAAAAGGTGATGATGCCTTGTTAAAAACAGTTGTGAATTTACTGGAAAAAGAAGGTTTTCAAATCAAAGGTGCTGACACATATCTCCCAAACTGTATCGGTAAGGAAGGATTTAATAGGAGTCTTTCTGAAAAAGAAACGCAGGATTTAAATCTTGCTTGGGATTTTTTAACAGTAACGGCACCTTTTGATATGGGGCAGGGATGCGTTGTGCAAAATGGTCGTATTCTAGCAGCTGAAGGTCCTGAGGGAACAGATAATATGCTCAGGCGGATTAAGCCCTTGGGTATTCTTCCTTTAAAACGCTCTGGTCTTTTATTAAAAAAACCGAAAGTGAATCAAGAAATGAGAGTAGATATGCCTATGATTGGCTTAGAAACTCTTAAATTAGCTGCCGAAGGTGGATTGGCAGGTGTTGCTTATGAAGCGGGGAGTACATTTGTTATAGATGATTCTCTGTGTCAAGAAATGGCAGCAGAACTCGGTCTGTTTTTTGGTGGTATTAAAAATTCTGCCAAATAAAACGATTGAAAATTGACAACACCCCTGATGCATCAGTATCAATGCATTAGAATTTTAAAAATAAATAGTTTTATTTTGGAGAAAAATAATGAAACGCACTTATCAACCATCTAAACTTGTCAGAAAACGCCGTCATGGTTTTCGCTCACGCTCTGCTACTGTCGGCGGACGTCGTGTTCTTGCCGCAAGAAGAGCAAAAGGTCGTAAGAAACTTTCTGCTTGAGTTGTCTTATTTATAGGCACTTGCAAAAAAGATCTGAGTTTTTAAGAGCAGCCGCCCGAGGGGTCAAGGCTGTTCGTCATGGTGTTGTTATACAGGCATATCCTTCCGCACTTCCGGTAGGCGTAGGCTTTACAGTCACTAGAAAACTTGGAAATGCTGTTGTGCGAAATCGGATACGCCGTCGCCTTCGCGCAGCCTTTCAAGAGGTTGTTAAAGAGGTTGAGGTGCCGGCGGGCGATTATGTCCTCATCGGACGGAAAACAACAGATGCAGAAGTATTTTTAAAGTTGGTTGCCGATATTAAGTCGGGTGTTTTAGCTTGCGGTAAAAAAATGTCGGCCAATCAAACAAAGTGATTTCTTTTGTTTAAATATATATTTTTGCTCTTTTTAAAAATTTATCGCTTTTGCGTTAGTCCTATTTTGGGGAATAATTGCCGCTTCTATCCAACCTGTAGTGCGTATGCCTATTCGGCAATTCAAACTTATGGTGTTTTGAGAGGCGGATATTTGACAATACGAAGACTTCTTAAGTGTCATCCGTGGCATCCAGGTGGATTTGATCCGCCTGTCTGAAGTGTATTTTGTAGTATTTTAAGGGACGATGGGGTCATATTTATGGATCGTGATAAGCAGAAAGCAGGAACAACAAGATTGGCTATTGCCATTGTTGGATCTGCCTTAATTTTGGGTGGGTCGGCTTGGATACAGCATAAATATTTTCCACAGTCGTTCCCTGTAAAAAATGCTTCCGTAAACAGTCCTCAAGATAAAGCGATCCAGTCGGAACTAAAGGAAAGCGCAACAGGTTTTCTAACATCGACGACCTCTAGAGAAACTGTTTCTAAGAAAGAAGAATCTCCGCGCATTCAAATTTCTGGTAAAATGCTTAAGGGGTCTATTCGTCTTCGTGGTGCAGAAATTGATGATCTTATTTCCCTGAAATATCGGGAGACATTAGACAAAAATTCTCCTTATGTTCGTCTTCTTTCAGCAGAAGATTCCAAAACGCCAACTTATGTCAGCATTGGGTGGAAGCAGAATCTTGAAAATCAGAACGTAAAAATCCCGACCTCTGAAACGCTCTGGCAAGCTGATAACACACTTCTTGAAGCTGGTGGAAAGCCGGTTGACCTTTCTTGGAACAATGGGGAAGGCTTAACATTTAAAATAAAAATCTCTTTGGATGAACAGTATATGTTCAATGTCCAGCAGGAGATTGTGAATAATTCTCAAAAAAATATCACTCTGCAACCGTATCAAATGGTTCATAGAAATTATTTGCCGGCTAATACAGGTTCAATGACAGAGTATTTAGGGCCTATTGGCGTTTCAGACGGTAAGCTCAAAGATATGAGCTATAAGGATATTAAAAAGAAATCAGAGGCTTCTGGAAATATTGCTTGGAGCAATTCAGGCGCTGGTGGCTGGGGCGGTATTGCAGATAAATACTGGCTAGTTGCTGCTGGTGTTCCACAAAGCCAACAGATGACGCTTTCTTATGCACATTTACCTTCTGTAAAAGAAAACGGCGATTACCAGGTTTCATTGGCAATGCCTGCTTTGGTAACTCCCTCAAATGCGACATCAAAGATAGAGACATATGTGTATGCGGGGCCAAAATCATCACCAATTCTCTCACATTATGAAAAATCATGTGGATTAAAAAGTTTTGATTCAGCCATTGATTTTGGATGGTTTTCCTTTTTAACGCGTCCAATCCTTTATCTTTTACATTATTTATATGGATTTATTGGAAATTTCGGCTTAGCGCTGATGGCGTTGACTGTCATTGTGAAAATTATTCTTTTCCCGTTAGCTTCTAAGGCAGCGGTTTCGGCAGCAAGAATGAAATTACTTGCGCCCAAAATGGCGGAAATTAAAAAACAATATCAATCTGATCCAAAAACGATGAACCAAAAGGTAATGGGATTATACCGAGAAGAAAAAGTTAATCCTGCGGCGGGATGTTTGCCTATTTTAATACAAGCACCGATTTTCTTTTGTTTGTATAAAATGCTTAATATGAGCTTTGACGAGCGGCAGGCACCTTTCTTCGGTTGGATTAAAGATTTATCGGTTCCAGACCCAACAAATATATTTAATCTTTTTGGTCTCTTGCCTTTTGATCCAACGGTTGTATCTCCCTTTTTACATGTTAGCCTATGGGGTTTAGCATTGGGGCTGACTTTTTGGATGATGCAGCGGCAGACAATGGTCAGTCTTGACCCTGCGCAAGCACGTATCATGCAGTTTATGCCTTTGGTATATGTTTTTATTATGTCAGATTTTCCAGCTGGTCTTCTTGTTTACTATACATGGAATAACGTTTTAACATATTTGCAACAGGCTTATATTCAACGCCGTACTGTTCTTCCTGTCCCCGTAAAAGGTGGCGTTATTGAAGGTAAGAAATAATTTTCAGTAATGAAAAACAAAGGGAAGAGGAAAATTTGAGATGGTAAAAAATCAGGTAAATCTTGAGGAAGATCGTTTTTCTCCTGAAGAAATAGAAGCAGGCAGAAAACTTTTTGCACAGGATTGTTCTTTTTTTCATGGAGCGCAGGTCTTAGAACATTTGCCTGAGCCTTCTCTTCCTGAAGTTGCTTTTGTTGGTCGATCTAATGTCGGAAAATCAAGCATTATTAATGCGCTGACGGGGCAAAATGGCTTAGCACGTACGTCTTCTGAACCTGGCCGTACGAAACAGTTGAATTTTTTCAATCTAGGTCAAAAGCTTATTTTAGTCGATTTGCCGGGTTACGGTTTTGCGAAGGCTTCCAAAACGGTCAAAGAAGATTGGCAGAAAACAATGTTTCTGTATCTTCAAGGGCGTCCAACACTACGGCAGGTGATCGTTTTGGTTGATGCAAGGGTCGGTGTGAAACAAAGTGATAAAGATGTTTTTTCGCTTTTAGATAAGGCCGCTATCTCATATCGGGTTGTTCTGACAAAAGTGGATGATACAAGCGCTGCTAATTTGCAAAAAGGGCTTGAAACCTTAGAGAATATTTTACGCCTGCATCCGGCAGCTAACCCAGAGATATTTTTACGAGTAGTCGGAAAAATTTAGGAATTCAAGAATTAAGAGCTGCCTTAACGACTTTTTCACTTACGAAACCAACAACTTAGGTACAATTCTATTGTAGGGTGGTGGGTCTAGAAAAATATGCGAGAAAAAAAAACGTTTTCAAGCCCGTTTATGCGTTATGCCGTCATTAAATATGGTGGGCATGCAATGGTGGGGGGCGGTGCTTCTTTTTCGAAGCAGATTGTTTCCTTATATCAAAAAAATATAGCGCCGATTATCGTTCATGGTGGAGGTCCTGAAATTACCCAAATGCTAGAGCGTTTGGATATTCAGAGTACTTTTATTAATGGCCTTAGAAAAACAACTTCAGAATCTTTAGATGTCGCACAAATGGTTTTGTGTGGTTTGGTTAATAAGCGTATTGCTGCAGAAATTACATCAGAAGGCGTTCCCACGATTGGCCTTTCTGGAACGGATGCCTCTCTTATTGAGGCAACAGCGATTAACCAAGAATTAGGTTTTGTTGGGCATCCCCTTAAAATCAACAAGGATCTTTTAAAGACTCTCTTAAATGCTGGGATTATTCCTGTTATTGCGCCTATTGGCAGAGACAGTGCCGGACAAAATTATAATATCAATGCGGATACTGTTGCCGCAATCATCGCTGCCACTTTAAAGACAAGTCTTTTTATTTTAACGGATGTTGCTGGTGTTCTTGATAAAAATGGGATCATACAACATCATTTAAATGAGGCTGAAATCGTCAAGCTTTATGAGGCAAAAATTATCCGTCACGGGATGTACCCTAAGGTAAAGGCCTGCTTGGATGCTTTAAAAGCGGGGGCAGAGGAGGCGATTATCTTAGATGGACGCTCGCCTGAAAATCTTAGAAAAATACTTATTTCAAAAGAAACGAACATTGGAACATCTATTCAAATAGACGAGAGACCGATTATTTTGCACGAAGGAATGGAAAAATAAAAATGTCAGATAACAAATTTTCGACACAAATAGAAGAACTTTGGACACGCCGAGATTCTTTGATTCCTGGCCAAAATTCAGAGGAGCTGGCGCTTGTTCAGCATGTTCTCCAATCCTTGGATGAAGGGGTCTTTCGTGTTGCAGAATGCAATATAAATGGAAAATGGCAGGTGAATGAATGGTTAAAGAAAGCCATTCTTCTTTATTTCAGACTCTCTCATAACGAAGTTCTTCCAGAGGCGTGCGGTGGGGCATCTGGTTTTGATAAAGTACCCTTAAAATGTACAGGATGGACGGAAACAGATTTTAAAAAGGCCGGTTTCAGAGCTGTCCCAGGTTCTGTCGTGCGTTATTCTGCACATATTGAAAAAAATGTTGTCCTCATGCCTTCTTTTGTCAATGTTGGGGCACGTGTTGGTGAGGGGACCATGGTTGATACATGGGCAACGATTGGCTCTTGTGCACAGATTGGCAAGAATTGTCATATCAGCGGCGGAGCAGGTATTGGTGGCGTTTTGGAGCCATTACAAGCAGCACCTGTGATTATTGAAGATAATTGTTTTATTGGGGCACGTTCCGAAGTCGCAGAGGGTGTTATCGTCCGTGAAGGTTCGGTGCTTGCAATGGGCGTTTTCTTAAGCGCCTCGACAAGAATCATTGATCGCAATACAGGAGAGGAATTCCGTGGAGAAGTTCCGCCTTATTCTGTTGTTGTTCCCGGCTTTCGTGAGCCATCTGAAAAAGGAAAGCCTGGTCTTTCCTGCGCCGTCATCGTTAAAAGAGTTGATGCGCAAACACGTTCAAAAACAGGTATTAATGAACTTTTACGTGATTAAGAATTGAAAGAGATTTGGCAGTGGAAAGCTTAGAGAGGAAAACAGACTTTTTTGCTCTGGAGGATTTGAAAAATCCAACCTTCATTTTACAGCATTTACTACGCCGCAAATCGGTAACGCCTTCAGATGACGGCGCATTATCTTTGGTGCAGGCAATGCTCGAAAAACTGGGCTTTTCCTGTCAAAATCTTTCTTTTGGCCCTGAGGGACAAGAAACACCTAATCTTTTTGCCTCTATTGGGGAAGAGGGCGGCGAGTATTTGTGTTTTGCAGGCCATACGGATGTTGTGCCTGCTGGTGAAGGGTGGCGGCTAGATCCTTTTGCCGGTGATATTGTCGATGGCGTTATTACGGGGCGTGGCGCTGTCGATATGAAGGGCGGTATTGCTTGTATGATTGCGGCTGTTGCCCGTCATCTTGAAAAAAAGCCCTTAGAGGGAAAAATTGCCTTTTTATTGACAGGCGATGAAGAAGGGAAAGCAACTTTTGGGACTTGTAAAGTCTTAGAATGGCTGGAAAAGCAGGGAGAGAAGCCTGATTTTTGCCTTTTAGCAGAACCAACAAGCGTTGAAAAATTAGCAGATGTGCTGAAAATCGGGCGCAGAGGGAGTTTGAATGCGCTTATTAAAGTTCAAGGTAAACAAGGGCATGTTGCTTATCCACATTTAGCAAAAAATCCTATTCCAATTCTCTCTAAAATTTTGAATGAATTCCAGAGCTGGATTTTAGATGAGGGGAGTGCTTATTTTGAGCCATCTTCTCTACAGTTTACATCGTTAGAAACAGCGGAGGGGGCAAGTAATGTTATTCCAGCCAGCGCCTCAGCATGTTTTAACATTCGCTTTAATGAACTTCATTCAGGAAAGTCACTCTCAGAGCAGATTCATAAGATTATTTCTGCCTTTCCTGAAGCAGAAGTGGCAATTTCAATTAGCGGAGAGTCTTTTCTTACAGAACCGGGTGAATATGTTCAAAGACTGGAAAAAGCGGCTGAAAAAGTCACAGGATATTTTCCACGTCGTGAAACAGGCGGCGGCACTTCAGATGCAAGATTTATTTCTAAATATATGCAGGTTGCAGAGCTTGGATTAGTGAATGAAACCATGCATGCGATCAATGAATGTACGTCTGTTGAAGATATTGAAAAATTAACAAAAATCTGTGAGGAATTTCTCGGGTGAGTTTCGTTTCTATGTTGCCGTGGATTTATTTATCTGTTGCAATTCTCCTTGAAGTCACGGCAACCTCTTTGATGAATCAAAGCGAAGGTTTTTCAAAAATCATGCCTGCTCTGTCGGCTCTTTGTCTTTATGGCATGTGCTTTTTTTGTATGGCCAGAGCTTTGGTCGCAATCCCCGTAGGCCTTGCTTATGCGATCTGGTGTGGTGGAGGGATTATCGCCATTGCCTTTATTGGCCTGCTTATTTTCAAGCAGCATCTTTCCTTGATGGCATGGACAGGGATTGGTTTTATTTTCTTGGGAACTCTACTCGCCGCAGCAGGTGGTGGTGTTAAAGGCTAAGTCCTATTTTTTGTACGAAAAAGAATTATGGCAGAAAGCGATAATCCGATGAAAGAACATAAAAATAAAGACAAAGAACTACCGATTTTATCGGCAAGAATGCCAGCCAAAAGACTTACAATGGCACTGACAAAAATTTGTTTTTGGTAACTGTTAGCAGAGGCTGCAGCAATTTGCTGTTGGTTGAAGTTTGTTAATAAGCTGTACCAGCCAAGACTATAAACGATATTGGAAAAAATATGGGCTGAAAAAACAAGGACCAATGCAATGAGGAATGATTGGGTGAGTGGTACGCAAAGATAGCACCCGATGAAAATCAAGAGACATATGAAAATAAAGAAGGAAGAATGGTTTTTATAGCGTTCTTCCTTGATTAAAAAAGGTCCCATAAGCTGACCTAAACTTCTAGAAAATAATAAAAGTAACAGATCTTTTTGAGAAGCATGAATTAAGGTCGGCAAAAGTGACATTGCAGCGGCACTTGTTGCCGCTAAGGCTGGCAATAAATAAAGACTTGCATGTTGTCGGGAAGAGAGAGAGTTAGGAAGCGATTCTACTGGGGGATTTTCTTTGGAAAGATTGCCTAATTTTGGCAATAAAAAGAGAAAAAAGATCGCAATCAGGTAGCTGAACAGGTCAGTCAGTAAATAAGTGCTGTTTTCAATTTTGCCGTAAAGAAAGGCGCCTAAGCCAATTCCAAATAAAACCTGACAGGTAAAGACCAATGTATCAATGATAGAGGCTGAAGCAATATCCTGAGGATCAAGTTTTGTTTTGCTGTAATGATTGAGGGAAGGAATAAGAATGCCAGCAGCAAGCGAAGAGGCTGTTTCTGTAAGCTGTAAAATAAAAACAGATTCTTGATGCAGGCCATAATAAGGAATGAGCAAGCCTAAAGCACCAATCGCTTCCGCAAGGATAAAGCAATATTTTGCTTCTATTTTTTCTAAAAGAGATTTTCCTAAAATGCTGCCAAAAAAGCCAGGCAAGATAGAGAGAATAAAAGCGAGCGCAAAGGAGGAAGGAGAAGCCTTCAACTTGGCTAACGCACCAAAAACCATAATAAAAGTAAGACCAGAGCCGATAGAGCTGCAGATTAAGGCACAGAGAAGCCCTCTCAGCCAAGCATATTTACGAATAGATCGTAATAAAATCGGAAACATAAATATCGTTTACTTACAAGAAAAAGCCAGTAATAGAGCAGCGCATATTATCGCCAGATACAAAATCAACTTTTTTACTCAAAATATTGATATCTATTTTAATAGTTTCACTATCCATTGTCATTTTTTTAATAATGAATAAAAAATAACGATTATGGGATAAAGGCTGACCATCGCTTATTTTCCTTTAAAAAATAAGCAATCAAAATTTTTAAAAGATTCAAATTTTTTGGATTAAAGAGAAAAATTTTAGGAAAAAAGATT
This sequence comes from Acetobacteraceae bacterium, assembly GCA_004843165.1. Classification (NCBI taxonomy): domain Bacteria; kingdom Pseudomonadati; phylum Pseudomonadota; class Alphaproteobacteria; order Acetobacterales; family Acetobacteraceae; species Acetobacteraceae bacterium. The sequence continues at coordinate 1,823,933 of CP039459.1, forward strand.
TTCTTTATAACCGGCTTCCATAAAGAATAAGCCTTCTGGGGGAGCTGTTTGTCCGCCAGCGGCGCGGTCTTTGGCTTCTAGGGCACGGATTAAATCATTTTCACTCCACTGGCCACGCCCGACAAGGGTTAAGGTGCCTACCATATTTCTGACCTGATGGTGCAGGAAGGATCTGGATTTCGTAATGATACGAATGAGATCATTTTCTTGAATAATATCTAATTGATCCAATGTTTTGATTGGACTGAGCGCCTGACAGGCGCTCGCTCTAAAGGTTGTAAAATCATGCTGACCCAATAAATGCTGTGCCGCATTTTGCATTGCTTTTACATCTAAAGAGAAAGGGAAATGCCAGACTTTCCCTTCCATGAGAGCAGGGCGCGCACGACGTGTCAGGAGGTGATATTCATAGCGCCGCCATAAAGAAGAAAATCGGGCATGCCATCCTTGGGGAGCAGGAACTGCCTTTAAGACAACGATACGATGCGGCTTTAGATGATAGTTAATCCCATCAATGACATTACGCTCACAAAGTTTTGCATCAACCGGAAAGTCCAAATGAACAGGCATGGCGCAGGCATGAACACCAGAATCCGTTCTGCCAGAAGCAACAGAATGCACATACTTGCCTTTGACGAGCTTGGATGCGGCTTCTTCTAAGAGCTCTTGGACGGCAATATCCGTTTTTTGACGTTGCCAGCCAACATAGTTGGTACCGTCATACTCAATGAGAAGCGCCCATCTTTTCTTATCGGGAAGGCAGGCATCTCTCATTTTGAATCAAAAGCGGCGTCAGATTCCAGATGGTTTCCATTCAGAAAATCCTTGGCGCTGACCATTTTACGTCCGGGCTTTTGGATTTTTTCAATGGAAACGAACCCGTTTCCAGTTGCAACTGTCAGGTCAGGTGCAATAATTAATCCCGGTTTTGTAGAGTGCTGAATTGGTGTTTTTACAATTTTTAAATCACCGATTTTAAGTTTTTCGCCGTTTAAATATGTAAAGCTTCCGGGCCAAGGCTGATAGGCTCGAAATTTATTTTCAATTTCTTGTGCTGATTGATGCCAGTCAATTTGAGCATCTTCCCGTTTTAAGCGGCCAACGGTGGTGACACCTTCTGTTGGCTGGGGAGTAGGAGAGGGAAGAGGATTCTGTAATAAATGTTTGATTCGTTCTGCGCCGAGGTGTGAGAGGCGAGCGGAAAGCGTTTCTGCGGTATCTTCTGGAAGGATAGGCAGTCTGGAAATTTCTAAAATATCTCCAGTATCAAGCCCTGCATCCATTTGCATGAGAGTGACACCGGTTTCTTTGTCACCAGCCGCAATCGCTGCCTGAATAGGAGAGGCGCCTCTCCAGCGTGGTAAGATGCTTGCGTGAATATTGATACAGCCTAAACGTGGCGCATCAAGTACTTCTTGCGGTAATAAGAGACCATAGGCGCAAACGACAGCTAAATCGGCCTTAAGCTCTTGAAGTTCTTTAAGAATTTCAGGTCGTTTTCGAAGGCGCTCTGGGCAACGGACTTCAATCCCAGCTTTTTCGGCGGCGAGATGAACAGGTTGCTTGGTAATTTTATTGCCACGTCCTGTTGGGCGAGGGGGCTGGGTATAGACAGCTACCACTTCGTGTCCTGATTCAATGAGAGCGTTAAGCGCAGGAACAGAAAATTCTGGAGAGCCCATAAAAATAAGGCGCATATTTTATCCTTTTTTCCGCTGTTCTTTAATAAGCTTTTTAAGAATTCGACCTTTTTTCAAATTTGAAAGATGATCCACAAAGAGGACACCATTTAAATGGTCAAGTTCATGCTGAAAACAGGCCGCTTTGAGGTCTTCTCCCTCTTCCTCAATAATATTTCCATTAAGATCTTGGTAGCGGATTTTAACCTTTTCAGGACGAATAATTTCAGCAAATTGCTGGGGAAGAGAAAGACAGCCTTCTTCCCGTGAGGAAAGCTTTTCGCTTTTCTCAATAATTTCAGGATTGATTAAAACTTTAGGATCAGGCGCTTCTTCGTCACGGCTTAGATCCATAATATAGAATCTTTTTGAAATGCCGATTTGCGGTGCTGCCAAGCCAATGCCCGGTGCATCGTACATGGTTTTAAACATTGCAGGGATAATTTTTTTAATTTCTTCCATATCCTTGGGAAGCACCTCTTCTGCACGTTTATGCAAAATAGGATGGGGGGGAATAAGGATAGGAAGCAATTTACTTTTATCAAGATTTTTAAGTAGAGATTTAAGCATAATGGAGGAGTATATCAGACAAAGAGCAGGATTGACGAGTGTTCTTTTAAAAGAGACATTATAGCGAGAAGTTTTCGCCGAGATAGACTCGTCGCACGTCATCATTTTCAACGATACGTTCGGGGGTACCTTCCGTTAAAACCTGACCGCTATAGAGAATGTAAGCGCGATCAATCGCCCCTAAAGTTTCACGCACGTTATGGTCTGTAATAAGCACACCGATATTACGGTCTTTGAGATGGATAACAAGTTCACGGATTTCACTAACGGCAATCGGGTCAATACCTGCAAAGGGTTCATCGAGGAGAATATAATCCGGTTGGCTCGCAAGTGCTCTGGCGATTTCAAGTCTTCGACGTTCCCCACCAGAGAGAGCCATGGAGGAGGATTTGCGCAAGCGTGTAATCCCAAATTCTTCTAAGAGGTTATCAAGCATCATGTGGCGTTTGTCACGATCTGATTCGACAACCTCAAGGGCAACCATGATATTTTCTTCGACGGATAATCCTCTAAAAATACTGGCTTCCTGTGGCAAATAGCCAACGCCTAAACGGGCTCTACGATACATTGGAAGACGTGTTATGTCCGCATTATCGAGCGTAATCATACCTTGATCCGCTTGCACAAGGCCGACAATCATATAGAAAGTGGTTGTTTTTCCAGCACCATTAGGGCCGAGTAATCCAACGGCTTCACCTTTTTGCACGTGTAAGGAGACACCTTTAACAACTTGTCGTTTTTTATAGGATTTGATGATGTTGTGCGCAACAAGACCTGTTTTGAGAATATCGTTTTCGATCATTTTAGCTCGCATTTTCATTGGGAACGATTAAGCCTTGGACGGGATCATTTCCTCCCGGAAGCATTCGTGAAATCCCTGTTTTCATATTCACAATTGCTTGAGATCCATTATTTTGATTTTGTCCTTGGGTTACACGGACATGCCCCATTAGTCGCGCAAGTTCAGGGCCAAATAAATAAACTCCGCGATCCCCAACAGCTGTTTGAGTCGGTGTTCGAATGGTCACATCTCCCCAGCCAAAGGCACGATCAAGATCTGGTGGGTTAGGGCCAAGTTTAGCTTTTTCCTCATCAGAGTAACCAATTGATTTAATAATGTCTGCTGTAATACGCTTGCCCTCATTGGTTGTGACCGTTGCATCGCCACGGGCAATGGAGATATGGGTATCTGGATAATATTCCATGACATCACGTGCCGTAATAAATTCTTTGGCTGAAACCACACGTAATTTTTTGCCAGTTAAGAGCATAATTCCTTTATCCATGTCATAAATTCCATGATCTCCCCAAGCTTGATCTTTTTGGTTAAAGATATGAACATGACCAATGGCTTCGATACGATAAAGATCCTGATCTCCATCTGAATCTTGATCTTCTGGACGAGGTTGAGAAAGAGGCATTTTGGTTACAGGATCAAGCGGTGCCTTTTTTCGAAGATAACCGATGAGCGTATCTGCATCGAGGGTGATACCTTTACGAATACCACGCGCACCGCCTGTAAGGGTGACAGTATGGGTGTTCCGATCGTAAATTTCTTCTTTTTTCCAATAAAGCTTTACAGTTGGGCCGTGAGACTCATCTTCTGCGGCGAGGGTCATCTTGAGAGATAACGGTGTTGCGAAGAGGCTTCCAATACAAAAGAAGAGAATATTTTTTTTTAAAGAAAAGAGTGGCTTCATGGATGTGATTCAGTATTTTCTTCATCGTGATTTCGGAGAGAGCGTCCCGGCCCTATAAAGAGCATTTCACCACGGTTTTGATCCATAAAAAAGCTTTCAGCATCTTGTGTTCCTGTTGGGCCCTCCGCATGTACCCAATCAGGAGAGGCAATGATATTTTTATTAAGATTAATACTGGTAGATAGGCCATTTATAAAAAGCCCATCACTACGGTAAAGATAGACATGCCCATCAAGATCTAGAAGCCCTCGATCTTGCATAAATGTGCCTCGATCAGCCCTTACTTCAATCCATTTTCCATCAGAAAGATGCATATCTGCAATGGGATGATCCATATCAATTCTTTCAGCGCCAATCTGTCGGGCGGTAATAGAGGTAATCATATAAGAGCGGTTATGGGAATCAACCCCCCGATAGACGGCCTGTTCCATATTGCTACTTTCAGGGCCTCTATGGGTAATATGAGACTTAATCACTCTGTTTTCATGAACAAGATGCGAAATTTCTGGCCAAAGAATAATAGAAATTAAAAGCGTGAAAGCAATGGCAGGTAAGGCCCATTTAGCAATTAAGATTTTCTTTTGATGGCGTTCAATTTCTTCTGGTGTCGGTAATTTTCTTTTTGAACGGCTTTCTTCCTGAAGGTGTTCTAACTCTTTTCTTCTTTTCTCTCGGTTCGAAGTATTAAAATCCTCCCTTTGAATTTGAGAGGTATTTCGAGAAGGAGATTCATCTGAAGTTTGAGAAATATGCGTTTCGTCTGTCACCGTTTAGAATTCGCACCCATTGTTATTTTAAAACCCAAAACTGTCGGTAATCGAAGTATAATATCATGGGCTTTAACTTCCTTAAAATTTTTTAAGTTTTTTTGAAAAAATATGTGATTTTTTTTCAAAAATGGATCTTTTAAGAAGGAAGTTTTTAGGATTATTTCAGGCATTTTAAAGCGAAATTTTCCCAATAGCACCAGCGGGATGACTTTCTAAAAAATTCTCTTTTTTTACTTTTTTTAATTCTGCAATGGAGGTTGCTAGTGCATTTCCAAGGGCTAAAAATAAAAGAGAACTTGTTGTCGGAGACATTCCAAAAAGACCTGATTCAGTTGAAATAGGCATTTCGATAACGATGTCGCTCATTTGAGCTAAAGGGGATTTCTTTGTGGTTGTAATAATGCCTGTCCGAATAGAGCGTGATTTCGCATATTCAATCATTGTCTGTAATTCAGCCGTATTCCCGGATTTAGATAGGAGCAATAGGAAATTATCTTTCTTCAAAGTTCCAAGCTCCCCATGTGCAGCTTCTGTGGGATGAAGGAAAAAAGAGGGAATACCTACAGAAGAAAATCCGGATTGAATAAGTCTCGCAACATATCCGGATTTTCCGACACCAGAAAAAACAATATGATTGGGAATGTTATTGAGGTGAATAACAAGATCAAGAATAGATTGACGAAAGAGCTGATCTTTTGAGCAGAGAAGACACAGCTTTTGAATGGCTTCTTTTTCAAGATATAAAGAGCGTTCAAAAGCATTAAGTATCGTGTCAGGCATTGAGTGACCGTATTTATTTAGGCTCGGTGAGAGAAAATATCAGATTGATCGTAACCCATTAAATCCAATTTGGCACGTGTAGGCAGGAATGAAAAACATTCTTGCGCCAAGGAGAGTCGATCCTCCCGAATGAGAAGAGATTCTAACTCTTTCCATAGCTTATGGAGATAGAGAACGTCCGAAGCGGCATAATGTAACTGTTCTGAACTGAGGTCAGGATTTCCCCAGTCAGAAGTTTGCTGCTGTTTGGAGAGTTCAATACCAAGGAGATCTCGGCACAAAGCAGCTAAGCCATGACGGTCAGTAAAGGTTCTTGTTAGTCTTGCAGCGATTTTTGTACAGACAACAGGGGCAGCAACAACACCAAGATATTGCCAGATTGCGGCAAGATCGAAGCGTGCAAAATGCATGATTTTTGTAACATTCGGATCTGAAAGAAGGCGCTTTAGATTGGGGGCATGATACCCATTTCCGCCAAGCGATTCAGGTAGAAGTTGAACAAGGTGCGCACTTCCATCTCCTGGTGAGATTTGCACTAAACAAAGACGATCTCTGTGCAGATTAAGTCCCATTGTTTCTGTATCAATGGCAACAGAGTTTCCAAGATGGAGGTCATCTGGAAGATCGTTTTTATAAAAATGTATGGAAGATTCGGGCGTTTTCATAATTAATCGTCCCGTTATTATTTTTAGGGAATTCTGTTTGAAATATCGTCTTTCGCAAAAGACTATGGTGCCCAGAAGAAGACTCGAACTTCCACGTCCAGAAGGACACAGGCACCTGAAGCCTGCGCGTCTACCAATTCCGCCATCTGGGCTAATATATAGCCTATCTTAAAGCTTTTCCTTTAGGATAGTAAGTCTTTTTATTATAAGTCATTATGGCTTTCGTCAACGGGAGTTTTTTCTAGAAAAGCGCTTTTTATTGAATTACTCTCGTCATTAGATTTTATAGAAAACTGGATTATGGCTTTAAAATGGATATTCAAATGAGACAAACGGTCTTTAATACGCAAGATGAGACAAAAGCAGTCGTTTCTGAAGCTGTGAAGGCCCCTAGGTGGGATCTGTCAGACCTTTATCAAAATTTTGAGGATTCGAATTTAAAGCATGATTTAGAAGCTTGTTTGGCGCATTCTAAAAAATTTCAAGAGCAATATCAGGGAAAGGTTGCAATGCTTTCTGCAAGATCCTTTCTAGCGCTGATACAAGAATATGAGCAGATTGAAGAGCTTTCAGGAAAAATTTCTGCTTTTTCGCATCTTGCTTTTGCCGCCAATACAAATGATCCGAAAATTGGACGTCAGGTTCAAAATATTCGGGAGAAAATGACTGAAATCTCTCGTAATCTTCTTTTCTTTTCTTTGGAAACCATTGCTGTTGAGGATAAGAAATTTGAAGAATGGTCTTCAGATTCTTCTTTAGAAAGTTGGAAATTCTTTTTAGAGGGAATACGGAAGTTTAAGCCTTATCAGCTTTCAGCAGAGGCAGAGCTTGCCCTTATGGAGACTTCTTTAAGCGGACGTGCTGCTTGGGTGCGTTTTTTTGATGAAACAATGGCAGAATTAACCCTTACGCTTAATGGTGAGGAAATTTCTTTAACTGAAGCGCTTTCTCGGACAACGGATCAGAAGCAAACAGTCAGAAAGGAAGCTTCGGAAGCTGTTGGGAATTTATTAAAAGAGAAATCTTCTCTTTTTACCCGCATTATGAACAATTTATTACAGGCAAAAGGTGCAGAGGATCGTCTTCGTGGGTATGAGACTCCGCAATCTTCCCGACATTTGGCAAATCGGGTTTCCGGTGAAGTTGTTGACGCTTTAGATGCGGCTGTTCAAGAGAAACAATCTCTTCTTTCTCATCGCTATTATCGTTTAAAAGCTAAATGGCTAGGGCAAGATTATCTGGATTATTGGGATCGTAACGCACCGGTTTCTCAAGAAGATACCAAACGCTTTACATGGGAAGAGGCGGTTGAAATTGTCTGCGCCGCTTATACGGAATTTGATCCTAAAATGGGAAAATATGCTCGGCGCTTTTTTGATAATGCTTGGATTGATGCCAAGGCCGTTCCCGGAAAGTCAGGAGGTGCCTTTGCGCACCCTGTTACGCCTGCGGTGCATCCTTATATCTTAACAAATTTCCAAGGGAAGGCACGTGACGTTTCAACCTTAGCACATGAGGTTGGGCACGGTATTCATCAGCTTTTAGCAGGGGAAACACAGGGATATTTGAAGGCCTCAACACCTTTGCCATTGGCAGAAACCGCTTCTGTTTTTGGGGAAATGCTAACGTTTAAATATTTGTTAAAACAGGCCAAAACGAAAGAGGAACGCCGCATTCTTATCATCGGAAAGGTGGAAGATATGCTCAACACTGTTGTGCGGCAGATGGCCTTTTATCGTTTTGAAAAAGCCATCCATGAAGAGCGCCAAAAGGGAGAGATTCCAGCAGAGCGTTTCGGTGAGCTTTGGCGTGAAATTCAGCATGAAAGTTTGGGAGATGCGATTAAGCTGGAAGGGAATTATGCCTATTTCTGGTCTTATGTGCCGCATTTTATTCATGCGCCATTTTATGTCTATGCCTATGCTTTCGGCGATTGTCTGGTAAATGCACTTTTCTCACTTTATCAAAATCAGCCAGAAGGTTTTGTTTCTAAATATATGGCGTTACTGAGTGCTGGCGGGTCAAAAGATTACCGAGATTTATTGGCAACTTTTGACTTTAATCCGGAAGATCCCTCTTTCTGGCAACATGGTCTGGAAGAAATTCAAAAATTGATCAACCAGTTGGAAAAAGACGATGTCTGAAAAATCTTTTGAAGAACGTTCTCTTGACCACCCAAATCTTTTGCATAATGCACGAAGAATGGTGAAATCAGGAACAGTTGTCGGTGGCGCCGTTGCTAGAGCCACATGGCGTAAATTTTCTCCTTCTTCTGTTCAGACTGGCTCTGTTCGTCAAGATGCAGAGAAGCTTAAGGCTGCTTTAGGAAATTTGCGTGGTCCCTTGGTAAAGGTGGCTCAGCTTATGGCATCTATTCCTGGGCTTTTGCCAGAGGATTATATTGCGGAACTTTCTGAGCTGCAGATGCAGGCGCCAGCAATGGGGTGGAGTTTTGTCCAACGCCGCATGCGCAATGAACTCGGACAAGATTGGGAAAGATATTTTAATTCTTTTGATAAGAAAGCCTGTAATGCTGCGTCTTTAGGGCAGGTTCATAAGGCTTTTCTTTCTAATGGATATAAGGTTGCCTGTAAGCTCCAGTATCCGGGAATGGAGAAATCCATTGAATCGGATTTATTACAGTTAAAAGCCCTCTTTGGTGTTTATTCTTTTTTTGATGGTGCGATTAAACAAGACCGTGTTTTTAAGGAGCTTTCAGATCGTCTGAGAGAAGAGCTAGATTACCGGAGAGAAGTCGCTAATCTTTCTATTTTTGGCAATATTTTAAAATCCATCCCGGAAATTCATGTACCAAGGCCGGCGAAACGTATTTCTACGCATCGTCTTTTGGTGATGGAATGGCTGGAAGGGATAAGTTTTTCAGATTTTCTTTCTAAAAACCCCTCACAAGAGGAACGTAATAAAGTTGCCAGAACGCTTTTTAAGGCTTGGTACCTTCCCTTCTATAGTTTCGGCTTTTTGCATGGAGATCCACATTCTGGAAATTACGGTGTAAGAGAGAATGGGGACGTTAATTTATTTGACCTTGGAAGCATTCGTGTTTTCCCTGCAAAATTTGTTCAGGGCGTTGTGCAGCTTTATCAAGCGATGAAAGAGCAAGATCCCCTTAAACAGCGCAAAGCTTATGAAATGTGGGGATTTAAAGAAGTAAACGATGATATTTTTGAGGCTTTGAATTTATGGAGTTCTTTCTTTTTTCGTCCTTTCTTGATTGAGGGAGAACATTCTCTTGAAAAAACGAATAATTCTGAAGCAGCGCATGAGGTTTTGGAAAATGTTTATGCAACGCTCAAAAAGGGCGGTGGCGTGACCTTGCCACAAGAATTTGTCCTGTTAGATCGTTCTGCCTTAGGTCTGGGGGGCGCTTTTTTAAGGTTAGGGGCATCCATTAATTGGAAAGCACTTTTTGAAGAGGAGATTGCTTTGTTTTCGATGGAAAATCTTGCAAATGCGCAGCAGGAGATCTTGCAATCAGCAGGATTGAAAATACAAGGTGATGAGGTCGTATTTCATTCATGAAAGCGACAAGAAAAAAAAAGAAACCGATAGCACCAAGGCAAACAGATTTTTTTCCGCAACCGCAGAAAATTAAGCCTAAAACAAGGTTATTTAAGGTTCATTCTGACTATGAACCCGCTGGAGATCAGCCAGCGGCAATTGAGAATCTTGTTAAAGGTCTAAAAACAGAAGAAAAAAATCATGTTCTTTTAGGGGTAACAGGCTCAGGAAAAACCTTTACGATGGCGAAAGTCATCGAAAGGCTTCAGCGGCCGGCAATTATCTTGGCGCCGAATAAAACCTTGGCCGCTCAGCTTTATGAAGAAATGAGAAAATTTTTTCCTGAAAATGCGGTAGAATATTTTGTTTCTTATTACGACTATTATCAGCCTGAAGCCTATGTTGCGCGTTCAGATACTTATATTGAAAAAGATAGTCAAAGAAATGAGCGTATTGATCGGATGCGCCATGCGGCAACACAAGCTTTATTAGAACGTAATGATGTGATTATCGTTGCTTCTGTTTCTTGTATTTACGGTATTGGCGGCCCAGAAGCCTATGCGGCTATGACTGTTCTCGTTAAGTCAGGAGAGGAGTTTGATCGGGATAGTCTCATTCGTTCTTTAGTTGAATTACAATATCAACGTAACGACCATGCTTTTGAACGTGGCTGTTTCCGTGTTCGTGGGGATCAAATTGATATTTTTCCTGTTCAGAATGAGGACAGGGCTTGGCGGGTCAGCTTTTTTGGCGACGAAGTTGAAACGATTGAGGAATTTGATCCCTTAACGGGTGCTAAAACAGGTGCGCATGAGGAGGTTCGGATTTATGCGAACTCTCATTATATTACGCCACGTCCGACACTCAATCAGGCGATGAAATTTATATCAGAGGAGTTAGAAACTCGTCTCATAGAGCTTAAAAATGAAAATAAGCTCTTAGAGGCGCAACGTCTTTCGGAACGGACGCAATTTGATTTGGAGATGCTCGAAACCGCAGGGGTTTGCAAAGGCATTGAAAATTACTCCCGTTATTTATCTGGACGCAGGGCAGGTGATCCGCCACCGACACTTTTTGAATATTTGCCAGAAGATGCGCTTTTAATTGTTGATGAAAGCCATGTGGGCGTTCCTCAGATCGGTGGAATGGAAAGGGGGGATAACGCCCGGAAGCAAACATTATCGAATTTTGGTTTCCGTTTACCTTCCTGCATGGATAATCGGCCGCTTTCTTTTTCTGAATGGGATGCTTTTCGGCCGCAAACTTTATTTGTTTCTGCAACCCCTGGTCAGTGGGAAATGGATCAAACGGAAGGTGTTTTTACAGAACAAATTATCCGTCCAACAGGATTGGTAGATCCGATTACCGAAGTGAGACCTGTTGAGGGGCAAGTTGATGATCTTTTGCATGAGATCAAAAAAACGGTTGAAAAAAACGGCCGCATTCTCGTAACCACTTTAACAAAAAAAATGGCAGAAGATTTAACAGAATATCTTTCTGAGGCTCAAATTCGTGTACGTTACCTTCATTCGGATATTGATACGCTGGAGCGTGTGGAAATTATTCGAGATCTTCGCCTAGGTGTCTTTGATGTTCTGATTGGGATCAATCTTTTACGGGAAGGTTTAGATATTCCAGAATGTGCTCTGGTGGCAATTTTGGATGCGGATAAAGAGGGGTTTTTACGCTCACGCACTTCTTTGATTCAAACGATTGGACGTGCGGCTCGGCATATTGATGGACGTGTTTTGCTTTATGCTGACCGTTTAACAGGTTCTTTGAAATATGCGATTGAGGAAACAGACCGACGCCGTCAGCTTCAAATTGAGTGGAACAAAAAACATGGCATTACGCCACGTTCTGCTCAGAGTAAAATTAGAACAGATCTTTTTTCAGATGTAGATGCGGAAAAAGGAGAGAGTCTTGAAACGCCTAACAAGAAAAAACTTTCCATCGCAGAGTTAAAAGTAAAAATGAGAGAGGCTGCTGCTTCTTTAGAGTTTGAAGAGGCAGCGTCTCTCAGAGATCAGATTCGGCGTTTGGAAGCAGAGGAGTTAGGGGTAATTCTTCCGCCTTCAAATACGGCATTGATGCCACAGAAAAAAGCACGTAATCGTCAGAAAAGCAGATCGCACTAAATGGCAGAAATTAATCTTTCTATTCGAAAATATTTATCGGAAAAAGGCGCTGCCCGTTTCCGCGCAGAGCTAGATCAATTAAGACTCGTAGAGCGTCCTAAAATTGTTGAAATTGTTTCGTGGGCGGCCGGAAATGGAGATCGTTCGGAAAATGCCGATTATCAATATGGGCGTCAGAGGTTGCGTCAAATTGATCGTCGTATGCGTTTTTTAGCTAAACGTTTGGAGAATGCACTTATTGTTAAACCGGAAGATCAAAAAACACGTCACCGTGTTTTTTTCGGTGCAACCGTAAAAGTGGTAAATGAGGATGATATTACAAACTCTTTTACCATTCTTGGGGTTGATGAGGCGCAGATGGAAAGGTCTGAAGTCAGTATTGTATCACCTTTGGCGAGAGCTATTTTAGGCGCTTCTGTCGGGGATGAAAGAATTATTAAAAGTCCTGAAGGGGATAAATTTGTAGAGATTCTGGAGATCACCTATCCAGAAACAGAGGAGAGCTTATGAAGCCGTTAAAAATTGCTGTTCAAATGGATCCTGTGGAGCATATTCAAACCAAAGGGGATACAACTTTTGCGCTGATGTTAGAGGCACAAGCACGTGGAATGGAAATCTATACTTATTCACCGCTTGATTTGATTTTAAAAACAGAGAAAGAAACAGGTGCCCCCTTATTTGAAGCAAAGGCACGCAAAGTTTCTTTGAGGGATCAGGAAAAAGATTTTGTTGATTTCGGGGCTTGGGAAGTTTTAGATCTCAAAAAAATGGATGTTATCCTTGTGCGCCAAGATCCGCCTTTTGATATGTCTTATTTAACAGCCGCCTATTTACTTGATGTATTGGATTCACAGGAAAGTGGACCTTTAATTCTTAATAAACCTTCTGGTATTATTAATGCGCCTGAGAAATTAGCGCCCTTACGTTTTCCGGGACTTTTTCCACCGACATTGATTTCACGAAATCTTGAGGCAATTCAGGCTTTTAGGGAAGAGTGGCAAGATATTATCCTCAAGCCGCTTTATGGTAATGGGGGTGCGGGTATTTTTCGTGTTCGTTCCGAAGATGGAAATTTTGCTTCTCTTTTGGAAATGTTTTTTTCTCTCTCAAAAGAGCCGGTTATTCTACAGCGTTATGAATCTGCGGTGCGTAAGGGCGATAAACGTATTATTTTGGTGGATGGCGAGGTTGTCGGGGCGATAAACCGTATTCCGGCAGAAGGGTCAGATCGTTCAAATTTGCATGTCGGAGGGCGTGCGGAATCCTCTAAGCTGACTTCAAGAGAATTGGAAATTTGTGAACGTTTAAAGCCCTTTTTGCGTCAAGAGGGATTGTTATTAACGGGCATTGATGTCATCGGGGATTGGTTAACAGAAATTAATGTGACTTCGCCGACGGGGGTGAGAGAAATGAGCCGCTTTGATGATACGAACATTGCAGGTAAAATTTGGGATTCAATTCTAAAGAAGTTGAAATAAGGAAGATATTTTTTCACAGAGATGGGATTCTTATGTATAAGGGAACGTCTCTGTGTTTTAATTATGCTCCTTAGAATCCTTTGATAAGGATTTTCTGTCATGCTTAGGAAATATATGGGTAAAACCTAATTCTTGGCTTTTAGGAATTTCCGGGGGTTTGTGGAAAACGCAAAGAAACCATACGTGAATTGAGTTCTTAAACTGTAAAAGTATAAGACTAAGCCAGAAGAAGATCGCGATAATGCAGAAGAGAAGATTCAGCCAGAACATATTTTTTCTTTTAAAAAGTTGTTGATAATTTTGTGCCAGAATGTGCCCTTTTAATGCAAGGGCGTTTTGTCTGAGATCTTATTAAAGAGGATGACAAGCAACAAATTAGGGAATGTGACGTCAAATGAGTGATAAAAAAGGCAAGACATTTTTTTTAGATGAAAAAGGTGTAAAGGATGCTTATGAACGTTGGGCAAAAGTATATGATATTGTTTTCGGAAGCGTTTCAGGGCCAGCACGCCGTCGTGCAATCAAAGCTGTAAATTCCCTTCCAGGAACAGATGTTTTAGAGGTCGGGGTCGGTACGGGTTTAGCTTTACCGCATTATAACCTTGAAAAAAATGTCACTGGCATTGATCTTTCATCCCATATGCTAGAAAAAGCCAGAGCAAGAGTGGATCGTCTTAATCTCACCAATATTTTTGAGATTAAGGAGATAGATGCCGAACATACAGATTTCCCTGATAATAGTTTTGATATTGCGGTTGGGATGTTTGTTGCTTCTGTTGTTCCAAATCCAGATAAGCTTTTTAAAGAACTCACCAGAGTGGTTCGTCCCAATGGATATATTCTTTTTATCAATCATTTTAATGCACGAAATGGTTTGCGTTTATTCGCAGAGAAAAAACTAGCACGGGCTTCGAGAGCTTTAGGCTGGCACCCGGATTTCCCCATTGAGAAGCTTTTCCCTCAAGAGGTTCTTCCAAAAGTACATTTTAGTTCCGTTCCGCCTTTTGGATTATTCTCTCTCGCTATTTTGAAAAACGAAAAATCCTGATAAAAAAAGAGCCCCTCAAAATTGGAGGGGCTCTTTTTATTTTTAAAGAAAATTTTCTTTTTTGAAATCCTCAAAAGATTGTTCGTGTTTCATTTTGCCAATAGAGCTGATTGTCTTTGGCGTTGAGAAAATTTTCTGGGCACTTTGAAGAATATCACCGCAAGTGAGGTTTTCAATTTTTTGAATTCTTTCTTCTAATGGAATAATGCGTCCCCAGAGCTGCATTTGTCGTGCGAGACGGCTACAACGATTATTTGTGCTTTCCATGGACATAAGGAGGGAAGCTTTATGTTGTGATTTTGCTCTTTTTAGCTCTTCTTCAGTGATTTTTTTAAGAGTTTTATGGAGTTCCTCTTGAATGACAGGGAGAAGTTCTTTCGTTTCATCAGCACTGGTTCCAGCATAAATTCCAAAAATGCCACTATCTGAAAAAGCGTGCAGAAAACTATAAATTGTATAAACAAGTCCACGTTTTTCACGAACCTCTTGGAATAAACGAGAGGACATGCCACCACCTAAAATAACCGATAAGGTTGCAGCTGCATCAAAATCATCATCGTGATAATTGGGTGCTTCAAATCCTAAAACAAGGTGCATTTGATCCAAATCACGTTCAATATGGTCTCTTCCGCCTATATATTTTGCCGCTAGGCTTTTTGGGGCAGCGTTTGAATGCAAATCTGCAAAAGATTTTTGCACAGTGGAAACAAGATGATCGTGATCTAAGTTCCCAGCGGCGGCAATTGTGATATTTTTTGCAGAGTAATGTGATCCCATATAATGGATTAGATTTTCACGACTCATATTTTGAACGCTAGAGGTGGTTCCTAGAATAGGGCGTCCAATGGGCTGGTTTGGAAAAGCAGTTTGCTGGAAAATATCATGAACAATATCATCCGGTGCATCGTGAGACTGGTGAATTTCTTGTAAGATCACCTTGCGTTCTTTTTCAATTTCCATCTCTGCGAAGAGACTGTGGGTAAGCACATCCCCAATCAGATCAGCGCCTAAAGCAAGATCTTCTTTTAGAAGTTTAACATAGTATGCGGTTGTTTCACGTGCTGTATAGGCATTGATATATCCGCCGACATTTTCGATTGTTTCTGAAATTTCAAGAGCAGTACGTTTTTTTGTTCCCTTAAACGCCATATGTTCTAGAAAATGCGCTGCGCCATTAATCTCAGCAGATTCATTACGTGCGCCCGTATTGACGTAAGCGCCGAAAGAGACCGTTTCAACGTTTTTCATTGTTTCAGAAACAATCGTAAGGCCATTTGGTAATGTTGAGATCTTGGGAGGAGTGGACATAGATAAGGGATACCCGTTTTTAAAAATCAAAAGGAAAAAGAGATTATTTTCATAGCTATAAATGATTAATTATCAAAGTTTCGGTTAAGAATATTTGTTATATCATCTTGAAAATGCGCTAAAAGTTTTTGATCTGTGATTTTTTGTTCATTTTGGTCTGTGACATGGAAAGTGTTTGTAATACGCACGCCATAGGTTCGAATATTTGCTTGTTTAATTCTGATCTTATGCTTGGAAAAAGTCGCACAAATGCGTGCCAGACAGCCTTTGCTATCACGACCATTAATCTCAATAAAAAGCCTATTATCAAAAAAGTGATGATCGAAGTAAAGATGTGCCGGCGAAAGAATTCTCTCTTTTTGGGGCAGAATTGAATATTTTTCGAGTTCAGGAAATGCGTTTTCTGTGAGAATTTTTTCAAAATTTTTAGCATCCTCATCAAAAGCGAATTTTAAGAGGATTGTAAGATTTTGGATACTTTCTTCAATTGTTTCGACAATACCACCATACCACGGTGAGTGGAGAATGAATAAGGCAGTTTTTATCGAAGGGAAGGCATAAAATTCTGCATAATTAATGTTCACCTGAATTTCATGTAGTCGCTTTGTCAAATAGGATAAAACGTCCGGAAGATCGGGCACCATGATCGTGATGATTGTTTCTTGCTGATGGATTTGAATGTGATATTTAATTTTTAAAGACGAATTTAAATATTCATGGAAAAGGTTAAAATGCTCTCTTTGCTCTTCCGTTGAAAATTTAGACCAATATTCGTAAGAGCCAATATTGAGGTATTCTTTTAGGGTCTTATGGTCGGTATTTTTATCGAGAAATTTTTGAAGCATTTCTTTTTGCTGTTTAATATGCAGAACATCTCGTTGCTTTAACCTAATATTCCCTCGTAATCGGTTACAAAGCCTAAAATATGTTTTTTGTAAAAGGCTTTCATCCCAGTTTGTAGAAATATCATTGCGGGAGGACATAATGTCGGCAATGGTTAAAAGATAAATAAGTTTTAAACGGCTTGGTGATTGAATTTTGCGCGAAATATTGCGCATTTTTTCCTTAATATTTTCTGTTTTATGGATTGATTCATGTAAAATATCTCTATGGAGGATGAGCCAATAGACAGTTTCTTGCTCAGCTTCGGATAGACCTAACTGTGCTGCAATATTGCGCCCGATCGCAGCACTTTCAACATAGCTATCAATTTCAATCGTTTCACCAATTTTTTGTAAAAGAGCCGCTAAATAAAGCGCTTTCCATTCTGAAATTGTTTTAAATAGTTTGGAGGCAAGAGGTGCTTTTTTTTGAAAAAAACCATATTCAAGCAAGGTAAGAATATTAACAACATTAAGGCATTCCTGATCCAGAAGGTATGAAGTGCCTTTTGGAGAAATTCTTGTTATGCCAAAAAATCTTTGCCATGGCGGGATCATTGCCGAGAGAATTCCTGCATTATTTAGGAAATATTTCCCTAAAAATAGCGGCGCCTTTCGAATGAGATTGAGTAAAATGCGTGAGGCTTCCGGATCTCCGATGAGGTTACGTAATTTAGAAGAGGAACGAATGATAAGGCTAATATCTTCGGGGTGTAAAGATTTTCGGGTTAAATTTGCTTTTTCAAGTGTGCGAAGAATTGTTATGGGGTTATCCATATTTTGTGGAGAGGTCAGAAAAATTCTTTGTGCAATTGACAAGGAGGGAGAGATTTTTCTGAAACACATCGGATCAACGGTGCGTTCTAAGCGCTCTAACATTCGAATGGAAAGGAAATAATGTCGCATAAATTGATCCTGGTAATTTTCATTACGTGTGCCAGGATATTTCATTTTAGCGGCAATAAGCGGCTGAAGAAAAGGCGTTAGGTTCTTTTGGGGGCGGTTTGTTAGATAATGAAGGTGAAAACGTACTGTCCATAAGAAGCGCCAGATAAAGTGAAATAAAGTAATCTCATTCGGCAATAGAATTTTATTTTCTATGAGAATGGAAAGTGGAAAATTTTCACCTTCGATGTTTTTTGGTTTTTTTTGAAATTGAAAAAATTCTGAAAGATGGTCTGAGTGCAAAAAATTTAGAATATGATCAAATTCAAGAATGCTCCGTATCGGAGAGAATTTTTCTTCATCTTTTTGATTAAAGGCAAACATATTTTGTTGGCCATAGAGAGATTTTATTTTTTTTTCGATGAGTTTATGGATTTGTTTTTGAAAGAGAATATGATTCTCTTTTTTAAATTCAGATAAAATTTCCTTTTCACCAAAAATAAATCTTAAAGGCATGGGTATTTTTTTAGGGGTATCTTCAAAGGAAATAATTTCGGCCTGAAGTCGAAATCCTGCAATCCAAAGTAGATATAAAAAAGATTCAAATTCTTTTTTGAGGCGGCTGGAAGCTTTACCCTTATAAATCAAAATAAGGTTTAGAGGATCAAAAGGAGAGAGATAGCCTGTTCCAAAGATTTCTGTTGCACAGATAGCCCAATTTTTTTCCTGACGTTTCGCAAGTTCTGTCAGCGGAATAATATGCTCTAAGATAATACGGTCAGAGAAACGTGAAAAGTTTTTAGCAGCCTTAGCTCCGCCAAGGGCTTCATTTTGAAAAGTTTCGCGAATAAGAGAACGTTTCTTTCCGAGTAAATTCTGTAATTTTCGGGAATGTGATGAAATTTCAGAATTTTTGATCTGTCTTTCGGAAGGGTGCCAATAATGCGAAACCTTTGTCATAGATATTCTATCTTTCAGCTCTGAAGAGAATTTTTAAGTTCGTAAAGAAGATCATGTGCTTGTCGAGGGGTTAAGGAATCAGGATCAATTTTTTCAATTTTATCGTGTAAAATACTTTCTTTTGAATCAAGAGGCGTTACAGAGGTCTCAAAAAGGGGAAGTTGATTGATTGTAACCGTCGGGTTTTCTATTTTTTCTCGGATTTCTCTTGCTCTTTTTATAACAGAGGCTGGAATACCTGCGATAGCGGCAACATGAATTCCCCAACTTTCAAATGTAACGCCGGGCTTTATTTCATGGAGAAAAATCAGCTTTCCCTCCCATTCTCGTGTTGCCATTGTATAAAGTGATAACGCAGAGAGCGTTTTTGATAGGGTCGCAAGTTCATGGAAATGGGATGCAAAAATTCCACGGCATTTAATTTTAGAATGAAGCGCCTCAAGCGTCGCCCAAGCAATGGAGATCCCATCTGCTGTTGCCGTCCCACGTCCAATTTCATCGACGACAATGAGAGATTTTTCTGTCGCTTGCGTTAAGATCGCTGCTGTTTCTTCCATCTCAATCATAAAGGTGGATTGTCCACGTGCGAGATCATCTGAAGCGCCAATACGGGAGAAAATACGGTCTGAAATTCCAATTTTGGCTTGTTTTGCAGGAACCGGAAAACCAGATTGAGCCAAGATGACGGCCAAAGCCGTTTGACGAAGAAATGTTGATTTTCCAGCCATATTTGGGCCTGTCAGCAACATTAAGCGTTTTTCAGGAAAGAGCGCACAATCATTGGGGATAAAGGAATCTTTATCTTGTTCCTTTAGGGCTGTGGCGACAATTGGATGCCATGATCCTGTCAGATAACATTCTGGTGTTTCGCTGATTGTTGGGCAGCACCAGCCCTTTTCATTTTTAAGGGTGGCACAGCTGCAAAGAACATCTATTTCGGCGAGTGCTTGGCTAATTTCGTCAAGTTCAAAAGTAGTGGCGATTTTTAAAGTAAGCTCTTCGACAATACGTTTTTCTTCAATCTCAGATTCTGTTTCTGCATTTTTAATGGTAACGGAGAGTTCTTCAAGTTCATAGCAGGAGTAACGTGTAAGATTGGCTGTCCCTTGCCTTAAGATCAAACCTTCTTTGGTTTTTAATTTTGAGGCTTGAGCAGAGGGCATTTCAATAATAAAGCCAAGCTGACTATGGTATTTAATTTTTAAAGAGGAAACCTCAAGCTGTTCTCTTAATTTTGATTCAAGTGCGATAATCATCGCTTTGCTATTTCGTTGCGTATGGCGCAAGCGATCTAACTTGGGATCAAATCCATCGGTAATGGTTTCATTGGCAAGATCTGGAGGGAAGGCCGCAGTGAGCTGATCTTTTAAATTGTCGGCCCGTCCGTAAAGAGCAGAGAGAATTTTTGCTAAAAAAGTATTTAAGGGAATGTTTCCCGTTTTTTCTTTCGCTAAGATCGCCTGCAAAGGAATAATAATTTCATCGCATCCGAGTAAAGCGTTGCGTGTTTCAATGAGGGATTTGAGACTTCCTCTTTGGTTACGAATGCGACCAATAACGCGCGCAAGATCCGGTACTTGGCGCAGGGCTGATTGTAATTTTTGAAGTTGTTCGGTTTCAATGGACAGTTTTGTCCAAGCAAGCTGTCTTTCTTCAATGATTTTAATGTCACAGCTTGGTGAGGAAAGCCAAGATTTTAGAAGGCGTTTTCCAGCTGGTGTTATATTCCGATCAACGGCCCATAAAAGACTATATTTTTTTTCACCTCTTCGGCTTTTTACGATTTCAAGATTTTGACGTGTTGGCCCATCCATTCCAAGAACAGAAACTTCTTTTTCTTCAGAAGCATGGAGGGGCGGCAGCGTTCCTGCTTGCGTCTCTTGCAAATAATCAAGCAAAGAACCGCAAGCAAGGGTTTCTTCTTGTGTCTTTGTTTCAAAATCTTTCCCTGTCGCTTCCAAAAGAAGCTTTTGAGATTTTTTAAGGGATGGATTTGGAAAAACAGGCGCTAATAAAGGGCGAAACTCTGGCGGAAGTAGGGATTTTTCACATAAAATTTCAGAGGGTGTTAAGCGTGCAAGTAATTCAGAAAGATTAGCTGTAAAAATACTTTTGGTTTCAAAGGCTCCCGTTGAAATATCCGCCCAAGCAATTCCTAATTTGTTACGATAAGATCTAATAGAAAGTAGCAGGTTAGGCTCTTCTGAATCGAGTAACTCCTCTTCCGTAATGGTTCCCGGTGTCACAATACGCACAATTTTTCGCGGCATGGGACCTTTGGTACCGGGTGGTGGATTATCCTGTTCAACAATAGCAATTCTAAAGCCCTGTTTAATAAGACGTGCAAGATAAGCATCTGCCGCACGAACAGGCACACCACACATTGGTATTGGCAGGCCTTGTTGCTCGCCTCTAGCAGTCAGTGCAATATCGAGCGCAGAAGCTGCAATGTGGGCATCATCAAAAAAAAGCTCGTAGAAATCTCCCATTCGAAAAAAGAGCAAAGCATTCGGCTCTTGTTCTTTAAGATCAAACCATTGGGACATTGCTGGTGTTGCATTATCTCTTATAGGTCTTTGATAATTGTTTTTTGGTTTTAAGGGTTTCATCTGGGAGATCACTTCTATTAGGAAGAATGTTTTGTTTTACGTACGAGGATAGAAAGTAATTCTTTTGGTAAGAGATTTAATTTCCACGAGGAAAGTCCATAGAAAAGGGCGGAAATAAGAATAACGGAAAAAAGAAGGGTTAATCTAGGAATCATATGAAAAGAAATAATCTTTTCTCCAAAGAAATGCATTATTTCGAAGGCAAGTGCGCCTGTCATGAGAGAAAGAATGAGTATTTTAAATTCTCTTTTTATCAGGGAGGGAAGATCCAATATTTTTTTGCGATAAAGGATGATGCTGAGCATAAAAAGGTTAAAATAAGCGGCGAGATCACTTGCAATAGCAGGAGCCAGCAGACCAAGAGGGTGATAGAAGAGAATAGAGGCCGTCAAATTGATAATAATGGCGATAAATCCTGCTTTGACAGGCGTTGAGGTATCGCCCTGCGCAAAGAAAACAGGGGTGATTGCTTTTAAAATGACAAAAGCGGGTAATCCTAATGCATAGACACGCAACACTTTAGATGTTTGTAAAATATCAAAAGCTTGAAAATGGCCGTATCCAAAAAGTCCTGAAATAATTAAAGGCGCAATTGCTATAATGCCAAAGGTTGTTGGTAAAATGACATAAGAGGCTAGCTCAATGGCTCTGGACAGTTGCTGAACCAGTTCTTCCATTTTTTGGTTGGCAATAGATTTAGAAAAGGTAGGTAAAAGTGTTGTTCCCAAGGCAGCGCCCAAAATGCCAAGTGGAAGTTGGGTTAAGCGATCTGCAAAATATAGCCAGGAAACAGAACCTGTTGGCAATAATGTGGCAATGATTGTGTCAATTGTAAGGTTTAGCTGGGTAACACCGGAACCAATAAGACCTGGCAAGATACGTTGTGAGAGTTTCTTGATACGGTAAGAGAAGGTAGGAAGCTGTTTTTTGAAAAATAATTTTGCGCGCTTGCAGGCCCAGAAAAGAGCTAAAAGTTGTACAAAGCCGGAAATTAAAATACCCCATGCGCCAATTTTTGCTGTAAAAATTTCTTTTTCAAAAATCTCGCTAGAGGGAATATAGAGTTTTCCTAAAAATGCCCCGAGAATGATCGCCAGAATACCAATAATATTAAAGCTCACATAAGCGATGGCCGCCGCTGCATATTTCTCTCGTGCATTGAGGATGCCGGCGATCAAGGCTGCCGTACAGATCAATGTCATATAAGGCATTGTGATGCGGGAAAATTGAACAGCGAGCTGAAAACGTGTGCCGTCGCCATGTAAAAAACCTGGAGCCAAAGCGGTAACGAGCCAAGGCATCGTAATTTCAGCTAAAAGGGTAATCCCAACAAGAAAGGCTAAAAGGGTCGTTAAAGCTTCGCTTGCAAAAGCAAGGGCTTCTTTTTCGCCTTTCTTTTCCCATTCTTCTGTAAAAAGTGGAATGAAAGCCGCATTAAAAGCACCCTCTCCAAAAAATCTTCTAAACATATTTGGCAGACGCAGGGCCACTTGGTAGGCATCTTGAGCGGCCCCTGCTCCAAGTAGGATGGCTAAGAGTTGATCTCTTATAAGGCCTAAGACCCTAGAGATCATTGTCCAGCCGCCAACAGTAAAAAGATTTTTAAGCATAGGAGAAACTTTTTATTTAGTTGGAGAGGAGGCTTCGAATGGTTTTTTCTGTTTCAGAAGGGTTTCGAAGAATTTTATTAACGGCATTTATGGCGGGCAAATCAATTTTGAAGCGCTCAGCCATTTCTAAAAGAACCGGAGCTGTGAAAGCGCCCTCTGTGATAGCAACTTTATCTGTTCCTGCATGGGGAGGGTAGGTTTTATGCTTTCCAAGATATTCACCGAGTGCATAATTGCGTGAGGCAGAGCTTGTCGCTGTTAAGAAAAGGTCTCCAATAGCCCCAAAGGTAAAAATTCCTTTTGGATCTCCAGACTTTTTCTTAATGAGAAGATGAATTTCCTGTAGGAAACAGGTAATAAAAGCCGCTCTTGCATTTTCGCCAAGTCCAACACCGATTGTGGCTCCGACACCAATCGCTGCAACATTTTTTGCGGCCCCCATTATTTGGATGGCAATTGGATGCAAATCAGGTGAAATGAAAAAGGTGGGTAAAGACAGCTTGTCGGAAAGATTTTGTGTTTTGCCTTCATCTTCTCCGGAAAGTGTTGCCACAGCAGGTAAATCCTGAGCGACTTCCTTGGCAAAATTAGGTCCAGCAAGCACAAAATTTGGATTTAGAGGAAAAATCTCCTTTAGCACCTCTAAGGGCATTAACTCTGTTTCTTTTTCTAGTCCTTTACAGCATGTCACGAGAGAAATCTTTTGCGAAAGAGACCGAGGGAGACTGGAGGAAACCTGTCTTAAGGTCCACATCGGTGTTGCAAAGAAAATAATATCAGTTTCAGAAAGATCGTTTTCTGTTGGAAGTCCCTGTCGAAGATGAAGTTTCTCTGGGGGGACAAAGTTAGAAAGACGTGGAAAAGGTTGATTTTTATTCAGTTCTTTTCGAGACCAAAGGATGACATTTAAAGTAGAAAAACGGCTATAAGCGATCGCAAGCGCACTTCCCCACGCACCTGCACCAATAATATGAAGGGAAGAGGTGTTTTTCGATCTCATTTCCGTCTGCTTTCATCTTCTTTTATCAAAATGGAGTGATATATTTTTTGTTATTCTGGAGTGTTTTGAAGAATTTTCATTTCTTTTAATGGCCATCTGGGACGTGGGATGTCATTAAAAGAGGAAGGTGTTGCATGCCATTTCTGTCGTAAAAGTGCTGCCCATCCAATCATAATAGCATTATCTGGGCACAGATTTTTTGGTGCGGCTAAAAATGTCAAATCATGTTCTTCTACAATCTTTTCTAAAGATTTTCTGATTGCGCTGTTACATGCAACGCCGCCACCTGTTGCGATGAATTTTAGATTATTCTTTTCAAGCGCTATTTTTAGAGCATTTCTGGCACGGTCTTCAACAATATCTGTGACTGCTTTTTGAAAGGAGGCGGCAATATTTTGGACAAGTGAAAGTGGCAGGGCTGTATTGTTATAAGGTTCAATTAATTTGCTTACAGCTGTTTTTAAACCTGAAAAGGAAAAATCACATCCCTCTCTGCCTTTTAGGGGGCGGGGGAGAGAAAAGAATGCTGGATTGCCTAATTTAGCAAGTTTTTCAATCTGAGGTCCGCCGGGCCAGCCAAGTCCAAGCATTTTGGCAACTTTATCAAAGGCTTCACCGATGGAATCATCAATCGTCCCTCCTAATGGGGTATATGTTCCGATTTCTTCAACCAGAACGCATTGGCAATGTCCACCTGAAAATAAAAAGGCAAGGTAGGGGAAGCAATCTTTATTATGGGTAAGGAGCGCTGATTTCTTTTCTTGTTTTAAATCAAATAAAGGGGAGAGTATGTGGGCTTCAATATGGTTAACGCCTATAAAGGGAATTTTTGTTGAGAGGCTAAGCCCTCTGGCTATTCCGTTTCCTGTTAAAAGACCGCCAATGAGCCCAGGTCCAATTGTTGCTGCAATGAAATGAAAATCTTCAAGCGATACATTTGCTTTGAGGAGTGTTTCTTCAATCAAAGGAGCGCAAGCCTGTAAATGTGCACGTGCTGCAAGTTCAGGGACGACACCCCCAAGAGGAAGATGTTCGATTTGTGTCTTTGTTAGGTGAGATAAAACAGTTCCGTCTTCTGCCAGAACAGCACAGGCCGTATCATCGCAAGATGATTCAATTGCAAGAATGTATGGGGTATTTGAGAGAGAAGCTGATGAAGATTGCATAACCATTAACGTAAAAGTTTTCCTTTCAAGAAGCCATGTATAAAGATTTTTTTTTGTTATTTTAATGACGATTTGCTCAAGGCAATATATAAGCGAAGACAAATTACATTTTTTGCGATGACGGATACATTGAAATTAGCAGCCCCACACCCCTCGAACGCCATAGATGAAACTTCGCCTGCTTGCAGGCATAAATCGTCTTTAGATTATGCTTTACCTCTTAAGGTTGGAACAAGAGCTTCTCCTTTAGCCTTGGTTCAGACGCATAGCTTTATGACAAGTTTGACACGTTTTTGCCCGCAACTTCGAGAGATTGGCGCCTTTAAAGAAGTCCAGGTAAAAACCAGCGGTGATCGAAATCAAAAGGATCGTTTGGCCGAAATTGGAGGTAAAGGACTTTTTTCAAAAGAAATTCATGAGTCACTTTACAAAAAAAAGATTGATCTTGCCGTTCATAGTTTAAAAGATTTGGAAACACATCTTCCAGAAGGTATTGTGCTTGCTTGTACAATGAAACGGGAAGACGCCAGAGATGTTCTTATCCTTCGGGATCGGGATGCTTTAAGAAGTCCAGAAAATCCACTTTCAGCTCTTGCAGAGGGCGCACTTGTTGGTTGTGCTTCTGTTCGACGTCAAGCACAGCTTTCTGCGATCAGACCGGATTTACGTTTCTGCTTGATTCGAGGAAATGTACAAACCCGCTTAGATAAGGTTAAAGCAGGTATATGCGACGCTACGATGTTAGCGTTCGCTGGTCTTCGCCGTCTCGGAATGGAAGATCGTGTCGATATTGTTCTTAATCATGATTTTATGGTTCCGGCCGCAGGGCAGGGGATTGTTGCAATTACAGCAAGAGAAAAAGATGAAGAACTCTGTGCGCTTTTAGCTGCTGTTGAAGATCCGGAAGCGCGTGCTATTGCAACGGCTGAACGTGCTTTGTTGGCAGAGTTAGATGGTTCATGCCGGACACCTATCGGCGGATATGCACGAATTTTAGAGGGGTCACTCCATTTGACAGGACTTCTTGCGAGTGAAGATGGTTCTTTTGTGTTGAAAAAATCAACATGGGGAACGCCTTCAGATGCCGAGAGATTAGGCAAGGAGTTAGGGGAAGCCCTGCGCCGTGATACGCCTGCTGAAATCTTTAAAGCCATCATATCAGACTAAGGGTTTTTCAGCGATCGGTATTTAGGGAGAGGCAGGTTAGCTATGAAAATTTTAGTTACTCGCCCGGAACCAGGTCTCTCTCAGCTTATGGCTAGGTTGGTGGCTTTAAAGAAAGAGCCTATTGCTGCACCAATGTTGCAAATTGAAATTTCTTCGCCTTTAGCACCGATTTTTGGAAACACGATTTTAATTACCAGTTCCCACGCTTTGCCGGCTTTAAAGCGACAGGATCGTAACTGTCGTATTTTATCCGTTGGCGAAAGCACAGCGCAAAAGGCAAAAGAACTTGGATTCCGACATGTTTTTTCCGCAGGTGGGAATGCCGAAAAACTAAAAAATCTTTACGAAAAGATGGGATGTACAGCCAAAGATTCATGGCTTGCGATCGGTTGCGGAAATAATGAAAAGCTTTATGGAGATTTCTTGGTTAAATCTCTGGGAATTAGGCGCTTTAAAACGTATCAGGTTCGGTGGACATCTTCCCTCTCAAAAGAGGTGCGTGATTTTTTAAAGCAACCTATTCGGAAACAAATTTTATTTTACTCTTCAGAAACGGTACGTTCCTTTTTTAATCTGATTCAGAGAGAGGAAAAAAAAACTGATTTTCAAATCGATCGGGGAAAAATAGAAATATTTTGTTTCTCGCCTGAAATTGCAAAAATTCTTAAAGAAGACGCACATTCTTTAGAATGGGCAAGAATAGAAGATAATCTTTCTGAGATATTTAAGTAAAACCTTTGGGAGACGCAGAGGATATTCTTGCAATTTCTCCCAAAGAGTTCAGAAAAGCTTATTTTAGGCTTCGCCAGCGGGCTCTGGGAAATTTTGAGCACGTTTACTTTGATAGAGTGCCATAAAATCAACTGGATGCAAAACAACTGGCGGAAAGCCACCTTCTCTTGTTGCATCGGAAATAATGGCACGTGCGTAAGGGAAAAGGAATCGAGGTACCTCAACAAGAAGGAAAGCTTCTAAGGCTTCTTGTCCAATTTCGCCGCCGTTTAGTGTGACAACACCGGCATAGGCAAGTTCAGTAATAAAGACAGTGCGAGGTTTTTTTGTTTCACCTTCTGGCAAGGCTTCAGTTGCATCTGCTTTGATAGAAAGGATGACTTCAAAAAGTGGTTTCCCATTTTCAGCTTCTGCAGGTTTAATTTGATTGGCCTGCACATCAATATTGATATTTACCTGCGGTGCAGAGCGTAAGGCCATAAAAATCGCGGCACCATGCGGCACCTCAAACGAAAGATCCTTCGTATATTGATGGATAAGTTGTGGTGGAAGAGGTGTGTTTGATGTGTCAGCTGTTTGGTCAGTCACAGAGATGTGTCCTTATGATTAAAGCTGTGAATTTATAAAGTCTGAAAATGAATTTAGAATAGATATGTAGGAAGATATTAAAGAAAAACAATAGATAAATGTCTATCCCCAAAAGGCTAAAGAGGGGAAAATGTGATAATTTACTTTACCGCACTTAAAAAAGACTAAATATGTTTTAGAAATTGCATGTAGAATATTTTATAAGATTGTTGTTTAATGTGAGGCCTGTGTTTAAAATTATTGGTAGGTTATGAACTATTTAAATCATATTCCATGGGACATTGTGTCTTTGGCAGTCGCCGTTATCGTTGTGGGTGTTTTGCTATATCTTTTTGTTGGAAAACGTGTCGGCATTCAGGTGTGGAAAAGTTCAACAAATGCTTCAATCCAAATTGGGAAGCAAGTGACGCCTACGCCGCCGCCTTTGCCTACGCATGCATCTCTTCCTAAAGATCCTACGCAATATTTTATGCCAGAGCTTGGTTCTGAGGGAGCTGCTTCTATTGCCCGTGCCGCAGAACAGCAGGCTGGTTTTTCAGCAGAAGCACTTTTGAAAGATATTGAGAAGCATTACCGTAATATTATGGAAGCGTATGATGCTCGGCAGATAGAAAAGCTGGAGCCTCTTCTTGGTAAAGAAGCGATGCAGGCATTTGCAAAAGAACTGGCATTGCGTGCCGAAAGAAAAGAGGTTGTGTTTTCGCATGTCAGCTCTATTGAATCGATGAAAATTATTCGGATTATTTTTCCACCTGAGCTACCTCTGGAAGAGGAATCGTTCTCTCATAAAAGAGTTGAGGTTGAGATTTCTTCTTGGCAAATTAATGGGGCTAAGGAGGATTCTGGGCATCTTGTTTTCGGAACGCAGGGTCTGACCCATTTTTCAGAAAAATGGCTTTTTGAAGAATCCGGTTCTGTCTGGCGTGCCATTGCGGTTGAATCTGTTTAAGCAATCGCTGAATATTTTTCTGTAGATGGAAGGGTGTGTTGGAATTGAAAAAAACAGCGTTAAAAATTTCTTCACCTGCAGAAAAACTTTCAGAGGGGGAGCAACAGCTCTGGGAATTGATTGCAAAGCGGGTACGTCCTCTACATAGTCCAATGAAACCGTTATTGCGTAAAACACGCAAAGTGCATGTGACTCTTCCAGAGAAAGCTACCTGGATTCCGCACTTTCAAAATAAAACACGTATTGTTTTTTTTGAGGGAGAAAAGAAAAAGGAAAGACCCCCAAAAAAAGAAGCGACAGAAATTCTTCACGTTCTTGATCTGCATGGTTTTACCGTTCAGGAGGCTTTTTGTTCGTTCCGCTCTTTTATGGAAAGGGCAAAAGGGAAGCGTTGGCGAGAGGTGGAAATTATTACGGGTTTAGGTATTTCCGGAAAAGGTATCATTCGGCGTGAGTTGCGTCATTGGTTAGAGCGGAAAGAATATTCCTCTCGGATCACGGAAATTTTTCATCCGCCTAATAATTTAGGTGCTGTAAGAGTAAAATTTTCAATAAGATAAAATATGTAGATTTCTTAGTCGCTTATTTTAAAAAAATCGGTTAAAAAATACTTGTTGCAAATAATTGTCATTTGCAACTGAGAAATATAAATACAAATGAGGCTTATATGATGTATGGATGGCAGAAGCGGATTATAAAAAGTTTTTCCTTAGGTGTTTTTGCTGCCGGCCTCTTTTTTGCGTTGCCAATATTGCCATCCAGTGCACAGGCTAAAACAGTTAAAGATATTTTGGGACGGAATGTTTCTGTTCCAGACCATCCAAAAAGAATTTTATTGGGTGAGGGGCGTCTTATTTATGCGCTGGAACCATTAGAGGGGAAAAACCTCTTTGATCGGGTTGTCGGGTGGCAAGGTGAGTTTAAGCAGGCAGATACGCAGACTTATACAAAAATAAAGAAATCTTTTCCAGAAATGGATAAAGTGGCTGTCATTGGAAAAACAACAGCAGATAGCGTAAATCCTGAAAAGGTTTTAGATTTAAATCCTGATCTTGTTATTTTAAGCACTTCAGGTCACGGTCCAGGATTGGAAGATCCTTTAACGCTTAGACTTCAAAAAGCGAATATTCCTATTATTTTTGTTGATTTTCGGCATGATCCAGTTACGAATACCGTACCAAGTCTCCGTTTACTTGGCGAGGCTTTAGATCGTCAGGCTGAGGCCAAAGCATATACGGATTTTTATAAAAAACGCTTAGATCTTATTCAAAGCCGTCTCAAAGATTTGCCTGTTTCTAAACGTCCTACTGTTTTCTTGGATATGCTTGCAGGTGCAAGGCCATGCTGTCATACAGCAGGAAATGGGAATATGGGACATTTTGTGGATGCTGCGGGTGGAAAAAATGTTGCTGCTGCACTTTTGCCGGGGGTTTTCGGTGAGGTTTCAATTGAACAAGTCATCGCAAGTAATCCAGATTTTATTGTGATGGACGGAACAAGAGGGCCTTTGGCTGAGGGGCCTGGTCTACGGATGGGGGCTTTAGTTAATCCGGATGATGCACGAAATTCTTTAAATCAGCTTTCAAAAATGCCAGCATTGGCAAATTTAAAGGCCTCTAAGGAAAAACATATTTACGGCATTTGGCACAGCTACTACGATAATCCTTTTAATATTGTGGCAATAGAAGCTATGGCAAAATGGTTTCATCCAGATCTTTTTGCTGATTTAGACCCAGATGCGGATCTTAATCTGATTGAAAACCGCTTTACCTCGATTGGCAGTGGTGGAACCTATTGGACCAGTTTAGAGGAACCCGTTTTTTTAAAAGATAAGTCTGCCTCTAAAAAATCTTATTGAGAGAGTTCTTATCTATGAATGCGATGGATTTCCAAAAAAAATCTAAAAGGGGTTTGCCGGCTTATTTTGAGCTTTTACAGCGTCGTCGAAAATGGACGCTATTAGCGCTTTTTCTGGTTATTTTACTCTCTTTATTACTGGATTTCTCTTTAGGCCCTGCGGGACTTACAATCCGACAGTTGTTTTTTGCGCTTTTCCATTCTGCGCAAGCAGGAATGCAGGGGATTATTGTTTGGGATATTCGTCTTCCTTATGCCCTCATGGCGGTTCTTGTCGGATTGGCTTTAGGCAATTCCGGCGGCGAAATGCAGACGCTTCTTGATAATCCTTTGGCCAGTCCATTTACGTTGGGGGTTTCGGCAGCATCCGCTTTCGGCGCTTCGTTAGCGATTGTATTGCATCTCTCTATTCCTGGTGTGCCTTGGAAGTGGACAATTCCTGTCGAGGCTTTTTTATGTGCTTTAGGCTCTGTACTCCTTTTGGAGCTTGTTTCACGCTTGCGTCAACATTCCACCTCATTGGTGGTGCTTTTTGGGATTGCTCTTGTTTTTAGTTTTCAGGCTTTGGTTTCTTTGATGCAATTTGTGGCGGATGAGGATGCCTTGCAGGAGCTTGTTTTTTGGACAATGGGAAGTTTGACGCGTTCAGACTGGACACAGGTAGGAATTTTAGGGGCGTGCTGTGCGATTATTTTGCCTTTCTCATGGCTCTCTGCGCCTTCGCTGACGGCAATGCGGCTTGGGGAAGAGCGTGCCGCCTCTTACGGGGTGGATGTTCGTCGTGTGCGAATGATGGGACTTTTGCGTGTCAGTATTCTTTCTTCTTTAGCCGTTTCATTTGTCGGAACAATCGGTTTTATTGGTCTTGTAGCGCCGCATATCGCCCGAAAGCTTTTGGGAGAAGATCATCGTTTTTATTTGCCGGGTTCTGCTTTATGTGGTGCGCTTATTATGTCGCTCTCTTCGATTGCAGCTAAAAATATTGTGCCGGGGATCGTTATCCCCGTTGGTATCGTTACCGCCTTGGTAGGGATTCCTTTCTTTTTAGGGACAATTCTAAAGGGGGCTAAAGAATGAAGAAAATTTTTGCAACAAACTCGTTGGAAGTTAAAGTTGGAAAAAAAACACTTCTTTCTTCCGTTGATATAAAGCCTGTGAAAGAAGGGCATATTGTTGCTCTTCTTGGCCCGAATGGTGCCGGAAAATCGACTTTACTTCGTGCGATTGCGGGGCTGATGAAAATTTCTTCAGGAGAAGTTTGTTTAGGTCAAAAAAATATTACATGCTTGCCAATGGTAGAACGTTCCAAAAAAACGATTTACTGCCCCCAAATTCTACCACCTGCTGTTCGATTGCAAGTGCTTGAAGCACTGATGGTTGCTTGTCAGGCAGGACGATCCAGTTACTCAAGAGAAAAGGCGATAGATGAAAGTCTTGAGGTTTTAAAACGTCTCAAGATTGAAAATCTTGCAAGTCGATATTTAAATGAGCTTTCAGGTGGACAGCGGCAGTTGGTTGGGATCGCCCAGACATTGGTGCGTAAAACAGAGGTTTTGCTTTTGGATGAGCCTTTGAGCGCTTTGGATATGCGACATCAGATTCAAGTGATGGATTTGATTAAAGAAGAGACGTTAAATCGCTCTTTGATTACTTTTCTTGTTGTACATGACCTCAATATCGCTTTGCGATATGCAGATGATGCAATTTATTTAAAAAAAGGCACCGTGATTGCTCAAGGGCCTGTTTGTGCGGTGACAACCTCAGAGGTTTTGGCTGAGGCATATGGTATTAAAGCCTGTTTGGGTTTTGATCGTTTTGGCAAAACACAATTAGAAATTGAAGGGCTTTGCGAATAAAAAAAGCATAACAGCTTCTTGATTTGCACGGCTGCGTTCTTAGGTAGAAGTTATCCTCTTTCTCGAAAGAGTGAAGAGCAAATTATTTTAAATTATCAAAACTTACCGGCTTTCTTGCCGGCGTTGAATGGAGTTTTTTCATGGCGAACTTTCGTCCTCTTCATGATCGGGTAGTTGTCCGTCGCTTAGACAGTGAAGACAAGACCCCTGGTGGAATCATCATTCCAGAGACAGCTAAAGAAAAACCTATGGAAGGTGTTGTTGTTGCTGTCGGGCCAGGCGCACGTGATGGCGAAGGGAAAATCATTCCTCTCGATGTTAAAAAAGATGATCGTGTTCTTTTCGGTAAATGGGCAGGGACAGAGATCTCCTTGCAGGGTGAAGAACTCGTGATCATGAAAGAAAGCGATATTATGGGGATCTTAGGTTAATTCCTAACACCCCATAAATAGATAGGGAATTTCCCTTATTTAAGTTAAAGAATTTTTATTGGAGTTAGTTTGATATGGCTGCCAAGGATGTAAAATTTGGTGCAGATGCGCGCCAGCGTATGTTGCGTGGTGTGGATACACTTGCAAATGCGGTTAAAGTAACTTTGGGTCCAAAAGGACGTAATGTTGTTCTTGAAAAGAGCTTTGGGGCTCCAAGAATTACAAAAGACGGTGTTTCTGTTGCGAAAGAGATCGAACTTGCAGATAAGTTCGAAAATATGGGTGCGCAGCTTATCCGTGAAGTTGCCTCTAAAACAAATGATATTGCTGGAGACGGTACAACAACATCAACCGTTTTAGCACAGGCGATTATTCGTGGCGGTGCAAAGTCTGTTGCGGCTGGTATGAACCCGATGGATCTTAAACGCGGGATCGATATTGCGGTTGCTTCTGTGGTTGAAGAGCTTAAAAAGAATAGCCGTAAAATTTCCGGTACAGCTGAAATTGCTCAGGTCGGTACAATTTCTGCTAACGGCGAAAAAGAAATTGGCGACATGATTGCGCAAGCCATGGAAAAAGTTGGCACAGAAGGCGTTATCACAGTTGAAGAAGCAAAAGGTCTTCAAACAGAATTGGATGTCGTTGAAGGCATGCAGTTTGATCGTGGATACATCTCTCCTTACTTCGTGACAAATAGCGAAAAGATGACCGCTGATTTAGACACTCCTTATGTCTTGATCTATGAGAAAAAACTATCTTCTCTACAGCCTGTTTTACCTCTTCTTGAGAGTGTCATTCAATCTGGGCGTCCGCTTTTGATTATTGCTGAAGATGTTGATGGCGAAGCGTTGGCAACATTGGTTGTTAATAAACTTCGTGGTGGCTTGAAAGTTGCTGCGGTTAAAGCACCTGGTTTTGGTGATCGCCGTAAAGCAATGTTGGAAGATATTGCTGTCCTTACAAAAGGTCAGGTGATTTCTGAAGATCTTGGTATTAAGCTTGAAAATGTTAAATTGGATATGCTTGGAACTGCTAAGAAAATCCATATTGACAAAGACAACACAACAATCGTTGAAGGCGCTGGTGAAGAAGCGGAAATTAAAACCCGTACAGCACAGATCCGTCAGCAGATTGAAGATACAACTTCTGACTATGACCGTGAAAAACTTCAAGAACGCCTAGCAAAATTAGCTGGTGGTGTTGCGGTTATTCGTGTCGGTGGAAGCACAGAAACCGAAGTAAAAGAACGTAAAGACCGTGTTGACGATGCACTTCATGCAACACGTGCTGCGGTTGAGGAAGGTATTGTCCCAGGTGGTGGTGCTGCCTTGGCACGTGCAAGTGTTGGTCTAGCGAATTTGAAACTTTCAAACGAAGATCAACAAGCTGGTGTTGAAATTGTTCGCCGTGCAGTTCAAGTTCCTTTGCGCCAGATTGCAGAAAATGCTGGTGAAGACGGTGCTGTTATCGCTTCCAAAGTATTGGAAAATGATAGCTATAGCTTTGGTTTTGATGCTCAGAATGGTGAGTATAAAGACCTTGTTGCTGAAGGGATTATTGATCCAACGAAAGTTGTTCGTGCAGCCCTTCAAGATGCCGCATCTGTTGCTGGATTGTTGGTAACAACAGAAGCAATGGTTGCTGACCTTCCTGAAAAGAAAGGTGACATGCCTGCCCCAGATATGGGTGGCATGGGTGGTATGGGCGGCGGCATGGGTTTCTAACCTAAGCGTTCGCTTTTATCGTTTTATAAAAAAGAGTCTCTTCCGATCGGGAGAGGCTCTTTTTTACTATATGGTTTCTAAAAAAATTTTTATTTTTTCAAGAGCTTCTTGGAGGGGAATTTTCTCTACTTCTATTTCCTCTGGCAATGCTTTGAGTAAGCGAGAAGGGGTTCTTCTATCAAGAAGAACAAAAACGCCTTTATCCTCTGAGTTTCGGATAAGGCGGCCAAAAGCCTGACGTAAACGTAAGGCTGCTTCCTCTTCTTCTAATTTTATTTTTTCATGTATGTAAACTTGTTTTTTGCGCTCACGATGGAGAATATCACTACGGGGCCATGGCACTTTTTCCATGACGACAAGTTGTAAAGAGCGTCCAGGAATATCAATACCATCTCGCATTGCATCTGTACCCAATAAGCAACTTTGTTCATTTTGACGAAAAACATCGACAAGCTGTGTATTATCAGCGCCGCTCACATGCTGAGCATAAAGATCAATGCCAGCTTTAGAGAGATGAGGTGCGATATAATGATAGACTTTCTGTAGGCGAGCAATAGCCGTGAATAATCCTAAAGCGCCCCCTTGCGCCGTAATAAAAAGTTTTTGATAGGCATCTGCAAGTTCCCTGATGCTATAACCAACATCGGTAATGACAAAAACTTTTGCCTGTTTTTTATAATTAAAAGGGCTTTTTTGGAAGTCATAGTCGGTCATGCCATTAATGTGGAGACTTCCTGTACGCCTTTTTGCAGGTTGCCAAGAAATTTCCACTTCATTTTCAATCAAGATCGGTTTGTAGGGGCGAAAAGTTCCAGAAACATAAGCAACGCCCAGCGCTTGGTTTTTTAAGAGGGCTGAAAGGGGAAGGGTCGGGTCAATCCAGTTTTCGCACAGGCGCACATTTTTCCATCTTTTATGAAAATCATCAGAGCTTTCCCAGTCGCCACGGATAATGCGTATCCGTCCTCCTGCTTGCGCCTCAATTTCAGGGAGGGGTTTTAGCATGGAAACCCAAGCCTGAAGAGCTGGAAGAAGATAATATTTTAGGCGATTACAGGTAATTTCAACGGCGGTTCTCGTTTCAGATTCTTCTGTTTCCTCCTGTAATGGAAGATGAGATAAAAATTTATAAAATTTTGTGAATTTTTCTAAGAATTTTTCAAGTGATTTCAAAAACTCTTTAGAGATGGCCATAACTTCTTCCATTGAAGGATAAAAGTTTGTCTCTCTTTCGAAGGTACCCGTTTCCGCATCTGTTGGTTCATAGGCATCAAGTTGATCGGAAATGGCTTTAAAAAATTCAAGAGAGCAATATTCTTCCTTATTCTCTTCTGATTCTGAAATAAAAAATTTATTTAATGTTGCCGCAGAGGGAAGAATTTTTCTTGCTTTTGTTTCAATTTCAGAAAGAGAGGTTTCTAATTCAGAAAATTCAGAAAAAAGAGGTTTTAGGTAATGATGTAAACTTTTAAATTTTCGTCTTTTGCTATGAGAAGGACTACCAAGAAGACGATCTCGGAAATCTGAGAGCGCTTTAAGAGAAAGTTCTAAGGCGAAGACATTATCTGCTGCCATTTGCAGATGATGACTTTCATCAAAGATAAAATGCTGTGCTGGAAGCTGTTGAATATTCTCATTTTCAGCAGCTTGAGCCAGACGGATAAGCGTTAAAGCATGATTGGAGATAACGAGTTTCGCATAGAGCGCTTTTCGATTGATATGCTCATAAAAACAGCGCTGATAAAACAGACAGCCACTATGTAAACATTCTCCCTCTCTGTCCGTGAGTTGATAGAGATAGGAAAAGCCGTAAAGATGGCTAAACCATCCAGCAAGATCACCGCCTTTCATATCGCCTTCATTTGTTGATTTTATCCAATTGAGGAGAAGCGCAAAAGGAACGGCAGAGGGGAGTTGTGTATTTGGGTTGCTTTGTACACGTAGGAAAAGAGGTAAGATGATTTCTTGGAGTTTTAAGAGGCATAAATAATTTTCACGTCCTTTTAAAACGACAATATTTTGATTGCGAGAAGCCTTGTCAGGATAAAAGCGGGAAAGTTCAGATTCGACTTGCCGTTGAAGATGTTTGGTATAGGTGCTGATCCAAACACATCCTTCATTTTTTTCTGCCCAAAGATGGGAAGGAGCAAGATAGCCTAATGTTTTACCTGTTCCCGTCTCTGCCTCTGCGAGCAAAAGGAAAGGGGAGGCTTCTTTTTTCGGAAGGGAAAAAATTTCAGCAATTTTTTCAGAAAAATTTTCCTGTGCAGGTCGACGAACCTCGTTTTCTCTAAGAAGTTTTAAAAGAGATGTTCGAGATTCATCCTCAGAAAGTGGAATTCTTTTGGAAGGTGCTGGCGCGGGCGAATCTTCCCATTCTGGCAAATCGTTCCAAATTTGGAGTTTTTGCCACATTTTCTTTTTTTCATCGGAAGAAATCTCGCCAAGATATTCTTTTAAAACAGCTTCCCATTGCCAGTTGCCATATTTCATGAAAGCAAGGAGTTGGCGTAAAAAAACGCCTTTAGAATCTTCTTTTAAAAGTTTCACTTCTGATAAAAGGGCGTGTGCTATATCATATAAGAAGTCTGGCGTATTTCGAAAAGGAAGATTCAGAGCTTGCGCAAGTCCTTCTGGAGTGGGAGAAGGAAGAGAAGTGGCGGGTTTCACAAAAAGAAATAGATCTAAAAGGTCAAGCCATGGACGGGGCGGGGATGGAATGGTAATTCCAAGCGTTTCGCAGCATGACACACCATGCACCAAAAGGGGTGGCGGGGCCACACTGAGGAACTTCAAAAGTGAAGAGCCTTCGCGTGTTAGGAGTTCCCCATCTGAGGTTAAAATTAAAGCCTTCGTTCCTTGAATAATCAGGGCAGGCGGTAGAAAAAGGGAGAGAGAGATAGGGCGACGTCCTTAGGGTTAAACTTAAAGCATAAAGACAAACGTTGTTACCTTCCTGATCTTACATGACAAATAAAGCAACATCATCTTCTTTAAATAAAATTTCTTCACAATGGCCATTTCTTGAGGCTGCAAAACTTGCAAAAAGAGTAGAGAATCGTCCTGAAGATGAACCAATCCTTTTTGAAACAGGCTATGGGCCCTCAGGTGTACCGCATATTGGGACTTTTGGAGAGGTTTTGAGAACCATTTGGGTTCGTCTGGCATTTGAAAGACTAACCGGGCGAAAAACACGCTTGCTGGCCTTTTCCGATGATATGGATGCGCTAAGAAAAGTGCCTACCAATGTGCCTCAGCAAGAAATGCTTGCAAAATATATTGGCCAGCCTTTGAGCAAAGTACCTGATCCGTTCGGAACGCATGAAAGTTTTGCGGCGCATAACAATGCACGTCTTTGCACTTTCTTGGATCAGTTCGGCTTTGATTATGAATTCGCCTCTGCCACACAATATTATACGAGCGGTTATTTCGATAAGGCTTTGAAGCGTGTTTTAGAAGAATTTCCAAAGATTATGAAAGTTGTTTTACCAACGCTTCGTGATGCCCGAAAAGCGACCTATGCACCTATTTTACCGCTTCACCCACGTACGGGGGAAGTGATGCAGGTGCCTGTAGAGGTTATTGATTCCGAAACAGGTATGATTCGCTGGTCCGATTATGAAGGGGAGGAATTTGAAACCTGTGTTTTTGGCGGTGGTGCAAAAATGCAGTGGAAAGGCGACTGGGCGATGCGTTGGTATGCGCTCGGTGTTGATTATGAAATGGCCGGAAAAGATTTGACGGATAGTGTCAAATTATCTTCTAAAATTTGTCGTATTTTAGGCGGTGTTCCTCCTGTGAATTTGATTTACGAGCTGTTCTTGGATGCAGAAGGGCAGAAAATTAGTAAGTCAAAAGGAAATGGACTTTCTTTAGAGGAATGGTTATCGCTTGGGCCAGAGGAATCTCTCGCACAATTTATGTTCCATCAGCCACAACGTGCAAAACGTCTCCATAAAGGGATTATTGGCCGTTCAATTGATGATTATCTGAGTGGTATGGAGCGTCTTCAAACTTCTGATAAAGCACCAGAAGAGCATATTGCTTGGTTCCTTCATAAAGGTAATTTACCAGAATGGGAGGGCGCACCTGTTTCTTTTTCACTTCTGTTAAATCTTGCAACAGCTTTAGGTGCTAAAGATGAAGAAACATTATGGAAATTTTTGCGTCGTTATGATCCAAATTTAAGCGCAGAAACACAGCCATTTTTAGCAAAACTTCTTTCTTATGTTCTCGAGCATGTTCGTGAACAGGAGGATTCAGGGGCTAGAAAGTGTCGTGAACCTGAGGAAAAAGAGCGTCTTGCAATTGAAGAATTGCGAGATTCCTTGGTTGCGCTTAATCTAGAGGAAGCAGAAAAATCAACAGCAGAGGTCGTTCAGAATTTGACCTATTCCGTTGGAAAGAAATATTTTGGTCAGGAAGGCTTAAGAACTTGGTTCTCATGCTTATATGAGGTTTTACTTGGCCGTTCGGAAGGGCCTAGATTTGGTGTCTTTGTTGCTCTCTACGGTCTTCCAGAAGTCGTTGCGTTAATAAATCAGGTTTTGAATCCTGATGGGAAGAGTTGTGAAACGGTTCAAAAAGCATGATATTTCGTCTCAAGATGCTTCTTTTCGAGCAGAGGGGCGTCTGAGTCTTTTAAAACAAAAAAAGGCATTAAGAGCATTGCTATTGCGTGCTCTGCCTTTTGGTATTGCTTTAACATTGGTGGTTATTGGGGGGATTGCTCTTTTTCGAGAGGCCTCCCATTTCTCTATCCATGAAATAAAGCAGGCTTTATGGATGTTACCACCGTCTGCCTTGTTTAAGGCAGCGGCGGCAACGTTTTTAGCGTATTTTTTACTTTCTTTTTATGATTATTTCGGGGCTTGGTATGCAAGAGATCCACAGCCTTGGTTAAAATCTGCTCTGGCTGCTTTTTGCTCTTATGTTTTTGCCCATAATTTAGGATGTACGGCAATTTCAGGGGCGGCGGTTCGTTATCGGTTATATCGGGTATGGGGAATGTCGGTTGCCGATATTGCCCGTATGGTTGTTTTTTGCACCTGGGCATGCAGTCTGGGGATGTTATTTTTAGTTGGTATTGCCTTATTGGCACAACCAAATTCCCTACCAATTCCATGGATAACCGTTTCAATTGCAATTCCCTTAGGCGTTCTTTGTCTCTTGGTTGTTTTTATTTATTTTGTACTTTCTTTTCGGAATAGAAAATTAAAAATAAGAAATTGGGAACTTGAGATGCCCAATCCCTTATTTGCTTTGAGCCAATTATTAGTAAGTACTCTTGATTTAGGGGTTACAGCGCTTATTCTATGGTGTGTTCTAGGGAATTTACATTCTTCGACATTACCGCCTTTAACTTTTTTAGGATTTGTTGGTCTTTATTTGATGGCTTATCTCGCCGGATTGCTATCAAGTGTGCCGGGCGGGGTCGGGGTTTTTGACGCTTTCTTATTAACTTTACTCTTGCCTTGGTTTTCTGCGCCGCAAATTTTAGGTGGCCTGGTTATTTTTCGGTCATTTTATTATTTGATACCTTTGTTGCTTGCCGGAATTTTATTTGCGGGCCATGAAGTTTTTTTAAAATTCTTTAAAAAAGATCAAGAAGATTTTTTGGCTCAAGATGGTATTCATTTTGCAGATGGTGATTTTACAACGCAGGTAGGCGCCTTTGTTCAGATGATCTTTGGCCTTGGTTTTTCTGCCTATGCCTTACTGGGACTTCCAGGAAAAGAAAGCATTTCATTATTAGATATTGTTCTTTTCTTTATTGGCGCCTTTATCACGGGTCTTGCCTTTAGTCTTGGTCAAAAGGTTTTTGCAGCCTGGCGGGCCTCTATTATTCTCTTATTGGGATTGCTCCCAGTTCTTTTCTTTTTGCAAGTTGACTGGATTATTTCTCTTTCTGAAATTATCGTTCTTGTGATTATTTTACCCTTTAGGCGCTATTACTACCGGGAGGCGCATATGGTTGCCTTCCCCAATCTTCCTGGGGGTGTCGCCTCTTTTCTCGTTGTTATTGGTATTCTTTCCGGAACGGCATGGACGGCATTAGAACGTCGCTCTGGGGAAATTTTGTGGCTTTCTAAAGATATTACCTCCATTGCCTTAGCGCTGGCAGCGCTTATTTGTGTGTTTGCTATTCTCTTCGCTTTTAGAAGGACACGGATACATCTCTCAACATGGCCGGATGAGGAAAAAAAAGCAGACTATCAAATTGGTTCTTTTGTCCCAGATGGATTTCTTGTTGAATCATCAGGGAGAGCATGGAGCCCTTGCCTTCATTTAGATTCAAAATGGGATCATCGTATTCTTTTGGTATTGGGTGGCCCCTACGGAGATCAAAAGTATTTTTCTTCGGTGGTTTGGCGAATGAGAGACCTTGCGATACAGGAGGGGAGTGCTCTGGGATGGTTGATGAAGCAAGATTCAAATTGGGAAATGGGAAAACGCATTCTTAAAAATTTAGGTTTAGAACCTATTTTATGGGAAGATGGTCGGGTTTTTTACATTTCACCATCGCAAATTTCATCTCTGTTGCATTTTCTTAATGAAGAAGGATACTCTAAGGGAGAAATTAAGAGAGTGGAGATTTCAGCAAAAGAGTAATTTGGTTCGAAGATGGACGTATTTTTTTAATATTTCTCTTTGGAAATATTTCTGGACGCTTGATGTCACCAAATTTCTTCTTAAATCAGTGCTTATATGGTGATGTCAATTTTGTTCGCTAAAAATGGGAAGCAGGGGAATGAACTTTAATCAGGATTTTCAATATAACAATGCAAGGGCACAAGAAAATGCCGATGCATTAGATTTGGGCCTAAGAGCCTACATGCGCAGTGTTTATAACTGGATGGGGTTAGGGTTGTTTATTACAGCAATTTCTGCTTGGAGTGTTGTCAATACATCCTTACGCCAAGTTTTCTTCCATTTTTCACAGCATGGTTTGCAGCTTACAGGGATGGGCTGGCTTGCAGCTCTTGCGCCGTTGGTATTTGTTTTCGTTCTGTCCGCAGGAATTAACCGTCTATCTCGCCCAGCGGCTGCCGGTTTATTTGTGTTATTTAGCATTTGTATGGGAATTAGCTGTTCAAACCTGCTAATTATGTATACGGCCTCATCTGTCGTGCGTACCTTTTTGATCACGGCTCTAATGTTTTTGAGCATTTCTTTTTTGGGATATGTAACAAAGCGTTCTTTGAGCGGATTTGGTACTTTTCTTTTTATGGCCTTAATTGGTTTGATTTTGGCAAGTGTTGTAAATATCTTTTTGCCATCCCATAATTTTGATGTTGCCATTTCGTTTGCTGGTGTTTTGATTTTTTCTGGTCTGACGGCTTATGATACGCAGCGTATTAAAGTTTCTTATCAGCAATATTTGACTTGGATGCCGCAAGAAGCTGTTGCAAAGCAGGGGATTTATGATGCGCTTTCACTTTATTTAGATTTTATTAATCTGTTTCAGTTTTTAATTCGTTTTCTTGGAACACCAAGCAGAAATGATTAAAAATTAAATGAAAAAGAGTTATAAAAAAGCTCCCTTTTTAAAGGGAGCTTTTTTATGATTTATTTATGGGGGTTGGGGGATAAAAACTGTTCTTTATCCGGTTTACCATTCCACTCTTCTGCATCGGAAGGAGCCGTTCCTTTCCTGGTAATATTGGGCCAAGATTTAGAATATTTTGTATTCACATCAAGCCATTTTTGCGCTTCATCATCGGTGTCTGGAAGAATAGCCTCAGCGGGACATTCTGGTTCGCATACACCACAATCAATACATTCTTCTGGACTGATAACGAGGAAATTTTCTCCTGCATAGAAACAATCAACGGGACAAACTTCTACGCAATCCATGAATTTACAACGGATACAATTTTCTGTGACCACATAGGTCATTGTTTTAACTCTCCTGCTGTCAGGTTATTCGGATAAACAAGTAGATAAACATTATCTATGTTTAAGGCTTTTTATCGGGCGATTGCTTTGTAGAGTCTTAAAGCCCTTCTAGTTAGAGTGATAGTTTCTTGGTTTTATCAAGGCAAGTTTTTTTCACTTAACGGGCTTGAGAGATTTTCCAAAAGTGAAGGACAATGAAGCTCCAAATGATTTGAGGAATAAGTAAAAGCGTAACGATAAGCGATAAAGGAGCATAGAGATCAATGATCCCTCCCAAAAAAACAAAACCGCATTCGAGTAAGGAAATGTAAGCGGGAGGAAGTAATTTGCTTCTTGCCGCAAGTTGATAAAGATGTGTGTTGTGAGCTTTTGTAAGAGATTCCTTTTTGAAAAATCGACGGCATAAGGTCAAAAAAACATCAAAAATCATACCGCTTAAAAGGGCAGGAAAAAGAAGGATAATCCGAATATCAATGGGCTGATTTTGATGGCTTATAATAAGTGATCCTGCCGCTAGACACAGAATAAGCGCACAGCTTTGACTACCAACATCTCCCATAAAAAGGCGTGCTTTGGGAAAGTTCCACGGCAGAAAGCAAAGCAGGGCAACAATCAGCGGAAGACAAATCGCAATTTGCGCATGTGCTTTTAATAGAAAAGCACTCGAAATAATCATGCTTAAAGAAGCCAGACCATTTAATCCGTCCATAAAATTAATAACATTAAGAAGGATGACGCAAATGAGGCTAAAAAAAAGTGTTAAGGGAAGACTTAAGGAAAGGCTTAACATTGCGACATAAGAAGAGATAATCTGCACACCAAGTTTTAGCCAAACATTTTGAGAACGTATGTCGTCAATGAGAGAAAAAATTGCCAGGAATAAGAGGGCAGATAATGCATAAATTTGAGAAAATAAGAGCTCTACAGCAGGATGACAGACATACCAGAAAAAGTATCCTGTGAAGAAACCCGCCAAAATGCCTATTCCGCCGCCTTTGGAAATTGGGTAGCTGTGTGCGCTGCGTGCTTGTGGAATATCCCATATTTGTAATTTTGGGATAAGGAAGAGCAAACTATTGCAGACAAAAATTGTTATGAGGCAAGGAAGGGAAAAAAGAAATAGAGTAGACAGGGGGTTTATCCAATTTTAATATATCAAGAATATATATTTTTCCGTATTTACTTGTGAACGCTGTCATCTTTATGAAATTTAAAATAGGATTTTTATACTCTCTTGTCTTTATTTTCCAATAATTTTGTTTTTAGCTCAAGGTCAGAGGACTTAATAGAGGAGCTTTCTGCACGAAGTTTTCACTTTTTAAGAAATAAAGAAATTTTGGGAGATTTTTTTTCTCAGAAAAGCATTTTAGTAACTGGTGCGGGAGGCTCTATCGGCAGTGAGATTTGCCGACAATTAGGTTTTCTCAATCCAAGTGAAATTATTCTCGTTGATAATAATGAATATTTTCTTTGGAAAATCAGGATAGAATTATCAGAAAAGTTTCCATCTCTTAAAATTACACCTTATTTGGCAGATGTGACTTCCCTGACAAGAATGGAAAAGATTTTTTCACAAACAAATCCAAAAATTATTTTTCATGCCGCCGCCTTAAAGCATGTGAAAATTGTTGAGGAAAATCCTTGTGAGGGGTTTTTAACAAATATTATTGGGACAAAAATTCTTTCCAAGCTTGCGGTTCTTTATGAGGTTGAGAATTTTATTTTTCTCTCAACGGACAAGGCGGTAAAACCTAAAAGCTGTATGGGAGCTTCTAAAAAGATTGCTGAATTGTGGTTGCAGCATTTAAATGAAAAGCCTTCTAAAACTTTTTTTGCAATTCTGCGTTTTGGAAATGTTTTGGGTTCTGCTGGATCTGTTATTCCGTTATTTGAGCATCAAATTGCACAAGGTGGACCGATTACCTTAACCCATAAGGAAGCAAAGCGTTATTTTATCACTTGCGAAGAGGCTGTTTTTTCGCTTTTGCAAGCAGCATTGGTGAGTACAAAATATCCTCAAAAAGAGCCTTTTTTTATTTTAGATATGGGAAAGCCTGTTCATATTATTGATGTCGCAAATTTTTTAATCTCAAAAGTAAAAAAAGAAATTGGGCAAAATATTCAAATTAATATTACAGGTTTAGAAAAGGGGGAGAAAATAAATGAAGATCTCCTTAACCCAGGAGAGAAAATGACTCCTATTTTGGGCACAAATCTTTTTCAT
This sequence comes from Acetobacteraceae bacterium, assembly GCA_004843165.1. Classification (NCBI taxonomy): domain Bacteria; kingdom Pseudomonadati; phylum Pseudomonadota; class Alphaproteobacteria; order Acetobacterales; family Acetobacteraceae; species Acetobacteraceae bacterium. Next base: position 1,868,126 of record CP039459.1, read on the forward strand.
ATTTCATTTTCAAGAGCGTTTAAATTACCAGAAGAAATAGATAAAAAAATATTACACATTGAAGAGGCCAGTCGAAAATCTGATCCAGATCGTCTTTTAAAACAGGTGCCGCAGATTTTGCCTGATTTCCCTTTTTTATAAGAAATTTTCAGGGAGTTATCGTGTGAAAAAAGAAATAAAGAGTCCCTTGCTTCCTGTTAGAATGCTTGATTTGTATCGACAGCGAAAATATTTAGATGGCAGAGTTGAGGCGATGATAGAGGAGGTTCTAACGCATTCTCATTTCGTTGGCGGAAAGCAGATAGAGGATTTTGAAGCTTGGCTGAAAGAATATACAGGCTTTTCATTTGCTGTGGGGGTCTCTTCAGGAACCGATGCGCTTATTATGGCATTGATGGCAGATGGGATTGGGCAGGGAGATGCTGTTTTTCTGCCTTCTTTCACTTATGTTGCAACGGCTGAAATTGTTTTGCTCCTAGGGGCTCAGCCGATTTTTGTAGATGTTGATTCTCAAAATTATCAAATGTCTGTTGAGGATTTGGAAGAAAAAATAAAAGTTGTCAAAAAGGAAAATCGTTTTATCCCAAAGGCTATTCTTGCCGTTGATCTCTTTGGGCAACCTGCGCCGTGGTCTGAACTTTCTAAAATTTCCTGTAAATATGATTTGAAATTATATGATGATTCAGCGCAATCTTTTGGTGCCCAATATAAGGGGCAGGCCTCTGGAAAATTAGCACGTGCAACAACATTGTCTTTTTTCCCGGCAAAACCTTTAGGGGCCTATGGAGATGGCGGGGCAATTTTAACAGATGATTTTCATCTGGCCGAAAAATATCGATCCATTCGCTCTCATGGGTGTGGAAAAGATGCTTATGATATTGTTGATGTCGGTTTGAATGCGCGTTTAGATACATTACAAGCCGCTATTTTATTGGCAAAAACTCATTCTTTTGAAGAGGAATGTGTAAAACGTCGAAAAAATGTCTCATTTTATAATGAATTTTTACCGGATATTTTTATACGTCCTTCTTGTTTAGAAAATGGGAAAGGTGTTTGGTCTGTTTATACAATTTTACTTCCTGAAAAAATAAATAGAGAAGAGTGCCGTCATTTTTTAAGTGAAGCCGGTATTGAAAATGCCGTTTATTATACAAAACCCCTGCATCGTCAGAAAGCTTACGAAAAATTTCATAATGGATTGGCTTTGCCAGTTTCTGAATGGCTCTGTGATAGGGTTTTATCCCTTCCGATACATGCCTATCTTTCTTTGGAAGAGCTTGAGAAAGTTGTCGAAGTCTTGACCCAATTTGCTGAAAAACAGGCTCTATCTTAAAGAGAAAAGACAATTCTTTTGTATTTATTGGGCTTTTTCGTATATTTATGATCCAAGAGACAATGAGGTCTGAATTTTAATATTTCTATTTTAACAAGGGATTTATTTAGCGTGGCTATTGAACGTACATTATCTATTATTAAACCTGACGCAACACGTCGCAATCTTACAGGTAAGATCAATGCAATGATTGAGGAAAAAGGTTTCCGCATCATTGGTCAACGTCGTATTCGTTTGAGCAAAGAGCAAGCTGGTGCTTTTTATGAAGTTCATAAAGAACGCCCATTCTACCAAGACTTGATTGCTTCTATGACTTCCGGCCCTGTCGTTGTCCAGGTTCTCGAAGGTGAAAATGCTGTCGAAGATTATCGTAAATTGATGGGGGCAACAAACCCAAAAGAGGCTGAAGCAGGTACAATTCGTGCAGCCTATGCAGAAGATATTGAATCCAACTCTGTTCATGGATCTGATTCTCTTGAAAATGCTGCTAAAGAAACAGGTTTTTTCTTCTCACATGTTGATATTCACCAATAAAGGGTAGGTAAGATGTCAGAAAATATTTTGAAAAGAATAAAGAAAAACGGCTTTTCTAGAGCGTTTTATCTTTCTCTTGCTGTGGTCTCGTTTTGCTCTATAGGATCTGCTTTTGCGAATACAGTGGCGCAGGATGTGCCACTTCAAAATATTTCTGACCTTAGCGCAGCCCTTGTCCGTTATCATGATAACGGACAATATCAGCGAGATTTTGATCGTGTGGCTAACCAGGCGATCAAATATCTGCAAAAAGAAGCAAATCCTTCTAAGCATCAAGCCATTGTTTTGGATATTGATGAGACAACCTTATCACAATGGCCCGCCCTTAAGGCTAATCAGTTTGCTTACTTTAAACGAGGCGCTACTTGCCATTTGCCAAAGGGGCCATGTCCTGAAACGGGATGGGTTAGGAAAGAGGCCGCAACAGCTTTTCCCTCAACGCGCTCCCTTATTGAAGAGGCGCAAAAAAACCATGTCGCAGTCTTTTTTATTACGGGAAGGTCTGTCAAATATCGCCATCATATGATCCGGAATTTACATAAAGAAAAGATCAATAATTGGACGGGTCTTTATATGCGCGATATTGGAGATAAACGTTCGGCAAGTGACTATAAAACGCCTATTAGAAAACAAATCGAGGGGCAGGGCTATCAGATTATTCTGAATATGGGAGACCAAAAAACAGACTTAGCCGGTGGACATGGTGGAAAAACTTTTCTATTGCCCAATCCTTTTTATAAAGTCGGTTGATGTAGTGTTATAGCCATTTAGGGAGCGTTTCGGTTGATATGATTTCTTCAATCGTTTGTCGCTCCCTAATGAGATCCCATTTTCCTTCAGAGGTTAAGACAATGGGGGATAAAGGGCGGCTGTTATAAGATGAGCTCATTACGGAGCCATAAGCTCCTGTATCAAGAATAGCAACGATATCGCCGCATTGAAGGCGAGGCATCGTATAGTTGCGCCTAAAAAAATCACTACTTTCACAAATAGGCCCGACAATATCGTAAGATTCTAAAGGTGTATTTCCGTCAGGATAGGAAATAGGAATAATTTCATGCGCTGCGTTGTATAAGGCAGGACGCAAAAGATCATTCATACCGCCATCAAGAATAAGAAACTTGTGTGAATCTGTTTTTTTGATCTCAATAACACGACTTAAAAGAAGACCAGAGGGGCCACTAATATAGCGTCCAGGCTCAAATCTGAGAATTATATTAAGAGAAACAAGCGTTTCTGAAATAATTTCCTGAAGTTTTGTAAGAGAAATTTCCTGCTCTTGGAAGCTATACGGAATACCAAAACCTCCTCCGCAGTCTAAACTTTCAATCTTCAAACCCTCTGATTGCCATTTGGTTATAAGCCGGGCGATATGTTGATAAAAATGACGAAATTTATTTTCATCAAGAATTTGGCTGCCGCCATGAACGGCAATTCCCTGTAATTTTATTCCAGACATTTTTTTAGAAATTAAAGGCCATAGACGAGAAATTTCAGTCCAAGGAATGCCAAATTTATCTGATTTATTGCCTGTTGTGATTTTATCGCATCCACCATATCCAAGTTCAGGATTGATACGGATTGCAACAGGAGCAAGACAGTTTTTTGAGAGTGCAATCTTATTTAAACGCTCAAGCTCACCAATTGTTTCTACATTAATTTGAGCGATATGATGCTTTAGAGCAAAAGCCAGCTCTGAATCTGTTTTACCAACACCTGAAAAAACAATCTTTTTAGGATCGAAGCCAATATAGAGCGCTCTGGAGAGTTCACCACTACTGACAATATCGAGACCGATGCCTGTATCTTTTAGAATTTTCAGAGCAGCTAAATGATCTAAAGATTTTACCGCAAAATGGCAAAAAGCATGCGGGGAGGCTTTGGCAATCATATCGCAGAAATTTTGTGCTCGAAGACGTAAAATATCTCCAGACAGAATCCAGGAAGGCGTGCCTATCTGTGTTGCTATCTTAGATAGGTGACAAGAATCTAAGGCAAGTTTGCCATTTTTATAAGAAAGGCCACGAGGAGCTAGAATCGCCGCTAAGACGCTCTTTGTAAGATCAGAATAAGACATACTCAACTTATAGGGTAAGTATTAGGAAAGTAAAATCTTTCGAAAGATCATTATGTTTTATTTATAAAGGGAATGGTGCACCCGAAAGGACTTGAACCTCTAGCCTCCTGATTCGTAGTCAGGTGCTCTATCCAGTTGAGCTACGGGTGCTTATATTTTCGACAACTTAAAAAGTTGGTGCACCCGAAAGGACTTGAACCTCTAGCCTCCTGATTCGTAGTCAGGTGCTCTATCCAGTTGAGCTACGGGTGCTTACAGGAAGCGTTTATATGGGGTTTTGAATGTTCCCGCAACTCCTAAAATGAATTTTTCTTCATTTTTTAAATTTTTTACCATCTTCGAAGTGTGATATGCGCACGACAACGTGGTGTCGCATAAACACCTTTAATGGTGGCACCATCTGGCCATCCGTTAAAAAGCATGTGGAAGGGGACGCCATCCATGCCTTCTTTGGTAAGGCTTAGAATGAAATGTGTTTCTTTCTGAAGATGCTTTCCGTGCAAAATAAGCGGGCCGTTTGCGGCAGCAAAGACCATTTCCTTTCCATAAATGCGCAGTGTGGATGGCGCATTCGTCGGGCAGAATCCCTCATCTGTCTGAAGGGTCCCGAACCAAGTGCCGTAGGGATCTGGCGTCGCTAGATCAGGACTGCAGGATGCAAGAACAAGAGAAATAGAAGTGAGAAATATTTTTTTGTTCATGCGTACAATGTCTCATGCTCAAACAGGGGCAAGGTGTAAATTCGTTTAATTTTTAGCGTTTATCAGAAAAAAAGATAGGAATTATCTCCTTGATTTTATATTTTACTGTAAAACAATTTATTAAATTCTTTTTTAACGAAAGCTTAAAGGTATCATATTCTCGTGAAGCAAAGCGCAGCATCTACTTCGACTATCGGAGAATCCGGATTTAGTGATTCTATTTTAATTTTGGACTTTGGTAGTCAGTTTACACAGCTGATTGCAAGAAGGGTTAGAGAGTGTGGGGTATATTGTGAGATATGGCCCTTTAATGCTTCCATCGACAAGATTAAACAATTTGATCCTAAAGGCATTATTTTATCAGGGAGCCCAGCAAGCGTTCTCGAAGAAAAAGCGCCAATGCTTCAAAGGGAAGTTTTTGACCTCAAAGTTCCTTTTTTGGGTATTTGTTATGGTCAACAAATTATGTGTCATATGCTGGGTGGAAAAGTAGAGACCCATCACCATCGTGAATTTGGAAGCGCAGAAATTACGATTAAAGAGGAATCTCCTTTTTTCCCAAATTCTTGGAAAAAGAGCACAAAACACGAAGTTTGGATGAGCCATGGGGATCGCGTGGCTTCCATTCCTTCTGATTTTAGGGCTTTAGCAGCTTCTAAAGGGGCTCCTTTTGCAATTATTGCGCACGAAGAGCGTCCTCTTTACGCTGTGCAATTTCATCCAGAGGTTGTCCATACGCCAGATGGGGCAGAACTTCTACGAAATTTTGCTTTAAATATTGCAAAATGTAAGGGCGATTGGAGCATGGAGGTTTTCCGTGAGGCCGAGATCGCACGTATTCGTCAGCAGGTTGGTGAGACGGCCAAGGTTGTCTGTGGACTGTCCGGAGGCGTTGATAGTGCTGTTGCTGCAAAATTGATTTACGAGGCAATAGGGGACCGTCTCACTTGCATTTTTGTGGATACGGGATTGTTGCGTCATGGTGAGGCAGATAATGTCATTCAACTTTTCAGAGATGATTTTCATATTCCCTTGGTACATTGTCAGGCGACAGACCGTTTTCTTTCAGCACTAAAAGATGTCACAGACCCTGAAAAAAAGCGTAAAATTATTGGGAAGTTATTCATTGATATCTTTGAGGAGGAGGCCAAGAAAATTGGAGGCGTTGATTTCTTAGCGCAGGGAACGCTCTATCCGGATGTTATTGAGAGCGTAAGCCTTGCTGGTGGAAGTGAAGTCACAATTAAATCGCATCATAATGTCGGGGGACTTCCTGAGCGCATGAATTTGCGTCTTGTCGAGCCTTTGCGTGATCTTTTTAAAGACGAGGTTAGAATTTTAGGAAAAGAGTTAGGTTTGTCTGCCTCTTATGTCGGACGCCATCCTTTTCCGGGGCCTGGTCTTGCGATTCGAATCCCTGGTGATATTACGGCTGAGAAGCTTGAACTTCTTAGAAAAGTGGATGTCATCTTTTTGGATGAAATTAGAAAAGCTGGTTTGTATGACAAAATTTGGCAGGCATTTTCGGTTCTTCTTCCCGTTAAAACGGTGGGGGTTATGGGGGATGCAAGAACTTATGATCAAGCTTGCGCCCTGAGAGCGGTTACAAGCTCTGATGGAATGACGGCACGGATTTATCCATTTGACATTTCCTTCTTGGAACGTGTTGCTGGTAGAATTATTAATGAAGTGCGGGGAATTAACCGTGTGACTTATGATATTACGTCTAAACCACCTGGAACAATTGAGTGGGAATAAGGGGAATTTGTGAAGGTGAGGGTGATGGAAAAAAACTTTTTTTCTAAATGCAGGTTGGTTTATGCTTTCCCTCTCTTGTGTGTGGGGATTGTGGGGGGGGCTTTAGCTTCCTCTGCATGTGCTGCAACAGATTCTTTGTTGGAGGGGGCGGTGTATGGACATCCCGTTTCTCCGGAAACGCATCACGTTGTGCCACATCATTCCCCCGTGCCAGCGAAGCAGAAAAAGGCTTCACAGCCGAACGTAAGGCCGGAAAAGGTATCCGATATATCGGATAAACAGGCCCCTCCTAAGCTTGTTTCCTTACCACCCCCTCCCAATGGTGACGCATCTTTTAAGCCTTATTTTGCCGCTTTAAGGGGAAGTAAGGTTTATATGCGGCGAGGTCCTGGTGTTAATTATCCTATTGACTGGGTTTATTACCGCCGAGGACTGCCTGTAAAAGTTTCACGCGAATTTCAGAACTGGTGCCAAGTAGAAGATAATTTTGGAGAAAAAGGCTGGATGCATCAAGCAACGCTTCGCTCATCGCGCAATTTTGTTGTTGTACCATCCTCAAAAATGAAAGAAGAGCTTCATTTTTCGGCAACGGATTCTAAAATAAATAAGGTGGATTTATCCAAGCAATATGATGCACATGTTGTGAGTTACTGCGCTTCTTTTGATAAAAGGTGTGCTTTTCAAACCTTTCCTATATACTCCGCACCAGACTCCAGAGATCGACCCGTTGCTCTTCTTCTGCCTGGTGCAGTTGGTCGGGTGGTAAAATGCGGTGGGGAATGGAAAAATTGGTGTCAGGTCAATGTCGCTGGGTATAAAGGGTGGATTGAAAGATCCCATCTCTGGGGCGCCTTGGATGAGGACTTGGCATTGAAGTAAATGCGAAAGAAATTTTAGAAAAACAGAATCATACAAAACATTTTAGCAATGTTTTCTTTTTTGAAGGATTAATGTGAATGGATATTCGCTTTCGAAATACTAAAATTGTAGCGACTGTTGGGCCTGCTACTTCTGGTGCTGATAAAATTGAACGTCTCGCACGTACGGGCGTAAATGTTTTCCGTCTAAATTTCTCTCATGGTACGCATCAGGATCATCAAGATCGCTATAATGATATTCGTGCCGCAGAAAAGACACTGGGTCGTCCTCTTGGTATTCTTGCCGATATGCAAGGGCCTAAATTGCGTGTTGGAAATTTTGCAGATTCCTTTGTCGTTCTGGAAAACGGACAGGCTTTTACGCTTGATTTGGATGGAACACCTGGTACACAGCAAAGAGTTTGCCTGCCACATCCAGAAATTATTTCAGCGGCTGAAATTGGTAGCCGTTTGTTGCTTGATGATGGGAAACTTGTTTTGAAAGTAACGGGTAAAACCGATGCTTCCATTGAAACAGAAGTTCTTGTTGGTGGTAAACTTTCAGGCTGTAAAGGTGTGAACGTTCCTGACGTTACGCTTCCTATTCCTATTTTAACAAAGAAAGATCGTGCAGATCTTGATTTTGCCCTTTCTCTTGGTGTTGACTTTATTGCGCTCTCTTTTGTCCAGACGGCTGAAGATGTGCAGAAAGCCCGTGACATTATCCAAGGGCGTGCAGCAATTATCAGTAAAATTGAAAAACCTCAGGCGCTTGAAGAAATCAGCGAGATCGTTGCCTTGTCTGAAGGTATTATGATTGCTCGTGGTGATCTTGGGGTTGAATGTCCACCAGAAAGTGTCCCTGCAAGTCAGAAGCGTATTTTGAAAGAAGCGCACAGACAAGGACGCCCTGTTATCGTTGCAACACAGATGTTGGAGAGCATGATTACAGCGCCATCACCAACCCGTGCAGAGGTTTCTGACGTTGCGCAGGCTGTTTATGATGGAGCAGATGCAACAATGCTCTCAGCAGAAAGTGCTTCTGGAAGCTTCCCATTTGAAGCTGTTGCAACAATGGATCGGATTATCCGTCAGGTTGAAACAGATATGGAGTGGCGTTCTCGCATGAAAAATATGCGTCCAGAACCTGAGCTCACTGCTGAAGGTGCGCTTTTGGAAGGTGCTGCAAAAATTTCTGAGGTCTACCCATTATCTGCGATTATCACTGAATCTGATGATGTGAAATATGCAAGATTACTTTCCAATAAAAGGGTATTTGCAAAGATCGTTTCTTTTACAGATGCTGCTGAAGCGCGTCGTCTATGCCTTTACTGGGGTGTTTGGGCGCAAGAAAAAACACTTGCTCAGTCTATCATTCGCAATTTCTCTGTTGAGAAATGGTTGAGTGAGAAGCTTAAAAATCAGGATCATCAGGGCGCTGCGCTTTCTCTTGAAGAAGAGAAGGGTCAGATTTCAGGTTTGAAATTAATTAACGCTTAATTCATTTCATAATTGATTTTAAAGAGCTCGCGGCGGAAATTATTTTCCCCGCGAGTTTTTTATAATCTCATGCCCCTCCCACCAGAGCAGCGCCGGGACACCAACAAAAATTTCACGGCCGCGCCGGAGGAGAGAAAGACTAAAACTAATTTCCGCAGGGATTCCAAAGAGAAGTCCTAAACTGATATAGGCACCTTCTTGAACCCCAATAGAGGTTGGTACAAAGAAGAAAGTTGAGATGATTGCGCAAGAAATTCCTTCTAAAATTAAGCAATTCAACCATGAAATATGAGAAGAGAGTAAAAATAAAGCTACCCAAGTAAGGCTAGCGCTGAAGATCCATGCAAGGTAGTGGAAAAAAAGACCTTGTATAATTTGAAAGGGTTTGTCCCATATTTTGGAAAATTGAATGCCAAGACGTAATAATTTTTGTTTAAAAAACCGCTTCCATTTTTGATTCCGAATTTTAGGAATAAGAAATCGGCTTAAATGACCGAAATGGCTTTGAAGCCAAGCAAAAAGCAAAAGGGATATGGCAAGGATAAGGGCGCTGGCACCGACAGTTTTAAAATAAGTGTCTTCACTGCGATGGGTAACGCATAAAAGAAAAAGCGCTGTGAGGATAAAGATGACCTGCGCCATTGCTTCTATTGTGATGTCAATGAGGTTTGACGCAGTTGCAATATTACGTTTTTCATTCTTGCTCAAGAAGCGTGATTGTTTTTTGGAAAAAAAAGTAATGGTTGCATAGGTACCAATAAGAATACCGCCAACTTGTGAAAAAGGAAGGCATGCCGCAGCGGAATCTCGTATGATTCGAGAGCATAAGAGTTGAAAAAATCCAAGTTCAGGTGTTGTACGTTTCCACGCTAAGGCTAAAATTGGATAATTCAGTAAGCTTAGTAACAGAAGAGAGGAAAAGCCGACAAAGCCTACTCGTAATAGAGAGTGAAATATGGCATTAATATCGTGGTTGATAGCCAAATAAAGAAAACAGATCGAGCCGGCAACAAAAAACAGTAAGGGAAGATATTTTTTCAAAAAAATGGGTTCTCAATCAAATGAAAATGATTATTCAGATCTGAATATAATAAAGAAATAGCGTTTCATCCTTTAGATATAAACATTAAATTTATTTTTTATTTTAAAAATAGAGCTGGCATGTTTTATGAAAGAGACTTTCTTCTTATATGTTTTGGTTTACTAGGAAAGGGATCACAAAAAAATGAATGCGCAAAAACCCTTATCCTTGGTTACAGGAGCAACTGGATTTGTTGGGGCTGCTGTTGCGCGTGCATTGCAAGAACGTGGCTACCCGTTGCGGCTTTTGGTCAGGAAAAATGCCAATCGACAAAATCTTAAAAATTTAGATGCGGAAATTGTAGAAGGTGACCTCAATGATCCGGCTTCTTTGAGAAAAGCCATGCTTGGTGTTGGCGCATTATTCCATGTTGCAGCTGATTATCGCCTTTGGGTTCCAAACCCTTCTCAAATGAACAGAATTAATATTGAGGGAACGCGCAATATTATTAAAGAGGCCCTAAAGGAGAAGGTAACTAAAATTGTTTATTGCTCTTCTGTTGCGACAATGCCCACAGCCTTAAATGGTCGTCCAACAATAGAAACGGATATTGTTACAGAAGCAAAAATTGTTGGCGCTTACAAGCGTTCTAAATATCATGCGGAACAAGAAGTGTTGCGCATGGTTAGAGAGGAAAAAGCGCCGGTTGTTATCGTTAATCCATCAACACCTATAGGGAGAGGAGATATTAAGCCAACACCAACAGGGCAGGTGATTTTTGACTGCGTTCGGGGGAAAATGCCTGCTTATGTCGAAACGGGTTTAAATGTTGTGGATGTTGATGACGTTGGTCTTGGGCATGTTTTGGCTTTTGAAAAAGGACGTATCGGTGAGCGGTATATTCTGGGCGGCGAGGATATTAAATTAGGCGATCTTTTTTCTCTTGTCGCACGTAAAGCAGGCGTTAAAGCACCTGTTTGGCGTTTAAATCCGGATTGGCTTTATCCATTTGCTATTTTTTCTGAATTATTTGCACGTATTTCAGGAAAAACACCAAGGCTACACCGTGATACCTTAACAATGGCTAAAAAAATTATGTATTTTTCTTCAAGCAAGGCACGGAAAGAGTTAGGGTATAATCCCGTTTCAGCAGAACAGGCTGTTACTTCAGCGGTTCAGTGGTTTCAAAAATTTAAACAATTGTAAAAGGCAGTTTATGCGCTGGCTATCATATAGTACTTTGGGAATATGGGGATTTCTTGTTGCCTTTTGGGGGCGTTATTGGCAGGGAGGTCCCTTTCTTTCATCTCAAGAGAATTTACAAACGCAGAAATATCCTGAAGTTCTTATCATTGTTCCAGCAAGGAATGAAGAAGAGCATATCGCCGTTAGTTTGAAATCTTTATTAAATCAAGATTACCAAGGAACATATCGTGTTGTTGTTGTTGATGATGAAAGTACAGATACAACAAGAGCGCAAGCATTTGAGATTGCAAAGGATTACCCAGCGTTAACCGTTATCGAGGGTAAAGCTAGACCTTCGGGCTGGAGCGGTAAGCTGTGGGCACTTCATCAAGGGATAAATGCAAGAGGGCATGAGATACCTGAAAATGGCTTTGTACTCTTTACAGATGCAGATATTTTACATGCCCCTGATCACCTAGACTCCTTGGTGAAAAAAGCGCTCCATGAGCGCTTGGATTTGGTTTCGGAAATGGTCATGTTGCAGTGTAACAATGTTCTTGAAAAGACATTCATTCCTGCATTTGTTTATTTCTTTGCATTTTTATATCCGTTTCGTAAAATTTCTAATCCAGATTCAATCATTTCGGGTGCTGCAGGCGGTACTGTTCTTTTGAAAAAAGAAATTTTGGATCGTATTGGTGGGGTTGCGTCTATTCGTGGCGCCTTAATTGACGACTGTACTTTAGCCGCTCGCGTAAAAAGAATGGGCGGGCATCTCTATTTAGGGTGCAGTCAACAAGCGTGGTCTTTACGTTCTTACGACAATATTAAAGAAATTTGGAATATGATTGCACGGACAGCCTATGTCCAACTACGTTATTCTCCTATTCTTTTACTGCTTGTTTTGTTTGGGATGCTCTTCATTTGGTTTGGCCCTCTTGTCGCAGCGATCAAAGGAAAGAAATCATCCCGTTTTGCAGGGATTTCCGCTTATCTTATTGCGTGTGCAACCTTTATCCCCACCTTAAAATGGTTTCGCTTACCATTATGGAGAGCCTTACCGCTTCCCTTCATTGCGTTTTTTTATAGTTTAGCGACGCTAGGTTCTGCCTATAATCACTATTTTGGAAAAGGTGTCGAATGGCACCAGCGTACTTATGATGAAAATCATCCTTCTTAACCTTTGTGAAATTGATTGGATATAAGGCTCGTGTCTTCTATGAATATGGCGCAATCTCGGGATCGAAAGAGTGAAAATTTTCCAGTTGGATCTTTTCTGATTTCAGCTAAACTGCGTAAAATTGTACATTTTTATTATAATTTTGCACGGATGGCGGATGATATTTCTGACAGCCAGGAACTCTCTGCATCAACCAAAAAAGAGCAACTTCTATCTCTGGAAAAGGCTTTGAATTCAGGTGTTTTTTCGGATGAAAAACAGATTATCGCCGCTGATTTAGGTCGGGAACTTACAAAGAGAAAGGTTCCGCTTTCTGTTGCTGGCGATCTGTTAAAGGCTTTTATTCAAGATACGGAGCAGTCTCGCTATCAAAGTTGGGACGATCTTATGGGATATTGCGCCAATTCAGCAGCGCCTGTTGGACGTTTCCTGTTAGCGATTCATCGTGAGAAAGAGGAATCCTATAGCGCTTCTGATGCATTGTGCGCCTCTTTGCAGGTTTTAAATCATCTACAGGACGTGCAGTCAGATCTGCGTATTTTAGATAGGTGCTATCTTCCTCTGGATTGGATGAAGGAAGAAGGGGTTCCGCTTGAAAGTGTGTTAGATGCAAAATCTTCGACAGGTTTGAGAAAAGTTTTTAACCGTGTTCTAGATCATGTTGATCTTTTGAATAAGGAGGCTTCTAAGCTTCCAAAGAAAATTACGGATAAACGCTTAAAGATGGAAGCTGCTGTGATTGTAAATCTTGCACATTCTTTGGCTAAAAAACTGAGAGAAGAAGACCCTTTAATGCAAAATGTTTCTTTAAGATTAGCAGATAAGCTTAAGGCGTTGTTTCAAGGTACCTCAGAGATTTTTTCTAAAAACCTGCAAGATGTAAATTTAGAAAAAGATGGTCTTCCTTGCGCTTATCAAGATATGGAAGCAGTAGAGGCGCAGATTATAAGGGCTCAGACTTCTTTTTATAAGGGGATGCGTATTTTACCACGTGCACGGCGTGAGGCGATGTACGCTATTTATGCCTTATGTCGAGAGCTGGATGACATTGCTGATGGCGATAGCCCAGCAGGTAAGGATATTGAAAAGTCTTTTGCGCTTTTAGATCATTGGTCAAAAAGAATTCGTGAAATTTATAAAGGTCATGCAGACACGTCTTTAGAGCGTGTTCTGCTGGCAGCTATTTCCTGTTATGATCTTGATGAAAGAGATTTTCAGGAGATTATCGAAGGGATGAGAATGGATCTGAATGGTCCAATTGTTTTTCCGGATGAAAAGACTTTGGATTTATATTTTGACCGTGTTGCTTCGGCTGTTGGACGGCTTTCTATTAGAATTTTTGGTGCTGAAGGTGAAAATGGTTTAAAGGTTGCTTATCATCTCGGCAGAGCTTTGCAGCAGGTGAATATTCTAAGAGATATTGAAACGGATCTTCATCTCGGACGTTGTTATCTCCCTAAGGAACTCGCAGATCGTTTTCAGATTTCACGGGATTTGAGCCTACTCCTTTCTTCAGAGAAGCTTCCCGATATTTGTAAAATTTTGGCTATGCGGGCCAAGGATAGTTTTCGTAGGTCAGAGTATTATATGCAGTGTTGTCCTTCTAAAACCATGCTTCCTGCACGTTTAATGGCAGCCTCTTACAAGGCAACTTTAAAACGCTTAGAAAATCGTGGCTGGATGCATAGCGGTGCGCCTTTAAATAAGTCACCTTTTTGGAAAATTTTCTTCTTGGTGAAGGCCTTGATTGGGAAATGAGCAGTGTTCACATCGTTGGTGGGGGAATAGCCGCTTTATCCGCCGCTGTTGAGTTAGCGCCACAGGCAGAAATTTTTCTATATGAGGCTGCTGCTATTTGTGGCGGGCGTGCACGTTCTTTTTATGATTCCCAATTAGAATCCTACATAGATAACGGCAATCATTTGATTTTGTCTGGAAACCAATATCTCTTGCGTTATCTAGATCTCATTGGGTCTCGCGATCGTTTAAAAGATCAGGGAAAAGGTTTTTTCCCCTTTTTTGATCTTGAGAGGCAAAAAGCTTGGAATTTATCGCTTTCCTCTGGAAAAATACCTTTTTGGCTTTTTTCTGCTTCCTGTCGTCCACCAAATATGAAGCTAAAAGAGTTGACTGCTTTTTTAAAATTTCTAAAAGCAGGGCCAGAAACAACTGTCAGTGAGTGTTTAGAAAGTGGTGGATTGACAGATCTTTTGCTGAAACCGTTGGCAATTTCAGCTTTAAACACTTCTGTTCAATCAGGAAGTGCTGCACTTTTTGCAAATATTATAAAAGAAAGTTTAATGAAGGGCGGAAAAGGATGTCATCCCTTATATCCTGTCAAAAATTTGGCGGATGCTTTTATCGATCCCGCACTTTCTTACTTGAAAAGTTTCAAGGCACATTTAAATTTCAATGCACGTGTAAAGGAAATTATTTCAGAAAAGGGGCGGGTTACGGGACTGCGCATTGGTAAAAAACTCATTCCGATTTCTGATGAGGATTCTGTTATTTTAGCCACGCCAAGTCATGTAACGAGAGAACTTCTGCCTGAAATCCAGGGGCCTGATCGTTATGAAAGTATTTTAAACCTTCATTTTTCCTTGCCTTTTTTACCTTTGTTAAAAGGGCCAATAGCGCAGTCTGGATTTTTAGGTCTTAACGGTGGAATTGCCGAATGGATATTTGTGAAAGATAGAATTCTTTCCGTAACCATCAGCGCTGCTAATCGTTACAGCGACAGATCAAAGGATTCGCTTATAAAGCAGGTGTGGAAAGAGTTGTGTTTTGCACTGAAGACAGTGATTGAGCAGGATTTATTTGAAATAGAAATGCCCACTTGCCGTTTGATTAATGAAAAAAGAGCTACTTTTGAAGCAACACCGTTAGAGAATGCAAAGCGACCTGGGACTTCAACGCCGCTTCTTAATCTTGTTTTGGCAGGAGATTGGATTGCAACAAGTCTCCCCTCGACATTGGAGGGGGCTGTTCGTTCCGGATTGGCGGCAGTCGGTGAGCTTGGTTTTCGATCTGCGATCTCAGAGGGATACCATCCGGCTTAGAAAAGTCTAAACAATTATCATTTTATCGTTTTTCGGAGAGTATAATGGCTAAAACGAAAGAACAGCAAACTTTAAAAGAAGTAAAACCGGCCTTTAAAATAAAGTCTTTTTTAGAGTTGTTGGAAAAGAAGCTTGGTGCGGCTCAGGATGCTCTTCTTAAGCATCAAAATAAAGATGGACATTGGGTTTTTGAGCTTGAGGCGGATGCCACTATTCCTGCTGAATATGTTTTACTGGAACATTATGTTGACCGTATTGATCCTGAAAAAGAAGAAAAAATTGCTAAATATCTTCGTGATCGGCAGGAAGAACACGGTGGATGGCCGCTTTATTATGATGGAAAATTTGATTTATCTGCCAGTGTAAAGGCGTATTATGCCTTGAAGGTGATTGGTGATTCTCCAGATGCACCACATATGCGTAAAGCCCGTGAAGCCATTTTAAGGCATGGGGGTGCTGAAAGAAGTAACGTGTTTACACGTATTCTTTTGGCTCTTTATGGTCAGGTTCCTTGGGATGCCGTGCCCGTTATGCCCGTTGAGCTTATACTTTTGCCACGTAAGGCATTTGTTTCAATATGGAACATGTCTTACTGGTCTCGAACCGTGATTGCGCCATTACTTGTTTTGGCAGCTTTGCGTCCGTTGGCTATTAATCCAAAAAATGTTCATATTGATGAACTCTTTAGAACACGCCCTTCTAAAATTAAAGACTGGATACGGGGTCCGTACCGCTCTTGGTGGGGATATGCTTTCAAAGCTTTAGATGTCGTTCTTCGTAAAGTAGAGCCTTTTTTCCCACGCCGTACCCGTCGCCGTGCTATTGGAAAAGCGATTGCTTTTATTGAGGAAAGATTAAGTGAGGGCGGACTTGGGGCGATTTATCCTGCAATGGCTAATGTTGTCATGATGTACAGGGCTCTGGGAGTTAAGGACAACCATCCTTTAGCCCGTGAAGCGTGGGACAGTATCCAGGATTTACTCGTTGAAAAGAATGAAGAAATTTATTGTCAGCCATGCGTTTCGCCTGTGTGGGATACGGGACTTGCAAGTGTAGCGCTTATTGAAGTTTTTGATGGAAACGATACCGTCTTAAAAGAAGAAACCAAAAAGCATCTCATAGAGGCGGCCGAATGGTTAAAAGAGCGTCAAATTCTTGATGTCAGAGGGGATTGGGCTGTCAATACAGCAAAAGATATTGAGCCGGGTGGATGGGCTTTTCAATATGAAAACCCCTATTATCCAGATGTAGATGATACAGCCGTTGTCGGTATTTTCCTTCATCGTTTAGATGCAAAAAAGAATTCTTTTGCAATTGAGCGTGCTAGAAAATGGGTTAAGGGCCTACAATCTACAAACGGGGGATGGGGTGCTTTTGATATCGATAATGATCTTGATATTTTAAACCAAACACCTTTTGCAGATCATGGTGCGCTTTTAGATCCGCCAACGGCAGATGTTTCGGCACGCTGTGTTTCCTTTTTAGCACAGGTTGGTAAAGATGAGGATATTCAAAGTCTAGAAAGAGGGATTGCTTATCTCCGTAAAGAGCAGGAGGCAGATGGTTCTTGGTTTGGGCGTTGGGGCACGAATTATATTTATGGAACATGGTCTGTCCTTTCCGCTTTTAATGCTGCGGAACTTCCACATGATGACGCAGCGATCCAAAAAGCAGTTCGCTGGTTAGAAAAAGTGCAAAGAGAGGATGGCGGATGGGGAGAGGACTGCGCCAGCTATGAAGGGGCAGAACCGGGTAGCTATCGCCGTAGTTTGCCAACGCAAACAGCATGGGCATTATTGGCATTAATGGCTGTGGGAGAAGTCCATTCAGAAGTCGTTCAACGTGGAATTGATTATTTGCTTTCAACACAGAATGAAAATGGGGAATGGGAAGAGAGTTTTCATAATGCTGTTGGTTTTCCGAGAGTCTTTTATTTGCGCTATCATGGGTATAAACATTTCTTCCCCTTGCTCGCTCTCTCACGTTTTAAAAATCTGAAAGAGAATGATATCAAAAGTACAAGCTGGGGGATTTGAATATATGCTGGGAATTATTACGGGCTTAAGAGCTGAGGCTAAAATTGCACGTTATTTTTTCCCTGATGCCCTGATTGTAATGAGTTACTCAAGACATCAGGGCGCCCTTGAGGCGATAGAATATCTTAAAAAAAAGCAGGTGACGCATATCCTTTCTTTTGGATGTGCGGGAGCCTTGAGTTCCAAAATGTCTGTTGGTGATATTTTAGTGCCTCGGAGTATCGTGGTTGGTGAGAAAAGGATAGAGACTTCAAAATCGCTTCCTTGGGATATTTCTAAAGCAAAATCTCTTTCTGTTCCGTTACTAGCTGTCGAAAAGATTATTGCAAGTACAGTGGAAAAGGAATTTTTACACCAGAAAACGGGGGCTTTTTCTGTTGATATGGAAAGCGGCGTTGCGGCGACAAGTGGCTTGCCGTTTTCTGTTTTACGGGTGGTTTGTGATGAAGTGACGCAGATCTTACCACCAGCTGCCTTAGTTCCTTTAAATAAACGTGGGGCTCCCTCTTTACGATTGATCTTGCATTCTCTCTGGAAAAATCCTTCACAAATATCAGATTTACTTAAATTGGGTAGGAATGCTTATTTGGCACAGAAGGCAATGAAAGAATATTTAAAAAGAGTGTGTTTCTGAGTATTTGCGAGAGATTCCTCTTGTTTTTTGACTGGAAACGTTATAAAGAAAAAATCTTAATAGATTAGTTTGCCTAAACACACATGCGCAATTTTATTTTTGGTGGCATTTTTTGAATGCTTGATTATTGTGCAGAGGCTTAACCAGAGGAAATAAAAAATGGCAGATCGCGCCTTTACAATGCGTCAGCTATTAGAAGCTGGCGTTCATTTCGGACATCATACACGTCGCTGGAATCCAGCAATGGGTCGATATATTTTTGGTGTTCGCAACAACATTCACATCCTTGATCTTCAGCAGACAGTGCCTTTGCTGAACCAAGCCCTAAAAGCTGCACGTGATGTTGCTGCTGCAGGTGGACGTGTTCTTTTTGTTGGCACAAAGCGTGCTGCGGAACAGCCAATCGCAGATGCAGCACAAAGATGTGGTCAGTATTATGTCAATCACCGCTGGTTAGGTGGTATGTTGACGAACTGGAAAACGATCACAGGTTCCATCCGTCGTTTAGGCTCAATTGAAGAGACTTTAGGCGAAAATGAGGTCGGTTTAACAAAGAAAGAGTTGCTTGATCTTACCCGTAAACGTGACAAATTAGAGCGTTCTTTGGGCGGAATTAAAGAAATGGGCGGCTTGCCAAGTCTTCTTTTTGTCATTGATACAAATCGTGAGAAATTGGCGATTGAAGAAGCTCGTAAGTTGAATATTCCTGTGGCTGCTATCTTGGATAGTAACTCAGATCCATCTGGTATTACATATCCTATCCCAGGAAATGATGATGCTATTCGTGCTATCAATTTTTACTGTGATCTCATGGCAGGTGCCGTTCTTGACGGAATTTCTGCAGAAATGGCTGCCTCTGGTGCCGATTTGGGTGAAATTGAAAATATCGGAGAAGAAATCCCAAACGTTGAAGAAACTTCTAAAGAAAAAGAAGAAGCCGCTTCTTAAGGCTTTTTCTTTCATAGAAATATTAAAAACGTAAAAGATTTTATTCTTCATAGGAGTTAATAATGGCTGCTATTTCAGCTCAATTAGTGAGAGATCTGCGTGAACGTACAGGCGCAGGGATGATGGATTGCAAGAAAGCCCTTTCTGAAAGCAATGGGAATATTGACGAGGCAATCGATTGGCTTCGTACAAAAGGTCTTTCTCAAGCCGCTAAGAAGTCTGGCAGAGCTGCTGCAGAAGGTCTCGTTGCCATTGCAAGCAACGGTACCCGTGGGGCAATGGTCGAGATCAATGCAGAGACAGATTTTGTGGCTCGGAATGAGTCATTTCAAAATTTTGTTGAGCAAGTTGCACAAGCTGCTTTGGAAGTTGGTGAAGATCTTGATGCAATTTCTAAAGCAAAATTAGCTTCTGGCCGTACTGTTGCTGATGAGTTGACACATCTTGTTGCGACAATCGGTGAAAACATGGTTCTGAGACGTGCCAAAGTTATCGAAGTTTCAACAGGTGCAGTTGCTAGCTATATTCATGGCGCTTTGAAACCGGGCGTTGGCCGTATTGGCGTTTTGGTTGGTCTTGAAGGCGCGTCAGAAGCTTCAGTCATCGAGGATTTAGGTAGAAGAGTTGGGATGCATGTTGCCGCAGCGCGTCCTGTTTCTCTATGTATCGAAGATCTAGATCCAAAAGCTTTGGAACATGAACGCTCTGTTTTAAGTGAGCAAGCACGTGCCTCCGGTAAACCAGAAGCCATTATTGAAAAAATGGTTGATGGGCGTGTTCGTAAATTTTACGAAGAAGTTGTTTTGCTAGAGCAGATCTGGGTTCATGACGGCGAAAGCAAAGTAAATAAAGTTCTTTCAAAAGAAAATATTTCTTTAAAAGCTTTTGAACGTTTCCAGCTTGGTGAAGGTGTTGAAAAGGCAGAAGATGATTTCGCAGCAGAGGTTGCAAAAGCTGCTGGTCAATAAAAAGCTCTTTTTGCTTTAAATAAGATCCTAAAAAATCCTTTGTCATATTTGGCAAAGGATTTTTTATTATCTATAAATTTCTAATAGATTATTTTCTTAGAGATATAGGGCTCTTTTATGAAAGAATGGACTTCTCTAGCACTGATTTTAACGCTTCGTCCATATGGTGAAAGAGGTGCTATCGTTAGTTTTTTTACGCAAGATTATGGATTAAAATATAGTTTTGCCTATGGTGTTTTTTCAAAAAAAAATAGATCTCTTTGGCAAAAAGGAAACCTTGTTCAGCTACATTGGAAAACTCACTTAAGAAGTAATTTAGGAACAGCTTCAATTGAGGTTGTACGCAACTACACAGCGCCGATTTACGACAGAGCCCTTGTGTTGGCACTTATTAGCAGTCTGTCTGTCTTGCTGAATCTTTCAATGCCAGAAGAGGACCCTTTACCAAATCTTTTTTCGGAAACACTTGATTTTTTAGAACTGACAGCTTCTGCTTGCGATCTTGTTTTGTTAGAAAAATATATTCTTTGGGAAAAAAATTTATTAGCTTATATGGGCTTTGGTCTTTCTCTTTCCTCCTGTATTCTGAGCGGCAGGAAAGATAATCTGTTATATGTTTCACCAAAAACAGGTGCTGCCGTTGCGGCAGGAGAAGCAGAGGAATGGAAAAAGAGACTTTTTCATTTGCCAAAAATTATGGGAGGAAGTTGGCAGGAGTTAGATCCGCTTTCAATAGAATGGGGCTTGGCTTTAACAGGGCATTTTTTAGAAAAAATCTTTATTGAAATGAGACATTCAGAATTGCCATTAGAACGAAAATTCCTTCTAAAAACATTTGAAGAAGTAAAAGATAATTTAAGTAATTAAAGTCATTATTGTAGAAAAAGAATATTTACTTGGTATAGGTTCTTATTTTTTGTAGTTTAACTTGGCGTGTACATAGGAGAATGGTGTGGGTAATTTGACAATTGGGCATATTGAAGATTGTACGTTTTCAAGAGCAATAAGTGAGCGCTATCTTGCGTATGCCATGTCAACCATTATGTCGCGTTCTTTGCCCGATGTGAGAGATGGTTTGAAACCAGTACATCGTCGTTTACTTTATGCCATGCATGAGCTTCGCCTTAATCCTGAAAATGGTTTTAAAAAATGTGCGCGTGTGGTGGGGGATGTTATTGGTAAATTTCATCCTCATGGGGATGCCTCTGTTTATGATGCCTTAGTTCGTTTGGCTCAAACATTTGCCGCACGTTATCCGCTCGTTGAAGGGCAGGGAAATTTCGGCTCTGTGGATGGTGATGGGGCAGCGGCTATGCGTTATACGGAAAGCCGTTTAACGACAACAGCAATGCTGATGCTTGAGGGCTTAAATAACAATGCCGTAGATCTACGTCCGACTTATGATAATGAAGATCGTGAACCAATTGTTCTACCCTCTCTGTTTCCCAATCTTCTCGCCAATGGGATTGCAGGGATTGCTGTTGGCATGGCGACAAGCATTCCACCACATAACGCCGCAGAATTATATAAAGCCGCTCAAAAGCTTATTGAAAAGCCAGAGATGAATATTCAGTCTTTAATGAAATATATTAAAGGCCCAGATTTCCCGACAGGAGGTATTTTAACAACCTCCCAAGCGGAAATGGTTGAATCTTATGAAACAGGACGGGGCAGTTTTACCGTAAGAGCAAAATGGATTGTCGAAAAAAAGACACCGAAAAATTGGAAGATTGTGATTATAGAACTGCCTTATATGGTTCAGAAATCGCGTCTCATTGAACAAATTGCTGATTTAATGCAACAGCGTAAGATCTCTTTTTTAGAGGATATACAGGACGAAAGTACTACAGATATCCGTATTGTTTTAGAGCCTAAAAGTTCTTTGCTGGATCCAAAACAAATTATGGAGCGGCTTTTTCAATTAAGTGCTTTGGAAAATCGCTTTAGTTTGAATATGAATGTTCTGGAAAATGGTAGAATTCCAAAGGTCATGTCCTTGAAAGATGTTTTACAATCTTGGATTGATCATGTTCATGAAGGTTTAGTGCGCCGGAGTAATTATCGTTTAGAGGCTGTTAATCGTCGAATTGAAATTCTTGAGGGATTCTTAAAGTTATTCCTTCATTTAGATGAGGTTATTCGCATTATCCGTGAGGAGGATGAGCCTAAAAAACGGATGATTCAAATCTTTAACATTACGGATTTACAGGCAGAATATATTTTAAATATGCGTTTGCGTTCTTTGCGTCGTCTCGAAGAAACACAGATTAAAGAGGAGCATTGTGGGCTTTTAAAAGAAAAAGCGGATCTCGAAAGATTGCTTGCCTCTAGTGATCTTAGATTACAGCGTGTTAGCAGTAATTTTTTTGAGCTTGAAAAAATCTTTAAAAAGCGAAAAGAAGATAAACGTCTCACTGAACTTGAATTGCCGCCTGAAAATCTTGATTTGAGTGGTTTAGAAGAAATTGATAAAGAACCTATTACAATTTCGATTTCGGAAGAGGGCTGGTTAAGAGCTTTCAAAGGCCACGAATTGGATCATTCCTCGTGGCGTTTTAAAGAGGGAGATTCACACGCTTTTGCAATAGAAATTCAAACGACGGATAAATTTTGTTTATTTGATAGTTCTGGGCGTGTTTTTACAATTTCTGCTGGAGAATTACCTGGTGGAAAAGGGTTTGGCGTTCCTGTTAGAACGCTTGTAGAAATTGCTGTGGATGCAAAAATTATTGGTATTTTACCCTTAGTGAAAGAAATCCAAGAGGTTTTATTGGTTAGTAATAATGCAAGAGGCATGATTGTGACTGCTGATATTTTGAGCAGTGAGAAACGGACGGGAAGGCAAGTTTTTAATCCAGATAAAGATCATCAACTTTCCTTTATCTTTCCAATTAAGGATGAAAATCACGCTTTGTTTTTAACAAAAGCAGGGAATATGCTTATTTTTCCGCTTAATCAAATTCCAAGAATGCAACGTGGAAAAGGTGTTTCTCTCCAGAAAACAAAAGGCGCACGTATAAAAACAATTCGATTATTTAATCTTGAAAAAGGTTTGGCTTGGAAAGAAAAAGGTGCCTTGAAAAAAGAAAAAGATTTAAAGCTTTGGATTGCGAATAGAGGGCAACAGGGCAGGAGATCTCCTGATTGGGCTTAAAATCTTCTCTTGAAAAAATTACTTTTTTATTAGGCTTCATGGATTTTTTTAAATGAGCATAGAAATTCTCCAATCTGTTTGGTGGAGCCTTTTTTTTCTGACATTGTTGCGTATTACGGCTGTTGTAAGCGTGACAATCCATGTTTTGCTAACACGCTTAAATTCGGCAACGGCAGCCGGTTGGTTGGGTATTTGTTGGTTTAGCCCCCTTTTAGGGGCGGGACTATACTGGATATTTGGCATTAACAGGGTCAGGCGGCGTGCTATTCGTTTGATGTCTGGTGAGCATACCGAAATGCATCTGTTGGATAGTCGTTTTATCCATAAGGTGGAGGGGCGCTGGCAAGGTCTTGCAGATATGGGGGAAAAGGTTACAGGCAGGCAGCTTCTTAAAGGAAACAATATAAGACTTTATTCCGGTGGAAGTGAGATTTATCCACAAATGCTTGCGGCGATCGCACGCGCAGAAAAATCCATTTTAATGACCTCCTATATTTTTAGGGGAGATGAGGAAGGGGAGCTTTTTGTTTCGGCTTTAGCACAGGCACATCGTTCAGGCGTTGAAGTTCGTGTTCTTATTGATGGCGTCGGTAGTGGATATTTTGTCTCAGCAATAAAAAAGTCTTTAACGAGACAGGGTGTGCCATGCGCACGTTTCTTGCATTCTTTTCTACCGTGGAAAACGCCGTTTTTAAATTTAAGAAATCATAGGAAACTTCTTTTAATTGATGGTAAAGAAGGATTTGTCGGCGGTATTAATATTGGCAGTGAAAATTTAGAAAGTTTTCTTCATCCAAAAGATCGTGTTGATGATACACATTTTCATATCAAGGGACCTATTATTCGACAGCTTGTCGAAGTTTTTGAACGTGATTGGGCCTTTACAACAAAAGAACATCTTTCTGGTGATGCCTTTTTTCCAGCAGTGGATTTGGAAGGCGAGACGCCAATGCGAACGATTACTTCTGGACCAGATACAGATTTAGAGAAATTGGTATATGTCTGGTTACAAGCGATTGCTTCGGCTCAGAAAAAAATATTGATTATGACACCGTATTTCCTACCGGATAGCCGTCTTATAACGGCTTTGGGATTAGCTGCATTACGTGGTGCGGAGGTGAATATTATTTTTCCAAAACAAAGCAATCATCATTTTCTAGATTATGCCCGTGATGGTGGAATTATTCCGCTCCTACAGGCAGGATGTCGTATTTGGCAAATGCCGGCGCCTTTTAATCACTCAAAACTCATGGTCGTTGATGGTTTATGGAGCTGTATTGGAAGTGCAAATTGGGATGCACGTTCATTAAGACTCAATTTTGAAGTGAATGTAGAAATATACAGTAGTGATCTCGCATCTGATATTGAAAACTATATGTATCGTTTTTCGGCACAGCCTCTTACTTTAAAAGATATTAAAAGTAGGCATCTTATTTCAAGATTAAGAGATTCAGCCTGTCGTTTGCTGCAACCTTACTTATAAAAATTTAGTTTGAGGGGGTCGGCAAGAGATCAATCATAATTGGATGATGATCAGATCCTAGTTTTGGTAATCTTCCAACTTGGATACTTTGAAGGCCCTTAACAAGACAACGATCTAAGCGTAGTGGAAAATGGTTAAGCATTCGGTGTGTTGGGATGTGTGGGCCGACTTCCTTAAAGCCCTTTAAGTTAATACGGCCAATAAGATTAAAATCACCAATAATAACACCGGGATTACCAAGGTAGGGGGCAATTGTTCTCAACTGCCGACGATTCAGTAATTGTCCATGTGAGAGGTGAACATTTGCAATGGAAATAGGGCCAATCGCACTTTCAAACTTCAGAATGAGAGCTGTTCGCTTTACGATAATTCCCGCAGGCAATGTGCAAGAAATAGGGGGGGAAATTGGACTTAATTTACTCCAACAGGCAAGCCCATGTTCCCTTCCAGGTAGCGCTGTCCGGATAAAAAAACCGCCTAATTTATTTTGAATTTCTTCAATGTTTAGACGTGCTTCCTGAAGGGTTAAAACGTCTGGATTGATTCTTTCAATAACATTGTAAATATCATCAACGGAAGCACCTTTTTTATGAAGAAGATTCCAGCTGAGAATACGAATTTTAGGAGAGGAAAGCATTTTTAGCCTTATAAGCTATGAAAGACGATAATTAAGGGCTTCAGCAACATGATTTATCTCAATTTTTTCTGAATAATCTAAATCTGCAATTGTTCTGCTAACCCGTAAAAGCCGTGTGATGCCACGCGCTGAAAGCCCCATTTTTTTTGAAGCCTTTTCAGTGAAATTTTTAGCGGAACAGCTAAGAAGAAGTTTTTCAATGGGCGCATAAGCATTAACAATATTCTGCCGTTCATATTGTTTTTGCCGTGCTTGTTCAACTCTTTGTCGAATAGGTTCAGAAGCCTCTCCCATGGGGGAGTGTGTAATATCTGTCGGGGATAATGGCATAAGACCAATCCGCATATCCATTCGATCAAGAAGGGGGCCTGAAATTTTTGAGGCATAACTTTCTGCGCAGCGTGGTGCTTTGGAGCATTCTTTTCCGGGAAGGCCTAAATGACCACAACGACAGGGATTCATTGCCGCAATGAATTGGAAACGAGCCGGAAAGGTAAGATGGCCAGAAGCACGTGCAACGGTAATCTTTCCTTCTTCTAAAGGCTGTCGAAGCGCTTCTAAAGCAGAGCGTGAAAATTCTGGGAGTTCATCTAAAAAAAGAACACCTTTATGGGCAAGGCTTATTTCGCCTGGAATAATCTTATTTCCCCCACCTGTTAAAGCGACACCGGATGCTGTGTGGTGGGGAGATCGAAAGGGAGGAAACGAAACAAGATGTCCTGCTTCTAAGGTGCCTGCGATACTATGTATACGGCTGGCTTCAAGGATTTCCTCTTTTGTTAGCGGGGGTAATAAACTGGGTAAACGTGAGGCCAGCATGGATTTTCCGGCACCCGGTGGGCCGGACATAAGAAGAGAATGTCGTCCAGCCGCAGCGATTTCAATAACACGCCGTCCAAGGGCTTGCCCTCGGATGTCCTTCATATCCAATCCCTTATGACGTTTTTGAGGTAAGGGATCACCCACAGGAGGCAATATTTGTCTACCATGAAAATGATTTACAAGGCTAAGAAGTGTTGGCGCTGCTAAAACAGGCATTTCTGAATGCCCCCATCGAGCATCTGCCCCTTGCTGCTGGGGGCAGATAAAAGAAAGTTCCTCTTTTGCTGCTTCTAGAGATGCACAGAGAATACCTCTGACATTTTTAATTTCACCCGTAAGAGAAAGTTCTCCTAAGGCTGCGGTATTATGGATCATATCCAGAGGAATGACGCCCATCGCCGCTAAAAGGGCAAGAGCAATAGGCAAATCTAAATGCGCACCTTCTTTGGGTAAGTTGCTCGGTGCTAAATTAACTAAAATACGTTTTGTTGGTAGGGAGAGATTCATGGCATTGAGCGCACCACGGACACGTTCTTTTGCCTCGGCAACAGCACGATTTGCCATGCCGACAATAATAAAGGCAGGCAATCCTTTCGTTAGCTGTACCTCAACCGTGACTGGAATCGCATCGATTCCTTGAAATGTAAAACTATGAATAAAAGCTATTGTTGAGCCAGTGGATGAATTTTCCATGATACTAAGGAAATACTGATTTTTTAGATATTACAAAAGGAAAATCTACTATATTTTCTAAATTAATGGATTTTAGGAAAATTTTATAAATTTCAGAATTTTATATATAGGAAATTTTTGAACAGATGCCGCCAGTTGTTTGCATTCCAGCACGAATGAATTCATCAAGATTACCCGGAAAAATGCTGGCTGATATTGGTGGAAAACCGATGATAAGGCATGTGGCAGAGGCCGCCTCTCAAGGCGGTATCTACCCTGTTTTTGTTGTTGCCGATCATCCTTATATCTTAGAGGCGATTAAAGATATTGAAAATGTTAAAGGAATCTTATTAGAAAAATCTTATCAAAGTGGTTCAGATCGTATTCAAGGGCTTTTAGATAAGGTGGATCCTCAGAAAGCCTTTGATATTGTGATTAATTTGCAGGGGGACATGCCTTTTATTTCACCCTGTTTGATACAAGAAGTTTTAAAAACTCTCTCTTCTCAATCCGTGGATTTAGGCACACTCGTTGCGCCGCTTTCGCTTGAGGCCGCAAAAGCGATTTCAAAAGTTAAAGTGGCTTGTGCTTTTACGGATCATGATAAGAATGCTAGAGCGTTATATTTCTCTCGTAATATTGTTCCTTGTGCTGGAAAAATATGGGAACATGTTGGTATTTACGCTTGGAGAAGATCTTCTTTGGAGCGTTTTGTTGCCGCTACACCTTCTTTGCTGGAGCAACAAGAGTCTTTAGAGCAATTACGTGCATTGGAACTTGGGATGCGTATAGATTGCCGAAGAATAGAATTGGCGCCTATTTCTGTTGATGTTCCTCAAGATTTAGAAAATGTTCGGATCGCTTATGACAAAATGGGCGTGAAAATAAAGGATACAAAATGAAACGATTTGAAGGTTATACGACCGCATTAGTGACTCCTTTTCTAGAGGATGGAACGCTTGATAGGCAGTCCTTCAGAAGAATCGTCAAAGCACAGAAAGACGCCGGTATACATGGACTTTTAGTCGCAGGAACAACAGGGGAATCTCCGTCTTTGTCTTTAGAGGAAAGGCGTCTTTTAATGGAAGATGTACGTTCCGAGGTAAAAAATAGCATTCCATTGATGGTTGGTGTCGGTGCAAATACGACATCCTATACAATTGCTTTGGCAAAAGAGGCAGAAAAAGAAGGGGCAGATGCGCTTTTAGTGGTTACACCTTACTATAATCGTCCAAGCCAAGAGGGAATATATCGTCATTTCATGACAGTTGCCGATGCGACCTCAGTTCCGCTTTGGTTATATGATGTTCCAGGAAGAACAGGCGTAAGGCTTTCTTTAGAAACGATTAAACGTCTGTCGCATCATGCTAATATTGTTGGTATCAAGGATGCCACAGGAGATCTTGAACAGCCGATTGTGCTTTCCAATGAAATCTTAAAAGATTTTTCTCAATTAGGGGGAGAGGATGCTCTTTCCTTGCCGTATTTTATAGCAGGCGGAGATGGGTGTATTAGTGTTACAGCGAATGTTGCACCGCATCTATGTGTTGCAATGTACGAATATTGGAAAAAGGGAAACATTGTAGAAGCTCAAAAATTACAACGGGCATTATTTTCTTTGCACAAAGCAATGTTTATGGAAAGTAGTCCTTCCCCTGCAAAATCAGCATTGGCGGATCTAGGTTTGATATCAGAGAATTTACGCCTTCCATTGGTACCTGTTCAATCCCCCTCGAAAGAAGCCATCAGAAAAATTTTAACAAAACTTCATTTGATGGAGAAAAAAGACGATGAGTAAAAAAAAGACAGGAAAAAATTCCATGATAACAACAGGAATTGCCGCCCAAAACCGTAAAGCGCATCATGATTATGAAATTGGCGAAAAATTTGAAGCTGGCTTGGTTTTAAAAGGTCCCGAAGTAAAGAGTCTCCGTCTAGGACGTGCGACAATTACGGATGCCTATGCAATGGAAAGAGAGGGGGAACTTTGGCTGCTCAATTCTTATATTCCGCCCTATCAGGGGGGTGTTTTATCTATTTTTGATTCTAAGGCCCCTAGAAAATTACTGCTTCATAGAAAGCAGTTAAGATTTCTTATGGGAGAAATTAGCAAGGCTGGCGCTTCTGTTATCCCGCTTGATTTTCATTTTAATGAAAGAGGTAGAGCCAAGGTGACTTTAGGAGTCGCAAAGGGGCGCAGAAAAGTAGATAAGCGTCATGCAATTGCAGAAAGAGATTGGAAAAGAGATAAGGCCCGATTGCTTAGAAATTCAGCAAAGGACTTTTAAAAGAGCATAAAAAAAGGAGGCAAGAATGCCTCCTTTTCTTTACAATCAAGCTCTAATTAAGCAGCATCAACAGTAACGGCTTCTGGGCCTTTACCACCTTGTGCAACTTTCATAGAAACTTTTTGGCCTTCGTGAAGTTCCTGCAAACCTGTTTTACCGAGTGCAGAGGCGTGAACAAAAACGTCTTTTCCGCCATCTTCTGGTGCAATGAAACCAAAACCTTTTGTTGCATTGTACCATTTGACTTCACCATATTTTTCTTCAGCAGTAGAAAGATCTGGTGTAAAACGAGGTGGGCGTTGTTGAGGGGAACCGCCAGCAGGACGCATGAATTTAGCACCTGCTGCTGCAGCTTCCGGTGTTGCTGTGCTTGCATCTAGGGAAGTGATTTGGGCAATCTGTCTGCCTTTTGGACCTTGGCTAATTTTAACGCGTAACGTTGTGCCAGGCTCAGGTGCCTGATAGCCAGCTTCGTTTAATGTATTGATATGAAGGAAAGCATCTCCGCTACCATCATCTAGGCCAACAAAACCAAATCCACGTTCACCATTGAACCATTTGACAGTACCGTTGATTTCCGGGCCTGATGGAGCCGCACTACCGCGGGGAGAAGGAGAAAAACCTCCTGAGTTGCGGCCACCAAAGCCGCCTGAGTTATCGTAAAAATGGCCAGCATCAGCAAAATCTGGCTCAAAACTTCCACGGCGGGAAGAGAAATTATTACGGTCGTTTCTATTATTATTCAACGCACTGGTTCCACAATATTTGGACTTCAAATTTATTTGATCGGAAATCTTATAAGTTAAAAAATTTCAGATCATTTGGCCGGAAGATAAAGAATATATAGTTCAATATAGCCGACACCTATAACGGCATTAAGAAGTGAAGCATAACTATGCTTAGGGTGTAAATAGATTAAGCGTTCTGAAAATTTATTACTGAGTATTTGCATAAAAAGTGGCTTAAAAAGCGCACATTTTTTTTGAAAGGAGAGTTATCCTGATAAAAGCACTGTTTCAGGAGAGGTTTTTTTAAACAAATACATAAGCCCCCGGATAGCATCTCCTCTTTTAGAAGAAAGTCTCGGATCTTTATTGAGGATTAATGCAGCCTCTTGAGACGATTGGGAAATTAAAATATCTGAAACATTATTCTGACTTAAAGCAAAATGAGGAAGGCCAGATTGGCGGTTGCCAGTGATCTCTCCGCCGCCTCTTTGTTTATAATCCTCCTCAGCAATGTAAAAACCATCCAAGCTTTCACGGAGGAGGGAAAGACGTTGCAAGCCGTTTCCGGATTCTGTTTGGCGATATAGCAATAAGCAATAGGAATTAAGACTCCCACGGCCGACGCGCCCACGTAACTGATGAAGCTGAGCAAGGCCGAATCTTTGAGCATCCTCAATAATCATAATGGAGGCTTCGGGCACATTTACACCAACTTCAATGAGGGTTGTAGAAATGAGAATTTTTATTTTGCCATCCCTGAATTTTCGAAGAGATTCTTCTTGCTCATCCCCTGATTGTTGGCCATGGGCAAGGCCAACGATTTCATCTCCAAATGTTTTTCGGAGATCGTTATAGCGCTCTTCTGCGGCAGCGCTCATTTCGCTTTCTTTGACGGCAGGACAGACCCAGTAAATCCGTTTATTTTCTTTTAGAACTCTGCGAAGAGAATCTTTAATAAGATCTATGCCGTGAGAAATATCATGAAGTGTCGTTGTAATATTTCCGCTGCCAGGCGGGCGTTGAAGAAGACGACTAACGCCCATTTGCCCCCAGCGTGTGAGTTGGATACTTCGAGGAATAGGTGTGGCACTCATTAAAAGTAAATTGACACCGTCGCTTTTTTTACCAAGGGAAATACGTTGTTCAACACCAAAGCGATGTTGTTCATCAATAATTGCCAAGCCGAGTTCGTGAAAAATGATTTCTTTTTGGAATAAGGCATGTGTTCCGATAATAAAGCGCGCCTTGCCATTTTTAATAGCAGCAATGACTTCTTTTCGTTTTTCAGACGATATTTTTCCTGTAAGGAGAACCGGTTTTACAGGCGAAATTTTTTGGGCCTCTTGAAAATGTTGCTGCGCAAGAATTTCTGTTGGTGCCATAATAGCAGCCTGCTTCCCTGATTCTATCGTTGTAATCATGCTAGAAAAGGCAACAAATGTCTTCCCACTTCCAACGTCTCCTTGAAGGAGGCGCTGCATAGGATAGGGTGCTGAGAGTTCTTTTTTAATTTCCCGGATTGCTTTTTGCTGATCTAAAGTCGGTGTATAGCCAAAATTTTTGAAGAGTTCCTCCTCTAATTTTCCGGTGCCAATAATTCTCTGTCCTTTTCGACGCAGAGCATAGAATTGTGCCATAGAGATGCACATTTGATGGGCAAGAATTTCATCCGCCTGTAAACGTTCACGTGCAAGGGAAAAGGCCTGCTGTCTTTTTTCATTTTTGAGTTGAGAGATCGGTTGGTGCAGGCAATAGAGTGCCTCGGAAAAAGAAGGATAGTGTTTTTGCGCTATAAGTGTTTTGTCGTGCCATTCTGGTAGTTTTTCTGTCAATCTAAGGGCACTTTTTAGGGCCTTCTCAATTATTTTTGGACGTAGCCCAGCGCTTAAAGGCCAAATAGGTTCAATCCAAGGGAAGATTTCTTTATGAGATCGAAGAACAAGATGATCTGGATTGGAAATAATGGGTTTATTTTTAAAGAAGCGTAGCTTTCCAGAAAGAATAATTTCATTTCCCTGTTGCAAAAGAGAATGATAGGCCTTCCCGAAAATTGAAATTTCAATTTTTCCCGTTTGGTCGCCGCACAGAAGACGCCATGGTGCACGTGATCTTGGAGGCGGGCGTTTAATAGCGTAAAGGGTGACGGAAAGCGTTATAAGATCCCCCTCATCTAAGGAAGATATCTCTTTTATGGAAAAGATTTTGTTTCTTTCAATGATCTTTGTTGGCAATGAAAATAAAAGGTCTGTAATCGTTTCTCCACCGCAAGCTTTTGAAAGACGTAAAGCTTCTTTTTCAGTGACACCTTCCAGGTCTTTGATGGGGTTTAAAAGGGGGAGAAAGAGACTGGGAGGAAGGGCAATCGACAATTGTTATTTCCCTTTATTTTGAAAATAAGCCACAATAACAGCACCTAACATCCTATGAATATCTTCTCTACAAGTCTAAATGCTATGAATCAAAATACCAACATTTCTCTTTTTAAAGATAATTTTTTTGCTTCAAAAATTATTGCGGGGGCACCAGATGGGGCACTGCCATTTTTGTTGGCAAAGCGTTTAGAGGAAATTGGGAAAAATAAGACGTTACTTCACGTTTCGTCACGAGAAGAGAATATTTATTTTTTAAAAGAGGTATTAAGTTGGGTTGTACCTGATGCGGAAATTTTCCTTTTTCCGGCTTGGGACTGTTTGCCTTATGATCGGGTTTCGCCTTCTTCAGAAGTTTTGGCACAACGAGCCTCAACTCTTTTAAAACTTTTGGCACCGCCTTCTGAAAAGAGTCGAATTGTTTTAACAAGTGTTCCAGCCTTTTTGCAGCGTGTACCGTCTCGAAAATTTTTAAGTGAAATGTCTGGTAGCATTACGGTTGGAGATACACTTGATCCTCAAACACTTATCCTAAAGCTTGAACAGTCTGGATATCACCGTGTTGATACAGTGAGAGAACAAGGAGAATACGCTGTTAGAGGAGGTATTTTAGATCTTTTTAGTGCAGATACAGAAGAGCCACAACGGATTGATTTTTTTGACAATAAAGTAGAAGAAATTCGTTTTTTTGATCCTATTACACAACGTTCTCTCGGTGCGTCAGATTCCTTAATTTTCGGTGCTGCGTCAGAATTATTTCTAGATAAAGATTCTTTAAATCGTTTTCGTACGGGGTGGGTTGATCAGTTTGGCTCAAATGCGATGGAAGATTCCCTTTTCCAAAATGTCATGGAAAAAAGAATTTTTGCCGGTATTGAACATTATCTTCCACTTTTTTTTGATGACCATACCAATCACATGGAGAGCTTATTAGACTATTTTTCTCATCCTTTCATTAGTTTTGATCGAGATGCAGAAGGTAGTTTTTCGTCACGTTTGGAAATGATAGCAGATCATTTTAAAGAGCGTCTTTCATCGGGAGAGGACGAGAGCTCAATTTACAGGGCCTTGCCGCCATACCGGCTTTATCTCGGAAAAGAGGCGCTGGCGGCACTTCTAAGTAAAGAAAATACCGTTATTTTTACACCTTTTGCCCCGGTAAATGGTCAACAAATAGACGCTGGATATCGGGCAATGTCGCCTTTTTTCAAAAAAGAAAAAGAGGGTAGAGAGCAGATATTTCAACTTTTTAAGCAGTTTTTTCTTGAATGGTCACAAAAGCAAAAAAAAGTTTATATGATTGCTTCTAGCCGTGGGGTAAGGGAGCGTTTAAGCAAGCTGTTCTCGGAAATTTCTATTCCTGTTGTGCAGCTTGAAAAATGGTCAGAGAGGGAAAAGAATGATTCAAATATTCTTTCCTTAATTTCTTTAGAAATTCCTAATGGTTTCCAAAGTGATGGGGAGGTTTTTCTTACCGAAGAAGATTTATTTGGTGAGAAATTAACCAGAGCACCTCGAAAAAAAAGAAAAGATGCCTCTTTCATTACACAAATTGGCGAAATTGAGGAAGGAGATCTTGTCGTCCATGAGGAATATGGTGTTGGGCGTTATGTTGGTCTGGAAACGGTAAAAGAAGAGCGTTTGATTCATGATTATTTGACGATAAGTTATGAAGGCGATCAGCGTCTTTTATTACCTGTTGAAAATATAGATCTATTAAGCCGTTTTGGAGCCGATCCTGGTAATGTCGCTTTGGATCGTTTAGGGGGTGTTTCTTGGCAGGCAAGAAAGGCCAAAATGAAAAACCGCTTGCGTGAAATGGCAGGTGAACTTATCAAAACGGCTGCCGAACGTTCGATGAAATCAGCGCCTGTTTTAGAACCGGCAGAGGCGCTTTGGGATGAGTTTTGTGGGCGTTTTCCATTTGTTGAAACAGAAGATCAGTCTCGAGCTGTTTTGGATGTTTTGCAAGATCTCGCAAGAGGGACGCCAATGGATCGTCTCATCTGTGGTGATGTTGGTTTTGGTAAAACAGAAGTCGCTTTAAGAGCTGCTTTTATTGTGGCTTTATCTGGTTATCAAGTTGCTGTGATTGTGCCGACAACATTGCTGTCACGTCAGCATTATAAAGGATTTTTAGACCGTTTTGAGGGGCTTCCTGTTCGTATTGGACAGCTTTCTCGTCTGACGCCGGCCAAAGAGGCACGTGAAATTAAAAAAGGGCTAAGTGAAGGAACCGTTGACATTGTTATCGGCACACATGCTTTGCTTGCAAATAGCTTGTCTTTCAACCGATTAGGCTTAGTTATTATTGACGAAGAACAGCATTTCGGTGTGGGGCACAAGGAAAAGCTAAAAGCTATTTCCAGCAATGTGCATGTCCTGACGCTTTCAGCGACACCTTTACCACGAACCTTACAACTTTCTCTCTCTGGTGCCAGGGAAATGAGTTTGATTGCGACGCCGCCTATTGATCGGCTAGCCGTTAGAACATTTATTTCTCCGTACGATAGGCTAATGATTAGAGAAGCTCTTCAACGGGAACGTATGAGAGGCGGTCAGGTTTTTTGTGTTGTGCCTCGTTTGAGAGATATGGAAAAGATGGAGGAAAGATTAAAGGCTGCGGTGCCGGAAACACGTATTGCAAGGGCACATGGCCAGCTTTTGCCAAAAGAACTTGAAGAAATTATGCAGGCATTCTCTGATGGCGAATATGATATTTTACTTTCAACGAATATTGTTGAAAGTGGTTTAGATATGCCAAGCGTCAATACAATTATTATTCATCATGCGGATCGTTTTGGCTTGGGACAACTTTATCAATTAAGAGGCAGAGTTGGCCGCGGTAAGAATCGAGGATATGCTTATCTGACATGGCCACAGGAACAAAATCTTTCTAAATCTTCTATCCGTCGTTTAGAAATTATGGAAACATTAGATTCTCTTGGTGCTGGATTTACGTTGGCCTCTCACGATCTTGACATGCGAGGTGCAGGAAATCTTTTAGGGGAAGAGCAATCAGGGCATATTCGAGAGGTTGGCATCGAGTTATATCAGCAGATGCTTGCCGAGGCAGTGACAGATTTACGGCAAAGAAATCGAGAAAAAGAAGATGTCGATGAAAAATGGACACCTCAAATTATGCTTGGACTGCCCGTTTTATTGCCAGAAACCTACGTGCCTGATTTATCTTCTCGTTTGAGTCTTTATCGCCGCATTGCCGCTCTTGCAAATGAAGAAGAAGCAGAAGCCATGCGGATAGAATTGGGGGATCGTTTTGGTCCATTACCGCCAGAGGCAGAAAATCTATTAGAAGTTGTCTCGCTAAAAAGAATGTGCCGTCAGGCTGGGGTAGAGCGTCTTGAAGCAGGGCCTAAAGGACTTGTCTTACAGTTTTTTCAAAACCGTTTTTCTAATCCGGAAAAATTGTTAGCGTGGGTGCAGCGTAAAGAAAAAGCAGGGGTTCGTATTCGTCCCGATCATAAGCTTGCGCTTGTTGGCGAATTAACGAATGTTAAGCGGATTCCTCGTTCAAGAAAAATTTTAGAAATTTTACAAAAGCTTTCAGTAAAAGAGTAAGGCTTAAAGCCTTACTCTTGACGACGATATCCGAGTGCAACAACGTACATTTCTCTTGAATCTTTTCGGGAGGCTGGTGGCTTTACATGTTTTACCGTTTTGAAATTCTTTTTTAATTTATTTAAAAGTTCACTTTCAGAACCGCCTTGCAGAACTTTTGCAACAAAGTTACCGCCCGGATTTAGAATTTCTTCAGCAAAAAAGAGGGCTAGTTCAGCAAGAGCCATGATTCGAATATGGTCCGTTTTTGCGTGTCCTGTCGTATTTGGCGCCATATCCGAAATGACAGCATCGGCGCCACCATTTAAAAGTGTACGTAATTTGTCTGGCATGTCGGGATCCGTAAAATCTCCCTGAATGATTTCTGCTCCGGGAATTTTATCAACAGGAAGAAGATCAACGCCAATAACTTTTCCAGCTTTTTCTTTAAGCGCAACCTGAGACCATCCTCCCGGAGCAGCGCCAAGATCAACAACATTGCCACCAACAGGAATGATTCGGTTTTTTTTATTCATTTCAATGAGTTTAAAAGCTGCGCGTGAACGCCATCCTTCTTCGTGGGCTGCACTGACATACGGATCATTAAGTTGCCGATTAAGCCATCTCTGTTGAGAGTTTGTACGCCCACGGGCCTTTTTTAATTTAACAGTAGGGGCGCGAACCACAGGGAAACTCCATAAAATGATGTAAAAATTTTTTAGTCATTGGAACTTTATAAAGGAAAAAATGTCTTTTGTGTTTATTTTAAAAGAAAAATAAGAGATTTCCTCTTGCCATAAAGAGGCGAGAGAGCTATCTAGGTCTCCATCAAATCGTTTTGCCTGTTGGGAGATAGTTTAGCGGTAGAACTTCCGGCTCTGACCCGGACAGCCCTGGTTCGAATCCAGGTCTCCCAGCCAATTTTTGAAAAAGATTTTTAATCCCCCTAAAAATATATTTTTTGACAGAAATTTTTTATATAAGTTTTTGCTTCAAAAAAAGAAAACCCCATTCTACTTTATTGAAGTAGTGGGGTTTTGAATGTTTTCTTTTAAAAGCCAAATGTGGAGGTTCGGACGGGAATCGAACCCATCTACACGGATTTGCAGTCCGCTACATAGCCACTCTGCCACCGAACCTGATCTATCTTTTCAAAATCACAAGAGGTAGGTTCTAATTATAAATTTTTACAGAGGAAGTCAAATGAATTTTAGAAATTTATAAAAAATATTGAATATGAAGGATAAATTTGTCCTTTTTTTGCAGAAGAGATAAAAGAGATTACTGACATTAAAAGCATTCTTATGCAGAGAGACCCATGAAAAAATTAGGATATTATCGCGAAATATACGGTAAGAGTCGGCGTTTCACGTTATCTTTGAGTATATCTTTTTTAGGTGGTTCTCTTTTTCTCGGCTCTTCTCTTTTTGCAGCACCTTTAGATAACCAAAAAATTTCTGGCCTACGAAATGTTGCGCAGTTGGCGCAGAATGCACCGCCGCCTAAAGCAAGCAAGGTTGCAAAAATTCATAAGACTTCCGCAAGGGCAGCGCAGACAGTCGAAGAGGAAATTTCACAAGTTGAAAAAACAACGCTGATTGAGAGTCATAAAATCACACCAGCCAATTTAAGGGCCGATGATCCAGATTTTGTGCCGCATAATATTCAACAAGCAATGGAAACGGCATATCTTACAAACCCTCAATTACGTGAAGCCAGAGCCCAGTTAAGAGCCGTAGATGAAGCGATGCCAACAGCAATGTCAGGTTGGCATCCAACAATTTCCGCCCCTATTAATTTAACGTATTATCAGGGGAGTAGTGGCTATAAATTTAGCCAAAGTGGCACAGTGGATGGTATAACCGGTACCGGAACTGTTCAAACAAATCATAATTATGCAACTCCGGGTTATAATGCAGGCGTTGTTATTTCTGAACCGTTATTTCAGGGAGGAAAAACGGTTAACAGTATTAAAATGGCGGAGAATCAGATTCGTGCTGAGAGAGCCCATCTTATTTCAACGGAACAGCAGGTTTTAATGCAGGCTGCGAGCGCTTATGTTGCTGTTGTCTCAGACCAGCAATTATACAATGTCGCATTAACCAATGAAAAAGTTTTACGAGAGCAAACAAAATCTGTGTATACACGTTTTCGTTTGGGGGGGCTTTCAAGAACAGATGTTGCGCAGTCACAGGGTTATTTAGCGACAGCGACATCGGCAAGGCAGCAGGCCTGGGGAAATCTAGAGGCGGCACGCGCAACTTATCGGCAAGTTATTGGGATTTCCCCAACATTTGACCTAGAGGCACCTCAACCACTTGTTTTGCCTGTTAAAACAAGGCAGGAGGCTGTTACGCTTGCCATTAAGAACAATCCAAATGTTATTCAAGCGCAATTCACAGAAGCGGAACAAAAAAATAATATTTCCGTGCAATGGGCTACGATTTTGCCAAAAGTAAGTGCAAATGTTGGTTATAGTGATAGTGTGAACCAAGGATATGGTGGAAGTACTAGCGAAAATGAATATGCAACCCTTGGATTTCAGTTTCCAATTTACCAAGGCGGCCAAGAATATTCTGCTGTAAGACGTGCAAAACAGGTTGCGCAAGGTGCCTTTCATGAAATTAATGTCCAGCGCCGTACTGCTTTGCAACTAGCCGCATCTAGCTGGGATCAATATCAGGCAGCGCAGGATAGCATTTCAAGCAACCGGACTGCCGTTGCATCCTATGTTGTCGCTCTTGCTGGTGTGGAGCGGCAAGCTTTGCTGGGGTCGGCCTCTACCTTGAGTATGTTGCAGCAGCAGCAAATGCTATTCTCTGCCCAGCAGACTTTAATTCGCTCTTTAGCTAGTGCTGTTACAAATTCCTATGCTGTGGCGACTGCCATTGGTCGTTTAACGGCAAAAGATTTAAAGCTTGCGGTTCCATTATATGATGAGACAGATTATTACAAAAAAGTTAAATGGCTTCCTTTTGGTGTGAGTGATTTTTCAAAAAACCAGCCGGGACGCTAGGTTTTAGAAAATTTTATTTTAAATAATGAACTTCTTTTCAGAAGTTAAAAGATAGAAATTAGATAAGAGAGAATGTATGTCAAATAATTTTCCTAAAAATGAAACAGATATAGATATGGCCAAAGAAGCTTTAGGGAAAACATTCACACCGACTGTTTATGAAAAAGCCTTAACAAAAGAATGGTTAGAACAGAAAGTGCATAAATCCTCTCCAGAAAATGGGGGGGAGGCATATGCAATTATGTTCCCGCCGCCAAATGTGACAGGCAAGCTTCATATTGGTCACGCTTTGACCTTTACACTTCAGGATATTCTTATTCGTTCTCAGCGTGCCGCTGGAAAAAATGTTCTATGGCAAGCAGGAACAGATCATGCAGGGATTGCGACGCAGGTACTCATCGAAAAACAGCTTGAAAAAGAAAATAAACGTAAAGAGGATCTTGGCAGAGAAAAATTTTTTGACAGGGTTTGGGAATGGAAAGAAGAATCTGGCGGAATCATTATTGACCAGCTTAAACGTCTTGGTGCTTCTGCAGATTGGGATCGTGAACGCTTCACAATGGATGAGGGCTTATCAAAAGCCGTGAGAACGGCTTTTGTGCGTTTGTATAAAGACGGTCTTATTCGCAGAGATTATCGTTTGGTAAACTGGGATTCCTCTTTGCAATCTGCTGTTTCAGATATTGAGGTGGAAAGTAAAGACCTTCAAGGGAAGCTGTATCATATTCGATATCCTTTGAAAGGAGGTGGCTTTTTAAATATTGCAACAACACGTCCAGAAACATTATTTGGGGACATGGCCCTAGCAGTTCATCCAGAAGATGAGAGATTCCAGAAATATATTGGTAAATTTGCTAAGGTTCCTTTTGTAAATCGTTTGATTAAAATTGTTGCAGATCTACATTCAGATCCGGAAAAAGGAACTGGTGTTGTTAAAATAACACCCGCACATGATTTTAATGATTTTGAAGTTGGTAAGCGTCACAATTTGGAAATGCCAATTATCTTGGATACAGCAGGGAACTTTACGCTGTCTGATCTTGATAACCGCCAAGAGGCAGTTGATGACTGGGTTCGTGAATCTCAGGGAATTTCCAGTAAGGAATTACGTAAAAAAACGGTTCAAGCATTGGAGGAGGCTGGTCTTCTTGAAAAAATAGAAGAACACTCCCATGCAGTGCCGCATTCGGATCGTACGGGTACGGTGATTGAGCCTCGTTTAACAATGCAATGGTATTGCGATGCGCCTGAAATGGCCAAAGCTGCAGTTCATTCCGTTGAGGCCGGTGAAATGTGTTTTGAGCCGAAACAGTGGGAGAACACGTATTTCGCATGGATGAAAGAATTACAGCCTTGGTGCATTAGTCGCCAACTTTGGTGGGGGCATCAAATCCCGGCTTGGTACGATGAAAATGGCAATGAATATGTTGCTGAAACAGAGGAGGAAGCACAAAAAGAAGCAGGAAAGAATGTCGTACTGACACGCGATCCTGATGTTCTTGATACATGGTTTAGCTCTGCTTTGTGGCCATTTGCGACCTTGGGCTGGCCGGAAGAAACACCAGAATTAGACTTTTATTATCCCACAAGTACGCTCGTAACAGGATTTGATATTATTTTCTTCTGGGTTTCCAGAATGATGATGATGGGGCTGTATTTTACAAAAAAACCGCCTTTTAAAAAGATTGTTATTCATGGTCTCGTTCGAGATGAAAATGGTCAAAAAATGTCGAAATCCAAGGGAAATGGTATTGATCCTTTGGAAATTATTGATGAATATGGCGCAGACGCATTGCGTTTGGCACTCTGTGCTGGCGTGACGCTCGGAAGAGATATTCGTATTAGTAATAAAATTGTTGAGGATCACCGTAATTTTATTACGAAGCTTTGGAATGTTGCACGCTTCCTAGAGATGAATAACGTGTTCTCTGATAATTTAAGTGAAGTTTCAGAAGAGAATCAATCTTCAGATTCCGCTTACCTCCATCAGATCCAAACTTTAATGGGATGGATTCAAGGAGAATTTCGTTTAGCTCAAGAAAAAGCGAGAACTTCTTTAGAAAATTACCGTTTTGCAGATTATGCGCAAATTTGTATGCATTTTGTACGAGATGTTTTTTGTGATTGGTTCGTTGAACTCGCAAAACCTATTTTGAATAGAGATGATTCGCTTTCCAATTTTTTTAGAATTTTTTCCAGTAATTTATTTAGAGAAATTTTAGAATTGCTTGAACCTGTTATTCCTTTTGTAACAGCAACGCTCATCGATAAGCTTTCTCTTCATACAGAAAAAGCTTCAAGGTCAGAGATCGCTTTAAATATTGACGCTTCGGTAGCTGAAATTAATTGGCTGATTGAAGTGATTGGTAAAATTAGAACAATTCGTTCTGAAATGAATATCGCACCTTCTAACAAAGGCGCTCTGTTGGCGCTGACACAGGAGGCAAAGAAAAAAGAGATTAAAGAAAAACTAGGGCGTTGGCAGGAGGCTCTTGATCGTATGGGGCGTATCTCAGAGTTTGAAATGATTCCTTCTTATTCTGATTCATTAGAGACGGCCGCAGAGTTTAAGATAGAGGAAGAAACTTTTTATTTGCCGTTAAAAGGATTGATTGATTTCGACAAGGAATATGAGCGCTTATTAAAAGAATATACATCTGTCGAAAAAGAGTTGAAAAAAACAGAATCAAAGCTCGGTAATAAAAAATTTGTAGAACGTGCACCGCAAGAGGTTGTTGCGGAGAATAAAATGCGTCTGGCAAATTTTAAAGAGGAAAAAGAACGTCTTTCATTAGCATTGGAAAGAGTCAAAAAACTCATTGCCTGATGGCAATGAGTTTTAAGAAGTTTAGGAAGTTTTTGCTAAGGAAGTCGTGTTATTCTTCAAGATAACGTTCGGCTTCCATTGCTGCCATACAGCCACTGCCAGCAGCTGTGATGGCTTGGCGGAAAATACTGTCTTGTACATCACCAGCGGCAAAAACACCCGGAATAGAGGTGCTGGTTGAGTCTGGTTTCGTTAAAATATATCCAGAATCATTGCATTTTAACTGTGATTTAAAGGGGCCCGTATTCGGTACATGCCCGATAGCGACAAAAATACCTGTCACTTGTAAATGTTTCTTTTGTACATTATCGGCATGGGTAAGAATAAGCTCTTCAACGAGATCATGCTCACCACCACCTTTGATCGCAGAAACATTATATTCAGGTACAAGGATAATATTTTCTGAAGCTTCGATGCGGTCACGCATAATTTTTTGCGCTGTTAGATGTGAGCGGCGAAAAACCATATAAACTTTAGAGGCAATTTTAGATAGAAATAAAGCTTCTTCAGCAGCGGTATCTCCACCACCAACGACAGCGACATTTTGCTTGCGGTAAAAAAAGCCATCACAAGTGGCGCAGGCAGAAACACCTTTTCCTTGGTATTTTTTTTCGTCTTCTAATCCAAGCCATTTAGCTTGCGCACCTGTCGCAATGATGAGAGATTCTGTTTTGTATGTCTTCCCAGAAGATCCTGTCAAAACAAAATGCTTTCCATCATTTGCCTCTTTATCCAAAGAGGAGGTGATAATAATATCCTCTTTAATTTCAGCACCAACAGCCAGTGCTTGCTGTTTCATATTTTCCATTAATTCGGGGCCACTGATAGGGGTGGCAAATCCAGGGTAATTCTCAATATCAGAGGTTATTGTGAGTTGCCCGCCTGGCTGAGGGCCTGAAATAAGAAGGGGAGAAAGTCCTGCACGTGCTGCATAAATGGCAGCGGTGTAACCAGCAGGGCCGGATCCAATAATAAGTACTTTTACGTTGAGAGAGTCAGTCGTAGACATATAAAATCAAACAGTCACCAGATAGAAAAAACAAAATTATGATTCTTGGAAGAAATATTATTCCACTAATTTTTTAAAAATGTAGGATTTTTATTTTGCCAAGCATTGTCATATCATCATACTTGTATTGCACAATAAATGGATAAAATACCCCTATGATCCAGAAAAAAAATAAAATGAAGGATATAGAGGATATTTTTAAAAAATATTTTTGTTTTGTTTTTATTCTGATTTTTTTTCTTATTCATTTATATATTTCAGCCAATTTTCCGCTAACGCCAGATGAGGCTTATTATTGGTTATGGTCTCACTCTTTACAATTAGGTTATCCCGATCACCCGCCAATGGTTGCGTATTGGATTAAGGCAGGCTCAGCCCTGTTTGGAGAAACGGCTTTTGGAATCCGTTTTTTTGCAGTGTGCTCTGTCACTCTCACAACATTTTTTTTATGGAAAGCTGCTTCAAATTTTTTTGGAGAAAGTGAAGGGAAATGGATTGTCTATTTATTTACCTGCACGCTTTTTTCAAATGTTATCTCTTTGATAATAACCCCAGATACCCCGGCTATTTTCTTTTTATCCACAGGTTTGTGGATAACTTCATATCTTCTCAAAAACCAAGAGCAGAAGGAAATAAAGTATTTTTTGTTATTTCTTCTTTTAGGCTTTTTTTTGGGTCTTAGCTTTCTCTCAAAATATACCGCTATTTTGGTTATTGTAGGGATATATTTTTCTTTTGTTTTTACAACGCCCAGCCTTTTTTTTAAAAAAGAAATTTATTTCTCTTGTCTAACTTTTTTTCTAACAATTTCTCCAAATATTTTTTGGAATTTCCAAAATCATGGTTCAACTTTTGAAAAGCAAGGACATCGGT
This sequence comes from Acetobacteraceae bacterium, assembly GCA_004843165.1. Classification (NCBI taxonomy): domain Bacteria; kingdom Pseudomonadati; phylum Pseudomonadota; class Alphaproteobacteria; order Acetobacterales; family Acetobacteraceae; species Acetobacteraceae bacterium. The sequence goes on from CP039459.1 coordinate 1,911,353, forward strand.
TATGTGTCAGTGAGGGAAGGATTGGCGCACATTATTTGGAACTTATCGGTGGACAGGTTGGGCTTATAACGCCTGTAATTTTTTTACTTGTTTTCGTGGCCTTTTTACAGAAAGTAGAAAGAAAAAAGGAAAAAGTGTTTTTAATTTATGCTTTACTGCCAAGTATTCTTTTTTTTCTTTTATATCCGCTTCATGCACGTGTTCAGGCCAACTGGCCTTTTATCACCTGGCCAACATGTCTTCTTATAGGAACATTTGCGACAAGATCTTGGAAAGTCGTTGGATGTATCGTTGGGATTACGTGCGTTTCTGTTGTTTATGTACAGGCTATTTTCCATCTCTTTCCTTTAGATGCCCATTACGATCCTATCTTACGCCAATCAGCAGGTTGGAAAAATATGGCAAGAGATTTGGAAAAAAAAATACCTTCTGGCGAGATATTAGAAGCGGAAGATTACGCTCTGGGGGCAATACTTGCATATCATCTAAAGGATTCGAACATTAGCGTTGGATCAACAGATAAAAAAATTCAATTTTTGAGAGCAGGGGAAATTACGACTAAAAATGTTAGGTCTATTAGAGAAATTCGCAATAATTTCCGAGTTGGAAGCGAAGACACTCTTTGTCGATATCAATACGTAACAAAGTCTCGAAGTAAGGTTAGATGTTATAGTTTAGAGGAAGAGAGGACAAAAAAAATCTCCCTCTTTTTTTAAGACAAGATCAATAGATAGACATTGCCAAAAGAAAAAGAAGGAGATTCTTAATTTCTGTAGATTAGAAACCTTCGCGCTCGACGCGTTTACGCTCCATCTTACGAGCACGACGAACGGCTTCTGCTGATTCGCGGGCACGTTTTTCTGAAGGTTTTTCAAAATGACGACGGAGCTTCATTTCGCGAAACACTCCTTCCCGCTGGAGTTTCTTTTTAAGAGCTTTTAAAGCCTGCTCGATGTTATTATCGCGAACTGTAACTTGCACGTATTTATTTTCTCCAAAAATACACATTGTTATACTAATACATTAGAGGTGTCCGCTCATATACAAAGTATATTCGGTAGGAAAAACCTCCAACAGAGGAAAAGTCCAGCCTCTTAAAAGGAAGCTGAGAAGATTGGTATCTAAAAATTTTATTCAGCCTACCATAACTCAAAAAAACAAATAAAGAAATAAAAATATTTCTTGTAATTTTATAGGGTATTTCCAGTTCCGCCGCCACCAGCGCCGCCGCCCATCATGCCTGACCCCATACCGCCACGCCCCATACCGCCAAGTCCACCGAAAGCACCACCCATTCCACCAAGAGGATTGTAACGCCCAACAGAACCTAAGAGTTCCTGCATAACGGAAATTTTTGTTCCAGGGGTAGGGGTTACTCTGGAAACCATGGAAACAGGCTTAGCATCCCCTTTATGGAGGACTTTGATATCTTGTAGAATGCCACCATTATCAAAATTAAGAATCACGACACGCTGAGATTTAATGCCAGGATAGCTCGCAGGAATAAGGCCTGTCGTCATGGTAATGTAGATCCAAGTATTGTCATCAAAGGTAGCATGCGTTGTCGGAGAGCCGATAAACGCAATGGCTTCATCTTTGGTTGTTTTTCCCGGCGTGAGCTTTTCATAGTCTTTAGGATCTAAAATAGCTCCCTGCTCTAAAGGGTTGGGTATGAGGTAAGAACAGCCGGAGACCAAAGGAAGGCAGGATAGAGCAACAATAAAAGGAAGGGGAAGTAATTTTTTTCTTTTCATCGTTTCAACTATTGCTGCATTTTACCAAGGAGAAATTTTATCTGAATATAAAGTGCTTTATTATATATGGTATAGTTGCTGTAGATAAAAATTTTCTTAAAATTTGAGTGAGGAGTTTTTAGAAATTTATGAATATGAATACAGAACAAAAAAAGAGCTTTGATAATTCTAAAATGCCGTCTGTTCTCGTTCCTAAATTGTTCCCCGGTTACCAAAAAGAATTTATAGCAACAAAAGAACAATTAGAGCAGATCGCAAAAGATTTTTCTTTAGAGCGTGTTGATTTTTTTAAATGTTCCTTTGAGTTTAAGGCTTTTAAGCGGGGGAAAATCATCGCGACAGGAAAGCTTACGGCACATTTCCCACAAAATTGTGTTTCAAGCGGTGTTTTGATTAATCAGGTTCTTGAAAATGATTTTGAGATTATTTTTGAGCCGAAAGAATTCGCCTCTAAGGAAAATTTCTCAATGAGTGAAGAGGATTGTGAGGAAAAAGATATTTTTTATTATGAGGAGGAAATTTTACCATTGGGTGAAGTTGCCCTAGAGCAATTTGCGCTAGAAATACCGCCGTACCCTCGTGCGGAAAATTATGAGGATTTGATCTCAGGCTATAAAGATATGTCGGCATCAGAGGAGAAAAAGGTTAGTCCTTTTGACGTTTTGAAAAAAATTTCCTTCAAATCCAAGTGAATTTTTGTATAGTATTTTAAGCTAAAAGACTGTATTTATTCAGCGGAGTTTCTTGCAAAAACATCTATTTCTCTGCTAGATGCAAGTATATTTTGTTTCGGGATTTCCAAAAATGGGAATATTCCAGCGCTATTTAGCTGGCTATTTTTGTAGATATTAATAGAAAATATTGCTATTGGTTCTCTCATTTTTTTATTTTTAGGTATTTATTTATGGCTGTTCCAAAAAGAAAAACAACCCCATCCCGTCAAGGCATGAGACGTAGTCATCATGCGATTTCAGCTTCTGCAAGCACAGAGTGCGCTTCTTGCGGTGAACGCAAACGTCCTCACCATGTTTGCAGCCATTGTGGTTCATACAAAAGCCGTGAAATTGTTTCCGCAGAAGGGAATGCTTTAAAAGGTGCTGTTCGGGTTTAATCCTTATAGTTTCTTGACTTGTTGGGTGTAGGGTAAGTTGACGGTAGGATGCACGAGAATATGAAAGATTCAGAGGGTGAGTTTCAGAAACAGGGTGATCTTTCGTCGGTCGTAGAAAGTCCCAAAAGTCCACCTTATACCCTTGCGGTCGACGCTATGGGGGGCGATCGCGGCGCTGATATTGTTTTTGCTGCTCTTGATAAGACAGCAGACCGTCATCCTTGGGTAAAAATTCTCCTTGTTGGAGATGGTCCTTCACTTCAGCGAGGGCTATTACGCCATTCTAAGGCAGCTAAAATTTGTGATATCCGTCACGCACCGATGGTAATTCCTATGGACATGAAGCCAACAAAGGCTTTGAGAGTTCAGGGAAGTTCAATGCAAATTGCGATGAAGGCCGTTGCTCAAGGAGAAGCTGCTGGGGTCGTTTCTGCCGGAAACAGTGGTGCAATGCTGGCGCTGGCTAAAATCATTATTAAAGTTCTTCCTGGAATTTCCCGTCCTGCTCTTGTTGCTGTTCAGCCCTCTGCAAGAGGGGATGTTGTGATGCTCGATTTGGGTGCTAATCTTGCTTGTGATGCCCGTAATCTCGTGGAATTTGCAATTATGGGAGAGGCTTTTTCTCGTGCAATGCTAGATATTCGAGAACCCACAATCGGTCTTTTGAATGTGGGTTCTGAGGATGTTAAAGGAGATGAACGTCTGCATGAAGCGGCTGCTGCGCTTCGTAACGGTCCTTTAGCCTCGCGTTTTGTCGGATTCGTTGAAGGACATGATATTACAGCCGGACATACGGATGTGATTGTAACAGACGGTTTTACAGGTAATATTGCTTTGAAGATGGGAGAAGGCGCTTTAAAGCTTGCTTATGGTCTTTTACGTGCCGTTTTCTCAAGCTCTGTTTTTACAAAGTTAGGCTATCTTCTTGCACGTCGTGGTCTTGATCGCATGAAGGATTGGATTGATCCTCGTCGTTATAATGGGGCTCTTTTGATTGGTTTGAATGGGATTGTTGTGAAGTCACATGGCGGAGCAGATGTTGAAAGTTTTGCTGCGGCCGTTGATGTCGCTGTCGATGCTGTTGCCTTTGATATGAACGATCACATTAAAAAACGCCTAGCAGAATCTCAAGAAGCTTTTTCTGCTAAATCCTGAGCATGAATTTTTCTAAAACTGAAGAGTCTATGAAGCCTACTATTCCTAGAGTTGTTTTTAAGTCAATTGGTACTTATTTGCCCCGTAATAAAGTTACGAATCAACAGCTAGCCCAGAAAATTGATACCTCAGACGATTGGATACGTGGTCGAACGGGGATTTTAAAACGCTCTTTAGCTGAGACGGATGAAACAGCAACATTCATGGGGGCGAAGGCTGCAAGAGAGGCTCTTGAGAAAGCTGGATTGTCGCCCCAAGATATTACTGGGATTATTGTTGCAACCTCGACTCCGGATCAGGTCTTCCCATCTTTGGCAGTAAAAATTCAGGCAGAGCTTGGCATAAAATCTGCTTTTGGTTTTGATCTCAGCGCTGCATGTTCCGGATTTATTTACGCCCTTTCTGTTGCTGAGGCGATGCTAAAGCAGCGTCCTGGAGAGCGTTTTCTTGTTCTGGGTGTTGAAGTATTTTCTCGTCTTTTAGATTGGAATGATCGGACAACATGCGTTCTTTTTGGTGATGGTGCCGGTGCTGTTGTTTTGGAAAGCGTCTCTTCTTCCAACGAGGAGGGAATTCTTTCGACCAAAATCCATTCAGATGGAACGCTTTCAGATATTTTATTTATTGATGGTGCTCTTGGGGTTTCAGGCACTACCGGAAAATTAAAGATGCAGGGAAGAGAAGTTTTTCGCAGAGCTGTTGGACTTCTTTCTTCCTCTGTTCGTGAAACCTTAGCTTTAAATAATGTTGCAATGACGGATATTGATTGGCTTGTTCCGCATCAGGCTAATCAAAGAATCATTGAGGCTTTAGCAAGAAATCTAGATTTCCCTTTAGAAAAGGTCATTTCTACAATTGCCGATCATGCGAATACATCGGCGGCTTCTATTCCATTGGCTTTAGCGCAAGGAATTTCAGATGGTAGAATTAAAAAAGGTGATCTCGTTCTTATGGAGGCTCTAGGGGGAGGTCTTACTTGGGGAGCTGTTCTGTTAAGGATATAATCTTAACAGTTTAAGAAATTTATAGTCTTAGGGAGCATAAGGGTATGCAACAAGAATTGTCGTCCAATCAATCATATGTTCTGTTGTCAGACTTAGCTAATGAGCTGAAAATCCCTGCCTATCGCTTGAGAAGTTGGGAGGTTTTATATCCTTTCATTAAGTCTTTTAGAGATTCTACCGGACGACGCTTTTATGATAAAAAAACAGTGGAAATTTTTAGAGAGATTTCCCGTCTTCTTTATCAGGAAGGGCGTAAAAATACAGAAATTTTCACCATTATTTCACATCGTTTCTCTAGCGATTTAGCTTTAAAAGCGCAAGATTCTGAGACGGTCTCTCTTAAGCAAGAAGACATAGAATCATCTCCTCTTCTAAACTTAGAAAAAACAGCAAATTCATTAAAGGAAAGAGAGGCAAATTTTTCAGAAGAAAATAAGGCTTTAAAAGAGGGTTTAAATAATCTTCTAAATTCCTTAAAGAAACTAGGGGAAACTATTGTTTCTCAAGAAAAAGTTTGATATTTCTACACACGGTTTAGTCGGGCAGTAGCGCAGTCTGGTAGCGCATCAGTCTGGGGGACTGGGGGTCGTGGGTTCGAATCCCGCCTGCCCGACCACTTAAAAGAAAATTTTCTTTTAAGTGGTTTTTTTTTGCCTTCTTTACTATTTAAAAATAAGATCTTTTGGCTTTGTAAAAGTGCGCTTTTTATTGCGTGGATCTGTTGTCCAGATTGTCCATAAAAGATGTAAGGCAGACATGATTGCGGGTCCTGCAAATAATCCTAAAAGTCCCCATGTTTCTGCACCGCCTAAAATTCCTAAAAGCACCCATAAAAATGGCAGTTTTGTGCTGCCGCCAATAAGTGCAGGGCGAATAAAGTGATCCGCAATAAAAAGGACAATAATTCCTGCAAAAAAGGTAATAATTGCAGCAACCATATGTCCTTGCGCTAATAAAATACAAGAAACAATAGCAACAAAAATACCACCTAGCATTGGAATCATCGCTGCAAAAGCGGTTAAAAATCCAAAAAGAATAGGCTGGGGGGCATGTGCTGAAATGTAGATAATGCCAATGGCTACACCTTCTCCTAGCGCAACCATAACGAGGCCAGCAACAGTTCCGTGAATGGAATCAATAATTTGCCGCCCAATCGTTTCGCCATGACGTCCAAAAAGACGTCTTGAGGCAATAAGGGTCTTTTGAGTAATTGCTCGTCCGTCTCTTAAAAAAAAGAAGAAAATTAAAAAGGTAAAACCAAAGAGTAGTGCGCTATGTATCGCAAATATGCCAACTTGACGCGTGATCTTTACACTATGGGTGAAATTAACAGAACGAAACATCTCGGAAAGTGATCCGGGTTGCCCAAGATTTGTGTTCCACCACGTGATTATTCGACTATTATCTATGGGGATAGCATAAAGCCATCCCGGAGGGCTTATGCCTGATTTTTGGACGTATTCCAACCATTTGGTGACATCACTTAACTCATCAGCAATTTGCATAAGCAACCAAATAAGAGGACCTAATATAGCCAAAAACAAAAGAGACGTGAAAAGTGCTGCCAGCCACGATGATTTTTTCTTAGTGAGCTTTTCACGTGCCCACTGATAGGGGGGCCAGAAAGCAATGGCTAAAATACCACCCCAAACAATAGCCGAAAGGAAATCTCTTAGCATATAAAGGGTAAATCCGATAATTAGAACAGCTAAAAGAACTCTGGCATAAAAATGAAGTTGATTTCTCCGCAGGCGCGGAATATCTTTGGAAAATACGGGCATTTTAAATGTTTTGTCTCTTTGGATGGATTTTCTGATCGCAAGTTTTCTTGACGTTATCATACAGTTACTTATATAAAGTCGCCATTCTATTTTAGAGAATTTTCTCATTTGGGGTGTTCTGAATCTTCAAATTCTCTTATAATAGAGAGATATTTTTGATTTAATCATCATTCATTTTTTTAAGGATAATATAGTATGTCCCGCCGTTGCGAGATTACGGGCAAAGGTGTCTTGACTGGAAATAATGTCAGTCATGCTAATAACAAAAGCCGCCGCCGTTTTTTACCTAATCTACAAGATGCCAGCCTTCTCTCCGAGATCCTTGGCACATCCGTCAAAATGCGCCTAACAACACGTGGTCTGCGCACCATTGAACATAATGGTGGTTTGGATGCTTTTCTATTAAATACACCAAATAGAAAGCTTTCTCCGGAAGCTTTGCGTTTAAAACGTCGCATTCAGCGTGCCCGCGACCGTTCGGACGTTGCTGTTGCTTAGGTTTTAAGTTTTATAGAAAAAGTGTCTGGGGAGTACTCCTTCTTCTGGTTAGGCTCGCTGGCACCTATTGTATTGTTAATTAATAGAGTTATCCCTGCTTAAACAGGAGTTATGGAGGCATTTGGTGTCTGACAGCATCCAAGGAGCGAAATCAGCTCTTTCACGTATTCGCAATATCGGGATTACAGCCCATATTGATGCGGGTAAAACAACGACAACAGAACGAATTCTTCACTATACAGGCGTTTCCCATAAAATTGGTGAAGTGCATGAAGGTAATACCACGACAGATTATATGGCTCAGGAGCGTGAGCGTGGTATTACAATTACTTCAGCCGCTGTGACCTGTGAGTGGAAAGACCATCGTATTAATATTATTGATACGCCAGGCCATATTGACTTTAATATTGAGGTCAATCGCTCCCTACGTGTTCTCGATGGTGCCGTTTTTGTTATTGAAGGTGTTGCCGGTGTGCAACCTCAGTCAGAAACAAACTGGCGTCTAGCTGATCGTTATAACGTTCCACGTATTATTTTTATCAATAAGCTAGATAGAACAGGCGCTGACTTTCATTATGCTTTCAGCACTTTAAAAGAAAAGCTTGATATCGTCGCAATTCCGCTTCAGTTGCCAATTGGTGCAGAAGAAAACTTTGTCGGCGTTGTTGATCTTGTCGAGATGAGAGCCATCATCTGGGAAGGTGGTGATCTTGGTGCGAAATATCACTACGAAGAGATTCCGGAAGAGTTAAAAGAAGAAGCAGAAGAAGCTCGCCAAAATCTTCTTGATACGGCTCTTGGTATGGAAGAGTCTGCAATGGAAGAGTATTTCGAAAAGGGTGAGGTCTCTATCGAAACACTTAAACGTTGCATCAAAAAAGGTGCCGTTTCTGGTGAATTTAGACCAGTTCTTTGCGGTACGGCATTTAAAAACAAAGGTGTTCAGCCACTTTTGGATGGTATTATTGATTATCTTCCAGCTCCAGATGAAGTTGAAGGTATTCGTATTGCGCCACCAGAAGATGACAAAGACATTGATGAAGACTTCCTTCCAATCGTTCCTGTTGATCCTGAAGGTAAATTTGCAGGCCTTGCCTTTAAAATTATTTCAGACAAATACGGAACATTGACTTTTGTTCGTGTCTACCGTGGTGTTTTAAATTCAGGTGATACAATTTTAAACACAACCAAAGGGACAAAAGAACGCGTTGGTCGTATCTTCCAGATGCATGCAGATAAACGTCAAGAAGTGAAATCTGTCGGTGCTGGAGATATTGCAGCATTCTTGGGGCTAAAAGATACTGTTACAGGAGATACACTTGCAGATCCGGCAGATCCTGTCGTTCTTGAGCGTATGCAGTTCCCGGTTCCTGTGATTGATATTTCTGTTGAGCCAAAAACAAAAGATGCCGTTGAAAAAATGACCCTTGCGCTTCAAAAGTTGACAGCTGAGGATCCTTCTTTGCAACTGAAGACAGATCAAGAAACAGGTCAGACCATTCTTTCGGGTATGGGTGAGTTACATCTTGATATTATTGTCGATCGTTTGCAGCGTGAATATGGTGTTGAAGCCAATATTGGTGCGCCTCAGGTTGCATATCGTGAAACAATTACAAAATCACATATTGAAACTTATACACATAAGAAACAATCTGGTGGTTCTGGTCAGTTTGCTGAAGTTAAAATTGAATTTTCACCTTCTGAAGAGCCAGACACAATTATTTTTGAAAATAAAATTGTCGGTGGTTCTGTTCCTAAGGAATATATTCCAGCAGTTGATAAAGGGATTCGAATGCAGGCATCTACGGGTGTTCTCGCAGGGTTCCAGACGGTTGATTTCTCCTTTACCTTGCTTGACGGTAAGTATCATGATGTTGACTCCTCAGCATTGGCCTTTGAAATTGCAGCTAAAGCATGTTTCCGTGAGGGAATGAAAAAGGCAGGACCTGTCATTCTTGAGCCAATTATGGATGTTGAAATTACAACACCTAATGAGCATGTTGGGGATGTGGTCGGTGACTTAAATCGTCGTCGTGGTATTATCCAAAATCAGGAAACAATGGGCTCTACTGTTTTGGTTAGATCTCAGGTTCCTTTGAAAGAAATGTTTGGTTACATTTCTCACTTGCGCTCAGCAACAAAGGGCCGTGCATCCTTTACAATGCAGTTCCATCATTATTCAGCGGTTCCAAAGAATGTTGCCGATGAAATTATGGCAGAACGTCGCTAATTAAATTTCTTATTTTAAAAATAGGGAATGATAGAAAAGGAAGCTCATTGAGCTTCCTTTTTTGTTACCATGAATATTCACCTTCTATTGAGAAGAGAATTTTGGGTAGATAATTATTTTTTAGAGAAAAATTTGATAATTTTTTGAAGAAGCTTTTCAGCGACTTCTTTTTTTGACATTTTTGGCCAGTCTTCAGATCCCTCTGATGAAATAAAGCTAATTGTATTAAATTCGCTGTTAAAAACTCCTTCTTTGACATTGTTGGCAATGATCCAATCGCAGTTTTTATCTAAACGTTTTTTATGGGCATTCTCTTTTAGAAATTGCGTTTCAGCTGCAAAACCGATCAGAAGTGTTGGTCGTTCCATTGAGTGGCCTAAATTTTTTAAAATATCTGGATTTGGATGCCATTTAATATTTTCAAAGCCGTTTTCAGCTGTTTTTTTTATTTTTTCAGATTGAAAATCAGGCCGCCAATCAGCAACAGCTGCTGTACCGATAAAAATATCTGCAGGAAGAAGTTCCTGTACCGCTTTTTGCATTTCACAGGCTGTTTTAATTCGCCGAACAGAAACATTTTCTGGGCACATTAAGGGGCTTGGGCCTGTGACAAGGGTCACGTTAGCCCCTGCATGCGCTAGAACTTCTGCAATAGCATATCCTTGTTTTCCAGAGGCATGGTTTGTAATGAAACGAATAGGGTCAAGTGCTTCTTGTGTCGGTCCAGCCGTGACAATGATCTTTTTCTCAGAAAGTATTTGATTTGATTTAAATCCTAAGATTTGAAGTGTTTTGCTTTCAATAAGGGGAAGTTCTGCCAATCGTCCAACACCATATTCTCCACATGCAACATTACCCTTATTAGGCGGGATTATTTTCATACCTCTTTTAATGAGACATTTTATATTGTCTTGCGTTGCTGGATTTTGCCACATTTCGGGATTCATCGCTGGTGCAATTAAAAGAGGTGTTTTGGTCGATAGAATTAAAGACGTTGCAAGTTCATCGGCCATTCCTGCCGCAAGGCGCGCTATAAAATTAGCGGAAGCAGGGCAGACAAGAATAAGATCGGCATTCCGAGAAAGCTCAATATGCGCCATCCCTTTTTCTTTCCAATCTCCATCCTTTAGGCAAATATTTCCAGATAGAGCGTGTAGGGATAAAGGCGTGATGAAATCTTCTCCACCCTTTGTTAAAACCGGGAAAATTGAAACATCCGCTTTTTTTTTGAGATTTCGTATGAGTTCAAGAGAGCGATAAGCGGCGATACTGCCGCTTATAATAAGGAGGATATTTTTTTTTGCATTTAAGTTCTGAACAGCAGACATATAAATACCCTTTTGTCTTCTCTTAGATCAAAAACGCCATCCAGAGTGGATTGCGGCAATTCCACCAGATAAATTTTTGTATTTAACATTTTGCATGCCTGCATTGCGCATCATTTGCGCTAATGTTTCTTGATCGGGGAACATACGAATGCTTTCAGCCAAATAGCGATAGCTATCAGCATCTTTGGCAATAATCTTTCCCATTTGAGGGAGAATCTTAAATGACCATTCATCGTAGATTTTGGAAAAAACAGGAATGGTTACTTTAGAAAACTCTAGACAACAAAAGCGTCCGCCAGGACGAAGCACACGGTATGCTTCTTGGAGAACTTTTTCTTTATTGGTGCAATTCCTAAGGCCAAAGGCAATGGAAACACGATCAACGGATTGATCTTTTAGGGGAATTTTTTCTGCATCTACGCAACAAAAATCTATTTTCTCCCCAAAATACCCTTTATTGATGGCACGGTCTCTTCCGACAGAAAGCATTGCGTTGTTGATATCCGTAAGGAGAACAGGGCCGCCATTCCGTTTAAGCCAATGGAAGCTAATATCGCCTGTACCGCCTGCTAAATCTAACAGTTTTGCTTGTGGGCGAGGATAAAGCTCATTGACAAAAATCTGTTTCCATAAGCGGTGAATTCCTAGGGACATGACATCATTCATAATGTCGTAATTTTTAGCGACACTCTCAAAAACATGCTTTACAAGCTTCTGTTTTTGTTCTGAGGGGACCTGCTGGTAACCAAAATCTGTCATGTCCATGGAAGATAAAATCTCATGTTTAAAAGGTTAAAAAAGCCGATTTAATAGGCGGATTATATACCTACTGTAATGGCCTATTTTTATCTTTCTTGCAATTTTCTTATTCTGATTATTTTGAAGGCGGATGTGTGATATACATAAAAAGTCTGTATTTCCTACTTTTAAAAGAAGGATAGTTGCTTGACGATACTGGAAGTAACTGGTACTCCTTCTGAAGAATTTTTATATAAACTACCTTGATGACAAGATATTTTTCTTATTTTGGAGTACCGCATGGCAAATAATCCTTCAGCTTTAAAGCGTATCAGGCAGAACGACAGAAGACGCCTAAGAAATGCTTCTCGCCTTTCTCGCACAAGAACTTTTATTAAAAAAGTCGAGTCTGCGATTTCTGAAGGTGAAAAAGAGCAAGCAACAGCTGCCTTCCGTTTGGCTCAGCCTGAAATGCAAAGAGCTGCGACAAAAGGAATTATTCCTCACGGCACAATTAACCGCAAGCTATCCCGTCTTTCAGCACGCATTAAAGCATTAGGCTGATTTCCGGAAGTTGAATGGGGTGGGGGTTTTGCGCGCTTTTTTAAAGCGCGTTTTTCGTTCTTCGAAATTTT